>CAZEDK010000082.1:0-1546 GCA_964511025.1 uncultured Candidatus Peribacteria bacterium | reverse complement strand
TAATAGTGTATATTATATACACTAAAATGACATTTATTCGTAAGATAAAAAGGGGGAAATTTACATATTTAGCGGAAGTTGAAAACAAATGGGTTGATGGAAAAGTAGTTCAAAAACATATAAGATATGTTGGTAAAGAATTGAATGGAGAAAAGATTTTGTCTGGTTCTACAGCAAATGCGGAAATCACAAAAGTAACTATCTGGGCTCCCCTCTTAGTTTTAAATACACTTGCAAAACAAATTAATCTATCTGAGACACTTGGAGACTATGGAGAATATTTATTGAGTTTAGCATATGCGCATTGTTTAGAATCAAAAAGCTTAAACAAAATGGAGGATTGGTATAAAAGAACAGATTTGCATAAAATGCTTAATATTCAAGATGTTTCTGAAAAAAAATTATATTATGCATTAGATTCTATTAATGATAAAAATTCTGAATTAATTCAAAGAAGAATATTTAGGTCTGTACAGGAAATTTATAAAATTATTCCTAAAAGTTATTTTTTTGATGTTACCAATGTTTATTTTTATGGAACAGAATGTTCCTTCGCAAAAAAAGGAAAAAATAAGGATGGAAAATATTTGCCGCAAGTCCAGATAGGACTTGCAGTTACAGAAGATGAAATACCAATTTTTCATAAAACATTTGAAGGAAATATTTTTGATTCAAGAATCCTGAGAGATGTAATGACTTCTTTGCATAATTTGAATATCGAAGATGCCTATATTATTTGGGATAGAGGAATTACCTCGGAAGTCAATATTATCGACGCTAAAAAAACAGGATTTGAAGTTATATGCGGGCTTGCAATAAAACAAAAGATAAAAGAAAAAGTTGATGATATTATTAGATATAAAAAGCTTGTTCAGCTAAAAAATAGAGTAAGATTGCAGAATACAATTCTTTATTGTATAAAACAAAAATACAGATATGGAGAAATTAGTGGAAATCTTGTAATTTGTTTTAATGAAGAAACTGCAAGACTTAACAGAGAAAAAAGAATTGATAATATTAATAACGCGATTGATTTAATAAAAGATAAAAAACAATTTTCAGAAAATTTGAAAAAATACCTGAAAGGCACTGAAATAAATGAAAAAGAAATTCTTGAAGCACAAAAATATGATGGATATAGTGTTTTGTTTTCAACAAAAGATTTAGAAATCGATAAAATTGTAAAACCTTATTTTGAAAAAGATAAGGTAGAAAAGGCATTTAGATCATTAAAAAGTATTTTAGGGTTAAAGCCAATCAAACATTGGCTTGAAGAAAGAGTGAAGTCCCATATTTTCATTTGCTATCTTTCTTACTTGTTAATTTCTTTATTAGATTATAAATTAAAGGATATGGAAGTTAATGCATTAACTGCAATTGATAGATTATCAACAGCATACAAGGTTTACTTAAGAGATACAAAAACAAATAATGAATTTGAAAAAATTGTAACTCTGACAAAAGAACAAGAAAAGATTATGAAAGCAGTAGATAAAGATATATTGAAACCTAGTGTATAAAAACTAGGGGAAATTCAGGTAATTAA
>CAZEDK010000081.1:0-1605 GCA_964511025.1 uncultured Candidatus Peribacteria bacterium | reverse complement strand
ACCGATTCCAAGGAAATCACCACAACAAAGATACAAAGAAAGACTGAATTCAAGAAATCCATTTATAATTTACAAAAGAAAATGTTGCGAATGCAGTATAGATCTTGAAAGCACATACAGCAGCGAAAAAGTTGAGAAAATTTATTGCGAAGGGTGCTACTTAAAAATGGTTTATTAAAAAATCTAAAGATATGTTTAAAAATTGCCAAAATTGCCAAGAAAACTTTGAAATTACCGACGAAGATATGAAGTATTATGATAAAATTTCTCCAATAATTGCTGGACAAAAATATCAAATACCATCCCCTACATTATGTCCATCTTGTAGACAACAAAGAAGATTTGCATTTAGAAATGAAAGAAATCTCTATCATCGAAAATGTGATTTAACCGGAAAACAAATCATTTCAAATTATGGTCCACATACAGAAATGAAAATTTATGATCCGGAAGCATGGTGGAGTGACCAATGGGATCCAAAAAGTTATGGTAAAAATTTTGATTTTAACAAAAGTTTTTTCGAACAATTTGCCGAATTAAGAAAAAACACTCCACAACTTGCACTAAGTGTATGGAATTCATCAAATAGTGATTTTTGTAATTATGTCGGTCACGTAAAAGATAGTTATTTAATATTTGGCTCTATATACTGTGAAAATTGTTATTATGGATCGCCATATTATTCCGATAACTGTGTAGATAATTTGGTAATCAGAGAATGTCATTATTGTTATGAATGTATTGATTGCCGTAAACTTCATGAATGTTTTTTCTGTCAGGATTGTCACAGCTCAAATGGATTAATTTATTGTTTTGACTTGCAATCTTGTTCCGACTGTATTGGATGCGCCGGACTTAGAAATAAAAAATATTGCATATTCAACGAACAATTTTCAAAAGAAGAATACGAAAAAAAGAAAAAAGAATTAAATTTATGCAATCCTCAAGTGCATCCAATAATTAAGGACAAACTGGAAAAACTCAAATCAAAGATTCCACATAAATACATGCAAAGCAATTTAGCAGAAAATGTAACCGGTAATTACATATTTGAATCAAAAAATGTATTTGAATCTTTTTATGCCGACAAATCGCAGGATTGTAAATATTGTACACAAGTTGTAGACATGAAAGATTGTTATGATAATAATTACACCGAAGAAGATGAGCTTTGTTGTGAATATATTGGCGCATATCAAAACAATCATTTACTTTATTCAATATTTTCAAACAGAAATTCTGATTTAATATATTGTACCGATTGTTTCTATTCAAAAAATCTTTTTGGCTGTGTCGGAATAAGAAATTCAGAATACTGCATCCTCAACAAACAATACACAAAAGAAGAATATGAAAAATTGATAGCGAGAATAATTGAACAAATGATAAAAAATAATGAATGGGGAGAATTTTTTCCAATTTCAATCTCTCCTTTTGCTTATAACGAAACCGTAGCACAGGAATATTTTCCATTAACAAAAAACGATATTGTAGAGACAAAAAAATTTTTGTCTCTACAAGACATTAAATGGAAAGACGAAGATGAAACCTATAGTCACCAAGGACCAATCTATGAAATTTCTGAAAATATTAAAGATGTTAAAG
>CAZEDK010000080.1:0-1618 GCA_964511025.1 uncultured Candidatus Peribacteria bacterium | reverse complement strand
ATCATCAGGATGATGAATCAATCAAGGGTATAATGCAGATTAAAATAACCGAAGCATTAAAAATGATAAAGGAAGGGAAAATTAAGGACGCTAAAACAGTTTGTAGTATTCTGATGTGTGCAAGTAGCGTTACATGAGATGTATTATACCTTAGATTGATAATTGTCCTTGCAACTTATAGCTAGATGTTAGACTAATATATTATGGGAGGAAAAGACATACTGTAAGAGGAGTAGCTTTATGCTGGATTACAGTATGAAGTCTAACACCTAGCTCTATTGATTTAACAATTATTATGTCATGCTTTAAAAATATTTTCTAAACAGTAGAAACCCTATTTCAGAATTACATTATAAACTAAAAGTTAATGCCTAAATAAACACCCGCCGATTGAAAGTCTTCGTTACGCCCAACATCATGAGCAAAAAAACTATATCTGTAATCTACTCCCAAGCTAAATGTATCATTCATGTACGGCAGTGTGTAATCAATACCGGTAAAGGGTTGTACGCCTATATCAAGATAGTTAACATCATTTGAGGGAGGGCTTATAACTCCGAATAACATACCAGCGCCAAGGAATGGCTTAATCCGGCTTAAAGTACCTGTTTCACTCAAATGGATCCTATACTTTGGACCTATCATTGCCGTAAACATGTTATTTGCGGCACTGCTTTCGTCACTGCCAAACTTATAGTAAGAAAGCATTATTTCTCCCATTATGTCATTATGTAAAAAAGGATCTTTTAATAATGGCAAATGAAGACCAGCGCCAACACCCCACCCATCTTTGTTATCACAATTTTCCCCTCCACCCATCATCGCATCATCCTCTCTATCTACGCTTAACCGCGCCCAATCACCCCTGAAAAAGACTTGCCCGCCTTTCCCTGCTGCAAAACTCTCACTTAAAAGGAAAAATATTATACTTATTACAACCAAAATATACGACAAACTCTTTTTCGTCAATTTTTCCCCTTTCTTTTGAGAAAATTAAATATATTATAAATACCGTATAAATTACAAATGCTGAATATTTTACAAATACTGAATACATTGTCAATAGAAATATCTGTTTTTTTAAAGTAATTTTTGTTTGTTTTGTATATCCACTGGATATTAAGGTTGGTTTGTTCATTGTCTATATTGTGAAAAAGATAAGCTTTAACCTGTTGAAAGCTAGTAAATAATACAAATTCGGTTTAAATGTAGCGTTAGCTTTTGAATTTTTAGGAATTAAAAGTCCAAAGTCTAATCTAAATAAAAGATGTACGTCGGTGTGGATATTACCAAACTTCCGCTTTTATAAAAGATAGAAAGAAAAAAACGAAAATGCCAAAGTCTGGAAGACAATCATTCCCATTAAGACACAGACGAATCATCAGGATGATGAATCCATTAAGGGCATTGTACGAGTGAGGTTGTCTAAGGCATTAGAAATGATAAAAAGGGGACGATCAGAGACGCAAAAACGGTTTGTAGTATTTTGATGTGTGCGAGTAGCGTTTTATAAATTTAAGCTCCTTTCTACAATCTTTTTAACATCGCCTGATGTATTAAATCCTTTAATGAATCTTGCCTTATTATCCTCAAGATATTTTATCTCTTCTTTAAGTCT
>CAZEDK010000079.1:0-1647 GCA_964511025.1 uncultured Candidatus Peribacteria bacterium | reverse complement strand
TTTAATAATATTAAAAATAATGGATAACGAAATTCAATATTACCTGATAACTTCCAATCATTAAAAAATTCTATATATATTATAATTGATATTCCTACTAAGAATATTAACCATAAAAACAAATAATATTTAGGAAATATATCAATAAATCTTTGTAATTTTTCTTTTATTTTCATTAAATTTATTTAAGATTTTTTATATATTCTGTGATTTTCGTAATATCTAAATTGGAATTATATTTATTCCATAAATCTATACCAGCTTGAATAGCAGCTTGATCTCTTGGATCGTCAAAATGACTATCCCATGCAAACTGGTCAGTCCACAATCCTTGAGCTATTGAACTATTTTTATTAGCAAGACCTGCCATAACTTTTAAAGTTTCAGTAGAAAAACCAGCTGCCGCTCCTGTAAATCCATAAGCCACATTCCCAGGAACATCATAATTATACATCCTTCCATCTATAACAATATTTGTATTTTTGAAAAAACTATATATATTTCTTTTATAATCCCATTCCTCTTTAGAAGCCACATAAGTATTAAAATAATAAAATTTAGCTGGGCTTGATGCTAATTCCACCCATACCGATTCAGGAACTAATGCAAAATCTTCATCATTCAATCTTGAGAATTTTTCTCTAATTTTTCCCTGAATATCAGCTATATTTGTAACTTTATCTACTATGTTATCAATTGATTGATAGCTATAGTTTTTCATTTGTAGTCCTGTATCAATTAATCTCTTTAAAAAATCACTTCCAATATCTAAAATGCTATTATTTTGACCAAAATCTTTTATGTTATTTTTTAAATAATTAAAACCATAGCTTTTAATTATTTTTTTCTGCGTATCTGAATCTTTGAAATTGCCATAACCTAAAACATCTAAGTTTAATATACCATACCATTTTTCTCTATTTTCATACGTTCCATCGTCAATAATTTTATTAAATTGATCCTGAATTGAAGGTATTTTAACTTTACCATTAAACCTCTCCAACACCACCGCCATCATGTATTTCATGGAACTTTCATCAACACTTTCCATTACAGAATCCTTTGAATCATAAATACCTGAATTAATCGCCCAAGTTACCGCTTCGTTTGACCAGCTTGGCCATTTACCACTGGAAAGATTTCCTGATACTTTCGTTCCGCCAAGACTTAAATAATATTTATATAAAACTGATGCCAATGTATATTTCACTGCATTCAGTTCTACCTTGTCCATTACAGTTTTCTCTGAATCAAAGATTTTATTAGCCAAAGCCCATGACAGTTCTTCATTTGCCCAGTCAGGCCATTTGTTATCTGTTATTGTTCCATTATATTCAGATTTACCTAATACTTGAGTGTTATATTTATAAAGCATTGTTGCAAAAGTATATTTCAATGAATCTTGATCAACTTTTTCTGTTGCAGTTTCTTTTGAATCTATAATTTTATTATTTATCGCCCAATTAACTGAAGAACTAGCCCAACTTGGTATTATTGAATCTTTTGAATCTTTTAAAATTTCAAAAGTTTCATCAGTTTTTTTAAAAAGATTGTTTAAATCATCAATAATATTTGATGCCACCAAATTCCATCCTTTCAAGCTCTTTCCAACGGTTGCAATATTAATGTTGGAATTTTTCACATTAT
>CAZEDK010000078.1:0-1656 GCA_964511025.1 uncultured Candidatus Peribacteria bacterium | reverse complement strand
TGCCTCGCTCAAAATCTGAAAATTTCGCTACGAAAATTATTGCGCAGTAAGTCTAATTAAAACCTTGAGGAGAAAACTCTTTTACTCCCCATCAATCTTAGGATCTTGGCGAAAAATAAGATACCTAAATTGTGCTAGATTTTGTTTTAGATTCTTTCGTTCAAATACAGGAGTTTATCGAGATAAATGACTGGATTTGCAACAAAGAAGATAAAGCTAAAGATAGTGCAAGGTAGGTGTTTTATTTTTTGCCAAGACCCTTATGAGGCCTGAAGAGCTCTAAGATGTTTCTGCTTTATAAAAGGGAAATGGGTTGACGACTTTTTCCCCACGATAATCCCCACCTAAGCTTTGGCATAGACTGGGTGGATTATCACTTCGGCCTGATTCCGTCCATCTCATGTAGATGTAGATCGGGATACAAAACAGGCAGTCCTTGGCCGGACTATAAATACTCCACCAAAGTAAGGCAGAGATATTACGCAAGAAAAACGTCACTCTTGTAAAACAAAAATCCAAACAAAAAAACCTCAGTTCTATGGCATACGCCAACTTACACTGTTAGGGTTTGGATAAACATATAAAAGCCCTTTTATAAAATATTTAAGAGGGCTTTTTTATTATCGTATAGTGTATATTGTATGTTGTATGCTGTATATTGTATGTTTTTTTATATGAAATTAAAAACTTTTGAAAGTGAAATGAAATTTATCGAAGCAGTTTCAAATTTCATTGCGATAAATTTAAAAAATAAAAATTCAGCCTCTATAGCGTTAAGTGGAGGCTCAACACCTGCGCCAATTTATAGAGAATTATCAAAAATACACGGCTTGGATTTTTCAAAAATTGAAATATTTCAGGTAGATGAACGATATATAGATAAAAATTCTGAGGATTCAAATTATCATCTCATCAATGATAATTTAATCAAAAATCTCAAAACAGCTCCAAAAGCTTTTCATTATTTTGATACAGATTTAAAAATTGAAGATGCTGTCGCAAAATACGGACAAGAAATCAAAAAAACAGCAAATCATGGCTTCGATATTTGTATACTTGGTATCGGAGAAGACGGACATACGGCTTCAATTTTTCCAAATACGCAGGCAATAGAAGAAAATATCAAATTAGCTGTTCACACCCAAACAGACCGTTTTCCAATAAAAGATAGACTCACCATCACCTTCCCTGTCATTTTGAAAAGTAAAAAAATTATTATTTTGCTAAAAGGCAAAAACAAAGAAAACACATTAAATGAATTACTGAATGGTTATAAAAGCATCACAGAGTTCCCAGCAAAAAAACTCTTAACTCAGAACAATCTTTATATCTATTTTTTGAAGTGATTGAAGCTTGGAAAATCAAATAAGAATCCCAGAATTCTACCCAGTATTTTCTTAAGACTTAATTCATATTCAGTTAATAAATTTTGATAAAGATCAATCACAAACAATATTTCACCATTTAATCCTTTGAATTCAGTATAAGATTCTACAAATCTAATATCGTGAGCGGCTTGCACACTTTTATAGCGATAATCAAAAAGACGTATCAAAGCCGCTTGAAGCTCAAAGTAAATTCCAGCTAAATGATGACCTGTTTTTCCCGACTTCCACCTTTTCCAAGATTGCTAAAAACACGAATTGAGGATTCATG
>CAZEDK010000077.1:0-1880 GCA_964511025.1 uncultured Candidatus Peribacteria bacterium | reverse complement strand
CCCCTTACGAAGTCGTTTTCCCAAGTGTTGCACTTCAATGTTGAATGTGCCTAATCATAAATAATCACACAATTAAATATAAAGAATCTACGTTAAAAGTAGTTTGTCACTTTTTATCGTAGTTTTATCACTTCTATTCGGCTTATTTTTACTTTTTGAACTAATTTCCTTTGTTCTTATAAATTTAATTGCTGTATGATCAATCTTATTGCGAGGTTCTGGGATGAAGTAATGTTGAGAGAGTTCTTCCCAATCTTTGTCCCTTATTGTTGTCAACCCATCTAAAAACCAGCTTACCCAGATATCTCCAATTTTTGAATTTGACTTTTCTTTTGATAATTTTAATCGGGCATTTTTAACATATTTTTCATCTATATCGAAACCAATATATCGCCTTCCTAAATGTTTTGCCGCAATTACTGTTGTTCCCGTTCCAACGAAAGGATCGAGCACAATATCGCCCTCGTCGGTTTGACATTAAAACAATTCGTTCTAACAAATGAATTTTAATTGCTTAGTAAATCTTTTTTTTAGTTGAGAAAACCAATGGAGAGCAAATTTTACCTTCTTTATTATAACTGTCACCTTCAAATTCATCAACGACCCAGATATAGCTTCTCTCTCCATCCACAACAATTTCCATGGGAACTAAAAAAGCACCTGTTGTATAAATTTTTGGTTCTGTCTCTGTAAAGCAATTATTTTTTAATTTTTGCTCTATTTTTAAACTCATGTTTTACATTTGTTCAATTGAAAAGATTTTTTCCCAATTACCACTATTTTGCCATATTTCGGGAATTGCCTTTTCCCAATTTTTATCGTAATTTTCAGAAATAAGATTTTTGGCTAATTCTCTAATTGGTGTATTAAATTTTATATTAATTCTTGGAATAAATTTCAATCCAGAACTTTTTGAAAGCTTTTTGGTGGATTTTATCCAATCCTCTAATTCATCAAGAAAATTGAAATCTTTAGAAAGTTTTAATTGATATTTTATGAAAGGTAAAGCTTTAGCCATTACTATGGTATTTTCAGGTAATAAAACAAAATAAAGCCAATAATCTCTTTCAAAGAATAGTTTATCAATAGCAGTAAAACCATTTATTGCTATCCAGTAATCAGATTTTTCCATGGTTTTAACTTCAATTTTTCTAACCTCTCCATTTTTGTAAATAGATAATCCATTGAATCCTGAGGTTCTTTTAACCAAATTTATATTACAGCCTTTAAAGGTTTCAACTGAACAAACTAAACCAACACCCACTTTCTCAATAGATGAACCATGTTTTTCTCTCATAGATCACATTTAAATATTTATTAATCCCTTTGTTAATTGCGGATGGAATTTACCACGATAAGGGAAAAGCCCGTGCGTAGCATAGCCAGTTGAAAATAGCCCATTTTCAAAGTAATTCTTTGCTTGTACAGAGCGGTTTTCTGAGAGCGCTGGTGATTGTACAGAATAAAGACTAAAGTGTTTAGTTGGATGTCCATTTACAGATTGAAAAAAGGCACTTCGCTCTATCAGTTCATCTTTATTCAAAATTTGATATTCTAAATTAGCTAACTCCAGTTCAAATAATTCGTCAACAGAAGGTAGCAGTTTAACATTACTACCAAATAAAGTATTCGAGATTTCAGGTATCTGATAAAACAACTTACTCACAAATCACCAACCATTATAAAGCCAATTAGTCAATAGAGTCAGGTTGAATAAACAAATAAAACGATTAAAACCATCAGGATTATATTGTCAATCAGGCGTGTCTTGCCGATCCTGACAGCCAGAGCGGCAACGTCGCCATGTTGCACTTCCGACGCCGTTTCAAGCGTTTCAGGATTAACTATAGAAATATAATCAATTTTAGCTGTTTTACAAT
>CAZEDK010000076.1:0-1896 GCA_964511025.1 uncultured Candidatus Peribacteria bacterium | reverse complement strand
TCTTTATTTCAGTCATTGTTATTTTTACCTGCACAATACAACAATTATTTATTTCCTATCCAACTAATTTTATAAGATGATCTAAGCAAATATTTTATTTATGCAATATTTATCATTTTTTAATTAAAACTTTTCTTTACTTTTTTACTATTATTCTAATTTTCTTAACATTAATTATCCTATTTCTTTATCTTTTCTTTGTTTGTTGGGCAAATTTCTTTTCCACCAATCGGTGTCGAACGCCAAGTTCAGCGGCGAGTGAAATCGGCGAGCAACAGCGAGACGACTTCACGAGTCCGCTGCAACGTTTGTTCGACACCGTTTAGAAAATTAAAACTCATAATTAATTGCAAAATAATAAATATGAGTTTTATAAAAGCTAATAAGTCAGTGCTAAATTATGGAATTTAATAAGAGAACTATTTGTTTTAGCAATTACATAGAAATTACAGTTTTGCATTTTTTTATACATTACCTGAATTATAATATCTTGCCCTTCATAGAAATCAATAATAGAAGAAGTAAAAAGCTTCCATGAAATAAAAGCTGTGCGTATATAGTGTTTTTCAAAAATTGCTTTTGTTTGTTCGTTCCAATAACCTTCACCATGAAAATTATAGAGCGGAAATTGTGAACAAATAGATGGCATATTATAAAGAAGCAAATGCAAAACAAATTCTGAAAAAGTGTTTCCCAATTTTTCTTTACTACCATTTATCAAATACACTGGTGGATCTGGCAGAAATAATTCATCAAGGCTAATTCCAAGATCCCAACAAGACATTTGATTTTCACGATAAAAAATTAAAAAACCGTCCCTCGTGTATAATTCTGTAGGTAACAATAAAAGATCATGTTGAAACCAAATGTAATAAGCATTTCCAACTAATTTGTACCATTCTTTTAATGCTTCTGGTAATCTAATTTCTAGATTTTTTTCAGCACCATTTAATATCTTTTCTGAGATTTGATCTTCTTTAGATAATGGTCTGAGCCAGTATTCAATAAAAGATTCCATTAGTTCCCAACGATATTCACGATTTTTTGGAATTTTATCAAACCAAAATCTCTTCATAATTTTATCTTACAATATTCTAGTAGCATTTTACCTTACGGTGTCGAACGCCAAGTTCAGCGGCGAGTGAAATCGGCGAGCGTTAGCGAGACGACTTCACGAGTCCGCTGCAACGTTTGTTCGGTGCGAAATCAATCAAAAATGTTATAAAACCGATCCAACTCAAAAACAAAAGAAGTAAAAGTTTCAAAAACTCCAATACCTTTGTTAGCAACAGATTCAAAGTAAGGAAGGTTATAATGATTTAATGCTTCTTGCAACTCTGCAACGGATAAAATATTAGGTAAATCTCTTTTGTTATATTGAATAACCCAAGGAATAGAGGTAATACTGTGATTGTACTTTTTTAAGATAGTTTCTGTTTCCCATAAGGTAAATATATTAGCATCCATTCTGTCTTCTTGAGAATCAACGACAAATACAAAAGCATCCATTTCTTTAACTAGTTTTTCTCTCCAAGGATCATTAAATACACTCATAGGTGCTGTACTAAAAGTAAAAGTGCGTTCTTTGGATTCTTCATTATTATGTTTTCCAATGATACTTTTTATTTCACTTATATTCAGACTAAAGGGTCTATAATCAAAGCTTTTACGTTTAACATCAAATACTTTAGAATAAATGTACCCTAAGTTTGAATTTCTTCCTGATATTCCTGGCCCGTGATATAAAATTTTTATTTCCCTTTTTTCCATATTTTCATTTTCTACCTTAGCGTTATTTCTTTACTTATATTTAAATAATAATATTTATTTACCAAAAGCACCGAACGCCAAGTTCAGCGGCGAGCAAAATCGGCGAGCGTCAGCGAGACGACTTTG
>CAZEDK010000075.1:0-1963 GCA_964511025.1 uncultured Candidatus Peribacteria bacterium | reverse complement strand
ATAATGTGAAAAGTTCCAACATTAATATTGCAAGCGCTGGAAAGAGTTTGAAAGGTGATAGTATTGTTGCGTCAGCTACTAATACAGCGACCACTAGCTCAACTCAAAGTTCTGTCAAATCTGCAGGCTTTGGTTCGATTCCTTATCCGGTTGATAATGCAATTATAACTCAAGAATTTGGTGCAAAATTATATTTAAAAGACGTAAATGGGAATTCTTATGAATTTTATAAAACAAATTTTAATTTTGATGGTCATGAAGGAGTAGATTTTTCTGCAAAAACTATTCCAGTCAAAGTTGTTGCAGATGGAGTCATTCAGGAAGTTGTTGAAAGTGGTAGCGGATATGGCAATTATATTATTGTGAGACATGAAATAAACGGACAATATTTCCAAACTTTATATGCTCATGGAAATGGTGATTTTTTCTTGAATGGACAAAAATATACTAAAGAAAATTTTGAAGAAGCAAAAAAAGCTTTGATAGGAAAAACTGTAAAACAAGGAGACGTTATCATGACTTCGGGTAATAGTGGTGGTATTGGGCAATTTCACCTCCATTTTGGACTAAGATTAATTGATAAAAATGGCAATGTATTAAATAGAAATAATGGATATAACGGAAATATTGATCCAATGCCATGGTTTAATGAATATTACACTCAGCCATCAATTCCAAATTGGGCAGAAACAAGTATAACATGGGCAATTGATAACAAATTAGTAGATTCAAAAGAAAGTGTAATGCAATCAATTAGTAAAGATGCTTTCAAATATACTTTGGCTACCATTCTTTATCGATATCATATTAATGTTTCTGGTGGAAAAGAATATACAGGAGATATTATTAAAGGTTCTTGGCCTGATTGGTCAGACAAAGCTATATCTTGGGCGTTAAACAATAAAATCTTTGATTCAGAGCAAACTGTAATGGATAAGGTAGATTCTAGCGCCCTTAAGTACACATTGGCATCAGTTTTATATAAATATTATTTAAGTCTTGGTGGAACTAAACAAACGGGTACACTGCTAACAGGTAAATGGCCAAGTTGGGCTGACGAAGCTGTTACTTGGGCTATAAATAAAGGCATATATGACTCAAAAGATACTGTAATGCAGAATATAGATGAAGCATCATTTAAGTATATGCTTTGTGTTATTTTAAATAAATATTCTAATATATAATTTATGAAAAAATTGATAATTATTTTTGGGTTATTTTCTATATTAATAAGTGGATGTCAAAACAATGAACGGTCGCCTAATATTAACGAAAAAAGAGAAGTAGAAAAGTATGGAGATGAAACTAATTTAGAAGTAAATACAAGTAAAATTACTAAACTTAAAAATGGTTGGAATAGATATATGACAAAAAGAAATTGGGCAAGTACAACAGAAGATTGGATGGAATATTCAACTATACATCTACCTAATAATCTTATAGCTTCAATAAATTACCCTAATAATTGGATACTTAATGGTACAGTGTTTAATGACATAAATGATAATAAATTAGCAGAATTTATGCCTGATTTAATCAAATTAAAGTCTGGACAAAGATGTTTTGACAATAAACCTACAGAAAATGTACCTTGGAAGATTATTGTGCAAAAAGATATAGAGATTGAAGGTATGGAAGGAGTATTACAAATTATTAGAAGAGATTTTTTAGTTGGAGATCCTATAAAAGGAGAAACTTGGTATCCTCATGAATATTGTCTAATGAAAAACGATATGGCTTTTGCAATAACTTTTTACGCAAGAGAACTCATAACTGAAGAAATTCCTCTGTATCATGAAATAATGTCCACTTTGAAAATTGAGTAAATAATTTTTTATAATAATGGTGCTTATTGACGAAAAGAAGAAACTAGAAATTTTAAAAGATAAATTAAAGCCGTTAGAAATTAATGGCAGGTATTTTTATAATGATAAAAGATATAGAGATCCTGTTAAAGAAGCCA
>CAZEDK010000074.1:0-2133 GCA_964511025.1 uncultured Candidatus Peribacteria bacterium | reverse complement strand
CTCATCAATATTCAACAAAACTCACTTTGAACGCCCCATTTTGACTACGCTACCTCTTTCTTTGTCATACTCTAAATGATCAACTTCAAAGTGCTGATCTCCATCTATTTCAATAACAAGTTTTAATTTAGGACAATAAAAATCAACAATATTTCACAAGCTCTATCTTTTAATTTAGGATTATAAGCTAAATATCTACTATTACTTATAAGATTTTTAGTCATATATTTTTATTGTATGAGCTCCCCCTTTAAATGAAAGGGGGCAGGGGGGATTAAAAAACCAGCCATAAAATTATAAATCTTGTTATTTCATTTCACCTTCAAAGAACTTAAATTTTTAGTAAATTTTTTGTTAAAATTTCATTTCTTCAAACCATTTTCTCTTTGATCCTAATTTTTTCTATTCAATCCTAGCTTTTCAAACTCAAATTCTATTTAATATAGATGATTTAATTATGAAAAGTGAAATTAATTGCAAAAAACAAAAAAGCATATTTTGATTATGAAATTTTGGAAAAACTCCAATCAGGTATAATACTAACAGGATCCGAAGTGAAATCCATTCGAGAATCAAAGGTGAATCTAACTGGATCTTATGTGGTTCCATACAAAGAAGCAATTTATATTGAAGGTATGCATATATCACCTTATCAGCCTTCAAATCAGACAGATTATGATCCAACAAGAAAAAGAAAAATTTTGCTTAATAAAAAAGAAATAGATAAACTAAAAAATGCTTTTGAAAATAAAGGGAAATCAATAATTCCACTTGCGGTTGGCTTAGAAGGTAGATTCGTCAAACTTGAAATAGCAATAGGACAAGGTAAGAAAAAGTATGACAAAAGAGAAACAATCAAAAAAAGAGATTTGGACAGACAAATGCGCAAGTAAGTTTAATAACAAAAAATGAAAGAAATTTACGAAAAAATAATCGATAACTTATCTTCTTACAGCAAAAATTGCGCAATTCATAAAGCTGTCATTGGTCTTAGCGGCGGAATTGATTCAACGCTGACGCTTAAATTAAGCGTGGACGCGTTTGGTCCAGAAAATGTGTTTGGCGTGCTCATGCCAGAAAGAGGACTTACAAAAGATGAAAATACGTATCATGCTCGCGAGCTTGCAAAATTTATGGGTGTTAAATATTTTGAAGTGCCTATAAACAATTTTTTTATCGAATATGATTTGTTGCCATGGCATCCAAGTGAACTTGCCAATATGAACATAAAAGCAAGAATAAGAATGACAATACTTTATAATTTAGCAAATACCCTTAACGCCCTTGTAATTGGGACTTCAAACAAAAGTGAAATTCTACTCGGTTATGGTACGAAATATGGGGATTGCGCCGCTGATATTTTTCCGATCGGCGATTTATTAAAAACAGAAGTCTGGGAATTATCAAGATTTTTAAATTTACCAGACGAAATAATAGAAAAAGCACCATCCGCAGAGTTAAAACCTAACCAAACAGATGAAGAAGATTTGGGAGCAAGCTATCTCAAATTAGATCAAATCTTAAATAAATTACACGAAACAAAAGATACTTTAATTGAAAAAGGAGTTGATCCGCTTCTCACAAACAAAATTTTCAGACTAGTTGAAAAAAATAAACACAAAAGGGAGTTAGCGCCTATAATCAAAGTCAACCTTCACCACCAAATTAAGTGACAAATTATCAAAAAATCATTGCTGTTTTTGGAATAATGCTATCTATGATTGTACTAGTATTGGTATGGGTTTTTGTTATTAACAAAGGAAGCATCGTAATCGAAGGAGAAGTCCCGTTTACAGTCAATTACGGACGAAGCAAGAATATTAGATGTCTTGAAAACCCATGTCGATTCAAATTAAACGCCGGAAAATATACAATCACATTAAATAAAGAAGGTTTTTATGAAGACAATTTTCAAGCAAACGTAAAACTCGCTAAAACAGTGGAATACGAAGCAAATTTCATATTTATTCCGGCAGTCCAAGAGCTTGGACAGAGAAATTATATCAATATTCCAAAAACCATATTTAATTATACAAGCAATTTAAGCGACACAAGTTTCGTGTTGGAAAAAACTTTCGACATCAAAAATTTGCCAGAAAATTTCAATGAAATTTTATTTGATCAAAATCAAAC
>CAZEDK010000073.1:0-2151 GCA_964511025.1 uncultured Candidatus Peribacteria bacterium | reverse complement strand
GTAAATCCTTTATTTTATCAAATTTCTGCCTGTGTGGTAAAAGTTTGACACTAATAAATAAAAATCCCAACAAAATTCTTTATCTCCCAAAAGGATTTCCTTGGAACTTTATCCTTTATCCTTTATCCTAACCACATGAAACAATCTTCAATAGAAATCATAGAAACACTACAGAAAGCAGGCTTCACAGCTTATCTTGCTGGCGGTTGCGTAAGAGATATGCTACTTGGAAAAATTCCTGAAGATTTTGATATAGCAACGTCAGCCAAACCAGAAGAAATAGACAATTTATTAGAAAAAACATATCCAATCGGAAAAGAGTTTGGAGTGATTTTAACAGAAAAAAACGGTCATCATTTTGAGATTGCAAGCTTTCGACAGGAAGGAGAGTATATCGATGGAAGAAGACCATCTAAAATAGATTTCTGCACAGCAAAAGAAGATGCTTCACGAAGAGATTTTACTATTAATGGAATTTTCTACGATCCAATAAATGATGAAATACATGATTTTGTAAACGGACAAAAAGATTTAAAAGAAAAACTGATAAATTTCATTGGAGATGCAGAAAAACGTATTAATGAAGATCATCTACGAATAATCAGAGCAATCAGATTCAAAAACACTCTTGAATTTCAATATGAACCAAAAACATACAATGCTATTAAAAAATTCGCCAAGCTTAGCTCAAAGGTGTCAGGAGAAAAGCTCAGAGATGAATTGAACAAAATGATAATGAGTAAAAATTTTATTCACGCTGTGAATGACATGCAAAATACTGGAATTTTGAAAGAAATACTTCCGGAAATTGAAGAACTAAAAGGGGTATCTCAGCCAATTCAATACCACAAAGAAGGAGATGTATGGACGCACAGCCTGAAAACTTATGAAGCTTTAAAAGAAAAAAGTTCATTGGAGCTGAAATGGGCTGCTTTACTTCACGATATAGCAAAACCTCAAACATACTGTTACGAAGAGA
The DNA here is from genome assembly GCA_964511025.1 of uncultured Candidatus Peribacteria bacterium. GTDB lineage: Bacteria > Patescibacteriota > Gracilibacteria > UBA1369 > GWF2-33-10 > CAZEDK01. The sequence continues at coordinate 1,172 of CAZEDK010000073.1, read as the reverse complement.
GAATACGATTCAATGAACACGCTTCCAAGTCTGAAGAAATAGCAAAAAAAATACTCAAAAGGCTGTCATTTCCAAAAAAACAGATGGATCATATTGTTTGGCTAACATCCCACCACATGATGATGTTAAATATTCTAAAAATGCCAAAAGGCAAAACAAGACATTGGTTTTTGCATCCTTGGTTCACTGAGCTTATGGAGTTATTTCGGGTAGATATTGCAGGTACTAATCCAAGTATATATCAACTATATAATAGAATAAAAAATCTATATGAAGATTTCATCTCAAATATAGACAAAAAACAAATCAAATTAAAACCACTATTAAACGGGCAAGATATTATGAATATTACAGGATTGCTATCTGGTCCAAAAATAGGTGAAATTATTGAAGATTTGCATGAAAAACAACTTGCACATGAAATTCAAACAAAAGAAGAAGCTGAACATTGGATTAAGACTGAGACCGTTGAAAAAAGAATAACGTATGACTAATTTTATCTCAAGATCGATAATTTTTTGAGGATTTTGTCCGCCTGTGCTATTCGGACAGGTTATTTTTTCTAAATTGCGGCTTAAGTCATAGGCAAAATGGGTTAAACAGGCACAATTATCCTAAGAAACGTTTAATACAGGAATTGGAGACCTTAGTCCAACTCCAGAAAGTATTTTCACAAGAGTCTTAAGATTGTGAGCCATAGAAGTTAATGCAGTTTGTATTTTCATTTTTTCAATTCCTAAATATCTAGCTCTTGAAAGACCATGCCACTTTTTAAGTGAAGCATTAACTCTTTCAACGACATATCTTTGATCAAGACCTTTTTCAAATTCTTCTTGAGTTGTGTTTTTAACAAATTTAGCGTTAGGTTTTTTATTTGCATTCAAATCTTCTTTTTCAATATATTTTAAAAAAATAGCATCTTTGAATTTAAAAGCATCAAGCCAAGCATGAAGTTCTCCATCATCATAAGCTCTATCAGCTGTATATGTAGTCTTCAATTCTTTAGCCACCCCTTTTTTAATATCATCTTTCATTAACGGTTCAAATTCATGTCCATCATAAGTATTCATAGGTGTTGTACTAAATGACGTTATTAAATTTGAATCAGTATTAACAGATATACTAAAAAGAAAGTGGTTTTCGGATAAAGCTAAGAAAGAAGATGCATTTTC
>CAZEDK010000072.1:0-2242 GCA_964511025.1 uncultured Candidatus Peribacteria bacterium | reverse complement strand
ATATACAAAAACTTTTTTAATTAAAGAGCAAAATTATAAATATCACGGAATCAAAAATGAGTTACTTTTGAATCCTCTAGGTATAAAAAAAGAAGCAAATTATTTAATTGCTTGTCCTGAAAGAGCTGTAACAGATATACTTTATTTGTATGGGGAATATTATTTTGATAATTTGAATATGATTAATGGTGAGAAAATATTTGAAATTGCCAAAATTTATAATCAGAAAATTTTAATCAAAAGAGTAGAACAACTTTTAAAGTAATATTTTTATAAAATCAATGCTAAACACCATTTTACATCGTCAAATTTTATTAAATATTCTCAAAGATATTTATGGTGATAATAAAATTGCTCCATGTTTAGGATTCAAAGGTGGTACGTGTTTGTATTTTTTCCATCATTTAGATAGATTTTCAACTGATCTTGATTTCGATTTAACAAGCGATTCAAAAAGATTTGATATGTTGTATTTAGAAAAAATTTTAGAAAAATATATCAAAATTGAAGATAGTTATGAAAAACATTTTACTTATTTTTATCTAGGTTCTTACGAACAAAGTCATAAAAAAGTGAAGGTAGAAATTTCTAAAAGAATTACAACTAACGAATATGAAGTAAATGATTTATATGGTTTAGCAGTGAAATGTATGACAAAAGATTATATGTTTGCTCACAAATTATGTGCCATTACGGAAAGAAAAAGTTTAGCTAATAGAGATCTCTATGATATTTATTTCATGTTTCTAAATAATTTCAATATTGCTGAAAATGTTATTCAGGAACATTTTGGTATCAATATTAAAGAATATTTCCAAAAATTAATTTCATATATTCCAAAACATATATCAAAAAGAGGTATTTTGGATGGACTTGGAGAAGTGTTAAATTTGGATAGGAAAAAATGGGTAAAAGAAAAATTACTAAAAGAACTTTTATTTTATTTTAAAAGCTATGAATAAAGTTTGCAAAAACTGCCAACAAAACTTTGAAATAACAGATGAGGATTTGAAGTTTTATGAAAAAGTTTCTCCGGTTTTTGGTGGGAAAAAATATTTAATTCCAGCACCGAGTTTGTGTCCGGAGTGTAGGCAACAGAGGATGGCAGTTTGGCGTAACGAAACATCAATTTATAAAAGGAAGTGTGGATTATGCTTTAAAGAAATAATTTCAGAATATTCTCCTGATAAAAATTATATTACTTATTGTAAGGATTGTTTTTGGTCAGACAATTGGAATCAACTGGAATATGGATTTGAATTTAATTTTTCAAAAAGTTTTTTTGAACAGTTTAAAGAGCTTATCGAAAAAACACCAGTATTAGCTTTATTTAATGTAAATACATATAATTCAGAATATTGTCATAGAATTTTTGAAGGTAGAAATAATTATTTATCTTTTATTGCTTTATATGAGCCTGAAAATCTAATTCATACTTTTTATACAATTAGCTGTAAAGATTCAATTGATATTACTTATTCTCAAAAAATAGAACTTGGATATGAACTTACTGATGCAGAAAATTCTTATAATTGTAAATTTAGTCATCGTATAAAAAATTGTAATGATTCATGGTTCTTAGAAGATTGTATAGGTTGTAAATATTGTATTTCCTGCAAGAATCTCCATCAAAAACAGTATTGTATATTTAATAAACAATATAGCAAAGAGGGCTATTTTAATTTTATTCAGGACACTGAATTACATAAATATTCCGTCATTCAGAAGATAAAAAACGAAACAGCAAAATTTTTCTTAGGTTTTCCAAATAGAAATATAATTAAAACAAACTGTGAAAATTCAATTGGTGGGAATATAGAAAGAGTAAAAAATTCTTATCAAGTTTATGATGCATATGAACTAGAAAATGTTAGGTACTGTACAATGTGTGAAAAAAGTAATAATTGTATAGATTGTTTTGGGTTTGGATGTAATGAGTTTTCTTCAAATAGTATAAGCTTGGAATATGTTAATAATTTAAATTTTTGCGCTACAATAGCAAATTGTTCTAATTTATTATATTGTTATCACTGTTCTTCTGATACTTCTAATTGTTTTGGATGTGTTGGATTGAGACATAAAAGTTATTGCATTCTAAACAAACAATATACAAAAGAAGAATATGAAAAGTTGGTGGTGAGGATAATTGAACAGATGAAAAAACCAATCCCCCTAATCCCCTTTAACAAGGGGGAAGAGATCAGAAGTCCCCTTGTTAAAGGGGATTTAGGGGATTTGTATC
>CAZEDK010000071.1:0-2286 GCA_964511025.1 uncultured Candidatus Peribacteria bacterium | reverse complement strand
GATAGTATTGTTGCGTCAGCTACTAATACAGCGACCACTAGCTCAACTCAAAGTTTTGTCAAATCTGCAGGGTTTGGTTCGATTCCGTATCCTTTGGATGAAGTGAAAATTAGTCAAATGTTTGGTGGAAATGAAGCAAGCTATTCACAATTTAATATTTCAGGACATAATGGCGTTGATTTGGCGGTTAAGACAGGTACAAGCGTTAAAAGTGTTGCTGATGGTAAAATACATAAAATTGATTTTTTACCAGATGGTTTGGGGTATTATATAACTGTTCGACACAAAGACGAAGATCAGTATTTTCAAACTACTTATGCCCACGGTAACGGAACATTTGTCTTTAACAATCAAGAGTATAATTTTGAACAGGCACAAAAAGAATTGATAGGCAAAACGTTAAAGCAGGGTGACATTATTATGAAATCTGGCAATACAGGATATTCTTCAGGACCACATTTGCATTTTGGTTTAAAAATCATAGATAAAAATGGAAATATATTAAACAACAACAACGGATATAATGGTGCTATTGATCCATCTTCTTGGTTTGAAAATTTTTATGAAGGTAAAAGATTAACTGGTCAATGGCCAGATTGGGCTGGAAAAGAAGTTAATTGGGCACTTGATCATCAAATATTAAATTCTGCAACTGCTGTAACCGAAGCTATTAATAATAATGCTGTCAAATATACTTTAGCGACAATGTTGCAGTCGTATCATAATATCATTGGCAATCCAGAAGAAGATAACTTAAAAGCATCCAAAAAAGGCCTGTGGCCAGACTGGGCAAACCAAGGGGTTTCATTCGCTGTTACAAAAAATATTATTGATTCTTGGGATTCTGTTTTAGAAGAAGTAAATGCTAAAACACTTAAATACACGTTCATTACAATGCTTTATAAATACTATACAGGCACTTTGAAAAATAAAGCATTCACTGGCGATATAATTGAAGGCAATTGGCCTTCTTGGGCAGGTACTGCTATATCTTGGGCTATTGAAAATAATATTATTGATTCAAAATTTTCTGTTATGGAAGAAATTTCTAGTACTGCTGTCAAATATACTGCGGCAACGATGCTTTACAGATTTTCTAAAATTTAAATTATGAAAAATATATACACGACAATAGCATTAGTAATTACTGGAACAATTTCAGTCGCTCATTTAACGTTAGCAAATTCTAATATTAATGTATTTAATTTTATTAAATATAAAAATCCAATTCTAGAGTTAGAATTTGAATATCCTAAAATTTGGGGTGATTTTGAATTTCAACCTTTAGATTTTGGAGAAATTGAATATGAACTATATAACGACCAAATATATGGAAAAGGACAAAATAAAGATTATATTTCATATAATGACGCTCCCTTGCAATTTAAAGGATTTGAAAGTAAAACCATAAATGAAATGTGTTCATCATCTGCTTTAAAAATACCTTTGTCTCCAATAATAAGTAATTGCACACAAATAAATAAAAATATTATTTCACTTATAGCCGCTCCAAGATTAGAAGACATATGTAGTGATTTTCCTAGTTTAATAAATTTTGAGAAAATTTTAGCTATCAATCTACCTAATAATGAAAATTTGAATGGTTTTATAATATTAAAATCTTTCTTTTCCAAAGAATTAGAGCAAGAATTCAATGCTTTGGTAGAAAAAAGCACAGTTATTTGCGCCTATCCTGGTTTTGAAAATGGTGTAGATAGTGAAACAATTAAAAATAAATTCGATACTAAAGTACAAGAGATTCTCAATAGGATAGAAACAGGAGAGATCGATGATGAAACAAAAGAGAATTTAGAAAACTTTGATTATTTTGCAAATTCAATAGAAGAGTGGAAAGCCTTTGAAAATTGGCCTGATTGGGCTCAAACTGAAATAACATGGGCACTTAATAATAATATTCTGGATTCAGACGAATCAGTTTTGGAAAAAGTAGATGAAAATTCTTTCAAATATACTTTGGCAAAAATGTTATACAGTTATTACATAAACGATACAGGAACAAAATATGAAGGAGAAATAATAAATGGAGCTTGGCCTGACTGGGCGGATGAAAGTGTTTCATGGGCGATTGATCAAAAAATAATAGATTCAAGTGAAACTGTCACCCAAGAAGTATCAGATAAAGACTTTAAATATATGCTTGCTACAATGCTTTATAGATATTATCTAAGTGCTGGAGGAACAAAATATGAAGGAGAAATAATAGATGGCAATTGGCCTGACTGGTCAAATGAAAGTGTTTCATGGGCGATTAATGAAAAAATAATA
>CAZEDK010000070.1:0-2603 GCA_964511025.1 uncultured Candidatus Peribacteria bacterium | reverse complement strand
ATGCAATCGGCTGAAGATTGGTATGAAGGCAATATTGCAAATCTGCTGTTTAAACCTAAACTCCCAACGATGTGGGCAGTATGATATTTAAAAGTTTAGCTATATCCTTAACTTTTTTATTTGGTTCTTGAATAATAATTTCATTTTCATAGATTTTTGCTTTTAAGCTTCTGAGTCTAATCAGAGCTTGATCCATAGTCATAGCTGACTTTAATTTCTCTCTCATGCTAATAAATAATATCAAAGACAAGAAAACTAACATCAAATAACCACTTATAGATCTTTCACTATGTACTCGAAGTGGCAGTAAGTTATTATTTGACTTAGCAAATCCAAAAATTTGCTCTATCGCTTGACGCGTATAATAAGTTGGTAAAATCTCCTGCCTTTCTATTTTTGATTTTGATAACAAAATCAGTAATCCGCTATATTTCAGCTTCTTATCTAACTCAGCCATTTGTTCCACTGTTTGCTTATCATCTATTTTATCTTTCATGACCGTATGCATATCTTTAGCTTTTTTACTCGGATCTAAAATTACATGTGCAAACATCTTATTGTCATAAATAATGACCTCTTTGCTCTCGATAAAAACAATTCTATCGCCATACTTTACTAATTTTGCCGTCGATTCCGTCACCTTAAGCTCATCAACCAAATCAAAAAATATGCTATGTGATTTTGGCAATCTCGTAACAAAATCTAGTCCCTGATCACACATGAATTGTAAATTTTCTTTTGAGCAAAAACCTGCATCTAAAATTGCTGATTCTGTTTTCAGTCCAAGCGTGGTTATTTCAGCTATAGTAGTTTTTAAAGTTGAAATATAGTTAATTTAATTGACGCATAGAGATGATTATGGTAGTATGCTTTTTATTTTTTTAGGGTTATAGATATGACAAAAGCATATGACACTGATTTCAGGGAATTAGCGCTTAAGCACTTGGAGAGAGGAGAGTTAGTAGAAGACGTTTGTGCTACATTTGGGATATGTTTGAGTGTGCTGTACAAATGGAAGAAAGAAGAAAGAAACAGGAGATGTATCGCCTCAAAAGCGCATAAATAAGCCACGCAAAGCCAATTATGAGCAGATTAGAGAATTAATCAAAAATAATCCAGACTGGACTCAGGCACAAATAGCTAAGGCAGTTGGCATGAGCCCGGGAGGAATGTGCTGTGTTTTTAAAAGATTGGGCATATATTTAAAAAAAAGACTATATATTACAAAGAAGGTAATCTAGAAAAACAAATGGAGTTTTTAGAAACCATAAAAGATATTCCGGTAGAGAAATTAGTATATATTGACGAAAGTGGAATGAACGAACATGTTTGTAAAAAGACCGGATATGCTAAGAAGGGAGAGAAAATATATGGTAAAGTTTCTGGAAAACGCATCAGTACTGAGAGCTTTGTAGCTGCTAAAATTGGTAGAAAAATAGTAGCTCCAGGTTGTTATAATGGAATTTGTGATTCAGTGTTATTTAACACATGGCTAGAAGGGTCCTTAATTCCGACATTACGACCAGGTCAAATTGTAATTATGGATAATGCAGCTTTTCATAAAACTAAACGAACCAAAGAATTAATAGAGAAGGCTGGGTGTAGATTATTGTTTTTACCACCTTATTCACCACAATTAAATCCTATAGAGAAATTTTGGGCTCATTTTAAAAATAAAGTGCGAATAATATTAGAGAATCATGAAAATTTACGTGATGCGATAATGATGACTTTTTGTTCCGCGTATCAATTTAATTGACTATATCAGCAATATCGCCTCCAACCGCACGAAAATAAATAGGAAGTTTTGTAGTTTTCTCAACCAACATCAATGCTGTAATATTTTCTTTAATTCCATCCGCAGTATAGCCATAAGCATTGATACTAGAATTTATCGCACTGGGCAGAGCTGTGCTATCAATAAGTAACCCTGTTTTCTCTGGAAAAAAGCTCGCAATATAATTCTTAAAAAATTGTCGCTGTAATTCTTGTTTGCCGAGATTATCAATTATGTCTTGAGATTTGACCTTAGCCTTTTTAAACAGCAGATTTGCAATATTGCCTTCATACCAATCTTCAGCCGATTGCATCGCTGAACCTTCTATAATTTGAAAACAAGCTAAATTCATAATGCTGTCCGCAAGATCACCAAAGCTGTCGGTGACAACTTGATGCAACCCTATGGCTTTGCCAATCTCGTTGATCGCAAAACTATCACCAAAATCCAGAATTGTTTTTTCTATCTTAGGCTTAGAAAGAATTCGCTTGCCTGTTTTAGCATATTCACCACCTTCAGTATCAGCATTGCCAAGATATTTAGAGGTTTGCCTGCCTCTTTTAAGTTCCTTATCCCAATAGTAAGTTATTTCGTAAACATACCATTTATTACCTCGCTTTTTATATCTAATACCAGCCATTTTACACCTCTTAAGATTCTTAAGATTAATACCGTCCATATGGGCAGTATGGCATAAAATAGAAAAACTTGCAAGAAAAATCTTCTGAAGTCGTTGATTATATTGGGTTTGATTCAGATATTTTATTATCAACTTTGTGAGCAATGCATACATGATTGGGGCGTTTAGGATTAACCATTCAAAATC
>CAZEDK010000069.1:0-2633 GCA_964511025.1 uncultured Candidatus Peribacteria bacterium | reverse complement strand
GTCAGACCATTTAAATCCTTTTGACAACGCTTCTTCTTTTGTTAATGGGAAATATAACTGGGCTGAACTTTTGTTATATCCATAAATTGTAGAAATATCTAACGAGAAATATTCACCCCACTCACCCGTATTCTGCATATGCTCAATAATTTTTGGGATCAAAGCTTCGTATTCTTCTTTGCTGTATTGTTTATTCAAAATACAATATCGAAGACTTTGAATATTACTGCAGCCGAAACAATTTTTGGATCTTTCCGCGTACCAACAATAAATCAAATCCGACGAACTGACGTGACAGTTATTGCAAAAAAGGAGATGATAGCTATCCTCACCAGATATACAGCATTCATAAGATTCTAACAGATTTGTACCATACTGGTATATATCGTAAATATTTTTTGCTCCCAAGACAACCTGATAACAAAATTTGGCATCTTCGGTGTCCTCACAATCAAAACTATACTTGGTATTTTTACAATTTATTAAATGATCACCCAAAGAATTTTCGGTATTATGGCCTTGATATTCCTTGAATGGATGATTTACTGCGAGCTCTTTTAAACGATTTTTAGAAACTTGATAGCTAGAAAATGATCCCAAGTTAATCGATGCAATTTTTGCTTCGTACTCATCTTTTGTTAATTGTTGATTTTCAAAACAATATTCTTTTTGTCTAAGTCCTACACAAAGGAAACAATTCTTACATCCAATGCAGTCTCTAAGAAAACTACTGGATGAACAATTCAAACAATCTTGCGAAGCTTTAAGTTCATAACATTTATGGCAATCAACACAGTCATAACAAAACTGGCAATGTAAATTATAAAATCCATCAACACAAAAAACATTATTTTTGAAACCATATCCATAATAACAATCTTCACAAAAATCAGCATGCATTATGAGATAACAGTTTTTACATGAACCTGCATAATGTATATATTCAGAATTTACAATTGTTCCTTGGCTATTCAAATTCAACGCTGGAGTTGCCATCTTAACCTCCATAAACTGTTCAAAAAAAGACCTAGAGAAATCAAATTCTTTGCCGTAATCGCGAGCATCCCATTTATCACTATGCCAACAATCTCTGCAGTAAATAACTTGTTTTATATCAGGTGCGAATTCGGTCAAAACTGTTTTCCCACACATCCCACACTTACCATTATAAAAATTAAACTCATTGCAAGAACCAAGCCTTCTCTGTTGTCTGCAATTCGGGCAAAAATTTGGTACTGGTATTAAATATTTCTTACCACCAAAAACCGGAGAAACTTTTTCATAAAATTTTAAATCTTCATCAATGATTTCGAAGTTTTGTTGGCAGTTTTTGCAGGTTTTATTCATAATTTAAAATTTAGTGAAACAATGAATTTCTTCTTTTAAATTTTAAAGCATGAATATCCTCCAATAATTCAATTGTGGCATTAACTGAAAGGTTTGAACTGGTTGATAAAAGTAATCTGTCTCCATACTTAACCAATAAAGGCGTCAAAAATTCATCTCCCCATGAAGGAGAAAATGAAGATAATCCTTCAAAATCAATTTCGATAGTTTCATCTTCTTTAAGTTCATCAAGTAAAGGTGAAAAATCATTATAAGTAGCTTTCCCTGATTCTCTAGAAGAAAGACTAGAGCCAAATTTTTTTAAATAAATTTGCATACTATGAAATAAATTGAATAAAGGCGAAACAGCCAGGAATAGTAATATTCGTTTCTCGAATGTTTTTTTCAGAAAAAGTTTGATTAGCGTGCAAAGTCAACTCCGCATTGCCTGTTTGAAATATAAGATGAAAATATCCTTTCTCAACATTACGTCTAACATATTTTAGTCCATTACCACGTTTTTCTGGAGCTCGACCAGTAATCATTTCTGTAAAAGCAATATATAATGCTTCTTTATGGCTAGATAAATTAGGTAAAACATATTCTAAAGTTTTCAAAATACCTTGACCTCGATCAGCCAATGCTATTTGACCTTTTGTGAAATCATAATCAAAATATAAGCCTGGAATGTCTGACCATTTACCTAAATTATGATCAAAAGAATTATTACCAATTTCTCCCGCTGAACTAGATATAATAGAATAAATTGCTCCTATTCTCTTTTGAAGTAGTTTTTCCATTGCAACATTTCGAGCTTCAAAAATGGCTCTATTTTGACAGTAAAGTGTTTCTTTCGCTGGTTCTGATCCTATTGCTGCCCAAATTTTTGATCTCCAAAATAAGTCATCAGTTAAAAAATTTTTTAAGGAATTAAGTGAATACATAAGTCGTCCACCATCACTTCGGTCAGCTAACAATTTATGTGATTCGTCCCATCTTCTAAGAGTTTTAGTAGAAATTTTCAAAATATCTGCCACCTCATTAATAGTCAAAAAATTTTCAAACTTGGACATTTTTTTTAAAAAATTAGACATTTTAAGCATAGAACTTAGACAAATTTTTGTCAAATTATTTCCAATACAAGCAATTCAAACGAAAATTTTTATATCAATAAACTTTTTTCAGATAACAATCTTCACAGTAAACTATCTCCCGCCCGGATGAATTTCCGTTCGGACGGGCTGGTCTTTCAGGACTATACGTTGTTTGAATTTCATTTCCACATTTCATACAATTTCTTTTCCAAA
>CAZEDK010000068.1:0-2650 GCA_964511025.1 uncultured Candidatus Peribacteria bacterium | reverse complement strand
ATTCAAAAATGTTTTTATTGGGCGATTTGTATTTTTTCATTGTTAGAGATAAAATAATAAATTTACCTCCATCTTACACTATCCATTTAGAACATTCCAGCCGTGCCCCAGCCCCCTTTAACAAGGGGGAGTTCAGAAAGTCCCCTTGTTAAAGGGGATTTAGGGGATTTGTATCCTGAATGGGGCGAATTCTTCCCTTCATCCATTTCACCTCATGGATATAATGAGACTGTTGCCAATGAATATTTTCCTTTGCCAAAAAATGAAGTTTACTAATAGAAGTAAAATTATTACAAGGAGTTTGGGCTCCGAGCATTCACCCCTCTCTGCTCTCCGCCCAAAACAAAAAAACAAATTTAAGATTAAAAGAAAAAAGCCTATCAAAAAAGCAGTTGATTGAAAAATATTTTCAGAACTACGTATAGAACTGTACATGCGGTTCGCTTTCTAAATTCAAAGCACGACTAAAAATCAGCCAATTCAAGTTATCAATAAAAATATGCTGGAACTGCTAAATTAAAAATTGGAGATGAAGAACGTATAGTGAAAAATCGAAAATATTCCATCCTAAATTGTATCCAAAATCGCAAAAATTGACGATTAAAAAAGCAAAGCCGGAAGTTTTTCAATATCTCCTGCTCCCATTATCAGCACAACGTCTCCTTTTTGCGTATTTTGTTTCAAAATTTCAGCAGTGTTATTGAAATCACGACCATAAACTGCACGGTGATTTGTTTTCGAAATTAAATTCACAAGATCTTCAGGACTAACTGACGCTAAATCATCCGCCGAATCTCTAACTTGATATATATTTGGAATAATTACTTCGTCTGCAAATGCAAAACTATAAGCAAATTCAGATAACAAAAACTTGGTTCTTGAATATTGATGTGGCTGAAAAACTGCAATAATTTTTTGATACGGATAAAGTTCTCTCATCGCCTGAAGTGTTGCTTTGATCTCTGTTGGATGATGTGCGTAATCATCATAGACGATAGCTCCACTTTGCATATTGCCTTTGAGCTCAAGCCGTCTCCATGTGCCAACAAAATGATTCAAAGCTTCAAGAACTACATCTTTTTCTATACCAAAAATTTGAGATAACGCAAAAGCACCCAAAGCGTTAATTCTGTTATGTTTGCCTGAAACTTGTAAATTAAGAGTAGCAATTTTCTTAGCCTGAAAATAAATATCATTTCCCTTCAAAACATAATCATTCTGACCATTTTCACCAAAAGTTATTAATTTTATCTTCTCTTCTAAAAGCTTATAGCTATGAGCTAATAGCTTCTTAATATTTTCATCGTCCCCATTCACAACGAGAAGTCCATCACTTTTCAAATTAGCAATATATTTTTCAAAAGCTTTTAAATAATTTTCTTCATTTTTATAGTAATCCAAATGATCCGCTTCAATATTTGTTAGCAAAATTGCATTCGGATAATAATTCAAAAAACCTTCTTTATATTCACAAGTCTCAACTATAAAAAATTTATCTTTTCCAATTCTATAATTTTGCCCCTGCATTTCTGCAAGTTTCGTGCCAATAAGCACTGTAGGGTCCAAATCGGCTTTTTTGAAAATATTTGCAAGCATGGCTGTAGAAGTAGATTTCCCGTGAGTCCCACATATACTGATTACATTTTCAAAAAATCGCATAACCTGTCCAAGAGCCTGTGGATAAGTCATAATTTGTTTACCTTTTTTTATTGCCTCTTGCAGTTCTTTATTATCATCTGAAATAGCCAAAGATTTTATCACTAAATCAATATCATCAGTAATATTTTTCGCTATTTGAGACAAAACAACGTTAATGTTTTTGATTTGTAAATGTTCAATAGTTTTTGAATTACTCAAATCAGAACCCGAGACATCAAATCCTCTGCTCTTCAAAATACAAGCCAGACCACTCATTCCTATTCCACCTATTCCAATAAAATGTATTTTTTTTGCGTCTATCAAATTTTTAAATTAAGTTGGAAGAAAAATTAAAGCTGTCTATACTAAAGATACATTCAAAATTCAAAATTTCAACATTGTATTCCCAAAGAGAAAATCAAGGACGACTGAACACAATACATATAGCAATAATAGGAGGTTTTATATTTATTGCCTACATGTTGTACGCACTGACTGTATCAATATATAGGAATTATCAAATTCAAATTGTTATAGAAAAATTTGAAAAAGAAAATCAACAATTAGAAGAAGAAAATCAACAAAAATTAGCAAATTATCAATATTATATTTCTGAAAAATATGTAGATAAAATAGCCAAGCTACATTTGGGATTAATAAATCCGGGAGAAGAAGTCATAGTAATCCCAGAAGCAATTGATTTATCTGAATTACTACTTGAAGAAGAACAGCTAAAAAAGGAAGCAAAACTAGCAAAACTATCACCTGTTAAAAGATGGTTCAATTTCATTTTTAAACAAAATATGTGGAAGGAATAATTAGCAGATATGATATTGATCATTATACACCATGGCTACGCCATCCGAAGCTCGAAACGAACGCAGTGAATAAAGAGCGTAGGATGGTAGCAGGGAGTGGATTTGAACCACCGACCCCGGGCTTATGAGTCCCGTGCTCTAACCAACTGAGCTACCCTGCCATACTTATGCAATCTTTTTTCATCTTTCCCGTG
>CAZEDK010000067.1:0-2688 GCA_964511025.1 uncultured Candidatus Peribacteria bacterium | reverse complement strand
CGAAGAAGAAATGGAACGCTACCGTCTTTTATTGGAACAGACAATGAAGGAAATGGCGGAAAAGGCGGATACATTGGCACAACAAAAAGGCTGAACAATTTATAATCATCAATTAATTTAGTGGTTATTCTAGTTTGACAAGCAGAATTAATTCTGATACTTTGATACAAGTATTATAATATTGTAAAAAATAACTTCCAGGCGCAAAAAGGAGTTAAAAATGTCAACAGTACAAGAGATCGAAAGGGCGATATCAGATTTGTCACCGGAAGATTTATACCAAAAGGGAACTGATTATGAACAAATAGTCTATTTAAGAAGACTTTGATATTAGTAAGAAATACCTTATAAAGGGAAAATATCATGATAAAAAACATTGAGGTAACAAACTTCAAATCAATAAAAAATCTTAAAATTAATCCTAAAAAAATTAATATATTCATTGGAGAACCGAATACAGGGAAATCCAATATACTTGAGGCACTGGGCCTACTTTCTGGTCTTTACTATGATTGCCATCAGTTAAAGAACTTTGTAAGATTCGAGAGGATATTTGACCTCTCTTACAATCAATCTGCAAAGGAGACTATTGAAATCAGCGTAGACGAAAATGGAATAAAATGTAAACTTGAAAATAATATATTTTCGATTGACGTTATCAGTGAAAAAAAACTCATAGCAAACTTCAAATATGGAATAAGTGGAGACATTCAAGGAAGTACTGAAAGTATCGGACCAACTAGCTTGCTTGGGGGTCCAAAAATTTTATTATTATCCCATATCAAATATTATTTATTTAAATCTTTAACACATTTTAATTCAGAAAACGTATCATTTCTTAACCCGCCTTTTGGAGAAAATCTATCAGCCCTCGCGATTGCAAATCTAGAAATATCTGAAATTATGGAAGGCCGATTTAAGGAATTTGGATATGATGTGCTGTTGAAACCTTATGAAAATAAAATATCAATTCTCAAAAAAACTAAAAACGTATATGTATCTTTACCATATCATCTAACATCTGATAGTTTACAGAGGATTATTTTTTATATGGCTGCTATAAAAAGTAACTCATCATCCGTACTTGTGTTTGAAGAACCAGAATCAAATATATTTCCTTATTTCGTTGCGATGCTTGCTGAATCAATTGGCCTCGACAAAAGTGACAACCAGTACTTTATTGCCACACACAATCCATACTTCCTTTTATCATTACTTGAAAAAGCCCCAAAAGACGATGTCAATGTGTTTGTTACTTATCTTAATGAATTAGGAACCAACGTTAAGTGTCTTACAAACAAAGAAATTCCAGAACTCATGGAACATGATCCGTTTCTTAACCTGAATTTATTCATAGACAAGGATAAGGAATGAAGATATTGGTTGAGTGTAACACGGATAAGTATTTGCTAACCGGAATACTGCAAAAGTTGGGATTGTCCAGAAAATTAGTTCGACACGAAGCAAATAAGCCCAAAGTAATAGATATTTTGCGTAAATCAGACGCCTCAATAGGAGTGGTTGATGAAGACCCGCACAGCAGTACACCACCGGATATGGCGAATTATCAAGAAATAGAAAGGATTGGAGATATAAGAATTCTTACGAGAATAAACGACAAAAGAAAAAAGGTTTTTGTCATATGCCCTAGAATGGAAGAATGGCTATTGAAACGAGCAAATAAAAATGATATTTCGCTAAATAGCTTTAATCTCAAGAATGACCCAAATACATTACATAAAATAAACATAGATAAAAATATCAATTTTCGTAATTTTATAGACAAGTTGCTTGAAGTTGATGATGAAATGAAGACTTTAAAAATGTGCATTTCCAAAATTTTGAAAGAAAATAATTAGATGAAAAACACCCCCTTCACGTTTAAATCTCATGATTGGACAAGACTCGGATTAATTTGTTTTGTGGAGTTATGCTTACACACCCAGCACCATATGCACTTTGCCTATAAAATAAGCGTTTGCGCAATAAGCCCCCTAAAAGTTATCAGATAAAAGATTATCCATCTTATATTAACAAGGTGCTTTCAGCAAAAAGCCAACTGCACAGATGCGGACTTTCAATGTCTGAATTAGCCCATTTAATTGAAAAAATTGAATTAGAAATATTTTCGAAAGCATCTGGTTTTGACAAAAATAAAAAGAAGGAATTTCGTCATAACTATCCGATTGACCGCACTCATATTGTAACCGAAATACAAGCTGCCTGAGGCTTGGTAGAAACTATGACTCAAGCAATTGATATTCAAATAAATAAGCACACCACTGATGCTGCCCTATCCAGACTCTCAACACAAATTCTTGACGGTTATGATCTGTTTATACTCGAGTCTGTTACGAAAGTAGGCATAGTGAAAATTATTACCGATGATGGCGATTTCGCTACAATATCAAATATTCAAGTTTTTACATCCAATCAAAGAGTAATCGAAACAGCAATAAATCAGGGAAAATTAGTTAAAAGATAAGTAAAATTACTTTACAATGTTATAACTATATTTTGCAAAAATTATCACATACACTCTCAAACCATGCAATTTTCACACAATATCCCCCATTGACATATCATAAATCCATTGCAAGTTGTTCAGGTTGTAATCAAATAGTTCTTCTTTTTTAAAGAAAATGCTAATCTCTTTTTCAGCCGTTTCTGGCGAATCTGAACCATGTA
>CAZEDK010000066.1:0-3316 GCA_964511025.1 uncultured Candidatus Peribacteria bacterium | reverse complement strand
CCAACATTAATATTGCAAGCGCTGGAAAGAGTTTGAAAGGAGGGAATTTGGTGGCATCAAATATTATTGATGATTTAAACAATCTTTTTAAAAAAACTGATGAAACTTTTGAAATTTTAAAAGATTCAAAAGATTCAATAATACCAAGTTGGGCTAGTTCTTCAGTTAATTGGGCGATAAATAATAAAATTATAGATTCAAAAGAAACTGCAACAGAAAAAGTTGATCAAGATTCATTGAAATATACTTTTGCAACAATGCTTTATAAATATAACACTCAAGTATTAGGTAAATCTGAATATAATGGAACAATAACAGATAACAAATGGCCTGACTGGGCAAATGAAGAACTGTCATGGGCTTTGGCTAATAAAATCTTTGATTCAGAGAAAACTGTAATGGACAAGGTAGAACTGAATGCAGTGAAATATACATTGGCATCAGTTTTATATAAATATTATTTAAGTCTTGGCGGAACGAAAGTATCAGGAAATCTTTCCAGTGGTAAATGGCCAAGCTGGTCAAACGAAGCGGTAACTTGGGCGATCAATTCAGGAATTTTTGATTCAAAGGATTCTGTAATGGAAAGTGTTGATGACAATTCTATGAAATACATGATGGCGGTGGTGTTGGAGAGGTTTTATATTGCTAGTGGTTTCAATGTTCAAACTGGAGATATTATTAAAGGTGCTACCAAAGAAAACATTGTAAAACAAGTTAACAATGCTTTTGGTATTAAAACAGATTGGGAAACGATTGCGAAAATAAGCTTCAAAGATCCAAATAGTTCGATAGAGGATATTTTGAAGTCAGATAAACCAAAACTTAAAATTGGTACAAATATTACAATTGATATTACTGATACATTAAATCAGTTAAATGTAAGTAGAGTGGCAGAAGCTTTGAATTTTAAATTAGGGTTGGCTACAGTTGCTTATAAATTCTGGTCTGGTCACGATTGGGATATTAAAAATTCTGATAATGAAATTTTAGGCGGAGGAACTGATAATAGGCAATATAAGTCATATATCTACAATAATCAGCTCATTAGATATGATGCTCCGGGGAATATTAATTTTGGTTACGTAATGCATGGTTTAGGAGTCAGTTTAGATGCAATGCAAATTGGAGCGACAGGTGTTCAAGTGTTAGATGATTTACTTAAATTTAAATTACCTTCGGGAGATAATTTTGGCGACTGGGAATACATAAAGATGGGTTATGATTTATTTAAATAAAATTTTTTGTTATGAAAAATGTTGTGTTTAAAAATTGTTATATAAATTTTTTTATTTTATTTATTGTTCTAATATTACTTAGAACTAATGAATTGTTTTTTGGTTTGGGATTTTGGAATTTTTATGTAAATACTATTTTTATTTGCTCAGTATATTCATTAATTTTTTTATTTATTGGCGTTAATGCGATCTTCTTTTTCAAGAAACATTATATGTTTGGGATTTTTCAAATTCTCATATTATCTTGTTTATTATTATCTATTTTATTTATAAATCTTGTTAGACCAGTAAAAATTCGAGATTACATTAAAATTTCATCTTCTTATGCAATTCAAGTTGAATATGAATATTACAATGATTATTTTTATTTTACACAAAAAGACAGATTATTATTCTTTTTTGCAAAAAAACACTGTATAGACTCATATAGGATAATTGATGAAGTTTCAAAATGGGAAAAAGTGGATAATAATAAAATAAAAATTAATGGTAAAATTGTTACTTTAACTAAAGGAGATTTTTTCAAAAATAATTATGAATGCATACATCAAAACTTTTGAAAGCACAAAAGTATCCAGAATGAAAGAGTTAAATTATCTTTATGCGCAAACAGTTATTGACGAAAAGAAAAAACTAGAAATTTTAAAAGATAAATTAAAGCCGTTAGAAATCAATGGCAGGTATTTTTATAATGATAAAAGATATAGAGATCCTGTCAGAGAAGCCAAAGATCAGTGGTATGCGAGTTTGAAAAATAAGGCTAATAGACAGGCGACTAGAAATTCTTATGAAGCTTCAGTAATCGCAGCTAACAAATCTTTAACCGCTTCATCTGCTAAGAAAGCTACAATATCTACGAAAAGTTTAGAAGTGGCTTCAGTAGCTTTGCAGTTGGATAGGTTTTTGAAGAATAATGTGAAGGGGGTGAAAACTAGTGTGGCAGGTGGTGGAAAAAATTTGAAATTTGAGAATTTTGTCGCGACCCCAAAAGTACAACCTACACAAGAAAAAGTGAAAACTATTTCAGGTTATTTCAAAGATGAATTAGGTGATGGGTCATTTGAAATATTAAAAAAGTTATATAATTTTTTTAATTTATCGACAGAGAATGGAGAATATGATGGAAGTGCTAATCAACAATTAGCTTTAAAGGTTCAGTATGATGAATATAAAGAAAGCGTCATAGGAAGTGATAATCTAAACTTTGCAGCAAGTGGATGGGAAAAAGTTTTACCTAACGTTACCGATCAATATATAGGGCAATTAAAAAATAGTCTGACCGTAGGCATTTTAAAATGGTTTAAAAATATATTACCCAACAATATTTGGGATCTAAAAAATCAATCTAAAGCTAACAATGGATACAAAGGGGTAAGACATATTAATATTGCTAATAATTTTGTGCGTACAGATTTAACAGGCAATATATTATTTGCCTATGCAGGAAAATCTTTGGGCATACCACAATTTCTATTATTAGGTGGTGCTGGTTTTGCGCAATTTTTATCAGATTTAATTAACACAAAAAATGTCACCATTACATCATTATTTTTAAAAACACTTTTTTTGGGAGGGTTTGGAACTATTGAAGAATTACTAGAGTCGCTTGAAATAAATGAAGTGCAATGGGAAAACTGGAAAACATTTTTTGATGATCCTGCTGATCAAGAGCAAATAAAATTAGGCATATATCTTTGGGATACTTATGGTGAAAATATTGATTCAGAAAAAATAAACTCTGCAATTTCTTTATTTAATACAAATTATTTAACACAATGGGTGTCCTAAATATTACAAAAAAGAGAGTATTTTTTATATTTTTCATTTTATTGTTTTTTAGTTTTTCATACTTAAATTCTCACTCTGTAAAAAATCAAAGATATTTTAAAAAAGACTTTTTAGATAATTTAAATTATTTCAATTTAATTATTGATAACTTCAATAAGGATAATTTAGATACTTTATGGATAAGCAAGGAAGATCTTTGCAAACATATACATTTTGATAACAGTAAAGAAATTTATAAAATATGTCCCAATTTATTTTATAAAATAAACATAGATGGGAATAATCAATTT
>CAZEDK010000065.1:0-3334 GCA_964511025.1 uncultured Candidatus Peribacteria bacterium | reverse complement strand
TTTTACGTCAGATATATACACGTCGGCAAACTGTTATAAAAACATACATATATTTAATCATACATAATTAGTGTCTACTGAAAAAAGGTAAAGGATCCATAAAAATCCTGAGAAATAGCGGGTTATCGTGGTATAATAAGGTCAAGAATAGGGAGTAAAATAGTCGGTTTATTCTTGGGTTACTGATACTCAAACACCTTACGGGATTAAGTGATGTGTAAGTAGTGCAATCGGTACAAGAGAATCCCTACCAACAAGTATTTTGTGAATTTGATCAATTAGTAACAGAGGAAAATGCTTGATTGGGGCATTTTACCTAAGAAAGCAGGATGGCCAAAGTAATAATATGGGAAGTGTTCCCATACTTCCCAATCTTTTATCCAATACTTTTATTTTTCTTTGATTTTACCTAATGGAATTATTATGATGCTCTCAGCATATCAGAATGATACTCTAGAAAAGTAGAGGTATGTTGTGATATACAGAATATTTTCTTTTTTCATATGAATTAAGTACGGTGTCCCCAGAATTAAGCACCCATG
This sequence comes from uncultured Candidatus Peribacteria bacterium, assembly GCA_964511025.1. Lineage (GTDB taxonomy): Bacteria > Patescibacteriota > Gracilibacteria > UBA1369 > GWF2-33-10 > CAZEDK01. The sequence goes on along the minus strand of CAZEDK010000065.1, from coordinate 2,792 downwards.
TCCCCAAAAAAGGCGGTGCATATGACAGTAACCGTTTCCAAAGAATACATCAGTAAAACCGATGACATCTTACCACACAATTTCTGCCAATTTGAAAATATCAAAATCATATCCAGACAGAAATGGCTTGTTAAAAATGAATACTTAATATCAAGATTTTTAGTAAGGAGAGCCAAATGAAAACTCTTCATGGAGAATTACAATATATTAACCCTATGATTATTTCTTTTGATCAAAATAATCCAAGGGGCCTTAGTGAAGAGCAAATTACAATGGATCCCCAATTTGACAAACTTGTTTTATCGGTAGAAACATATGGCATATTAGAACCCCTTATCGTAAAAACAAATGAATTAGATTCATCAACTTATGTGCTTATCGACGGAGAGAGAAGATTAAGAGCAGCTTTAAGAAAAAAACTTATTAAAGTTCCTGTCTTGGCTGCAGCAAATGATACTGATGGAAGAATATTAGCATATCAAGTACATATGCTAAGAGAAGATTGGTCTAAAGCAGCAGAAACGAAAGCTATCAAGAAAATAATATCCGATCTCAAGAATGAAGACCCTAATATTACGGATGTACAAGTCACAAGCAAATTAAAAGAAATTACTGCTCACAAACCTCACGAAATCACTGATTTATTGAAGCTTATCAAATACCCTGATGAAGTAATAGATAAGGTTATCTCCAAAGAATTAGATATGAGTTATCTTGTACAAATAGAATCGAGCTTTATAAATCCTTTGAAAAGACACTATAAAGAATTAGAAGAAAGTTATGGGGAAGATAAAATCCGTATGATATTAATTCAAAAAGCGTTGGATGGCAAATTGATAAAAACTCGTTTCCTAATGGAAAAGTTTAAAGTTGTATTTAATGACACAAAATGTAAAAAGGACATTGTACCAATTCTAACAAAATTCTTAGATAAAAAGGCAACATCTATCAGCGAAACTCTTGGAGAATACGAAAATTTATTAAAACCAAAGAGTAAAAAAAAGACACAACCATCAAAGAAATCAGAATATACAAAAACGCAGCAAGAAACCGATACATTTACTTTTAAACCAATTAAACTAACCACACAACAGCAAACGTTAAAAAATCAGGTTAGAGAAAAATTTGAAAATATTGGCACGACCTTTACAGATGAAGAAAAAGAATATATTTCAGAGGCACTCTCCTGTCTTGAAAAAGGTTGTCATAAAGCGGCAACAATTATGATTTGGGCTTCTAGCATTCACAGAATTCTGACATATATTGATAAAAATTTAGCAGATTTTAATACGGCTACAGATACCATGCATAAGAATCCACGGTCTGTTTACAAACATATTGCTAAAATTTTTCAAAAGAATGCGACTACAATCGATGATATACGGCTAAATGGTAATGATAGGCACCTGTTAAGTTATCTTCTTTACAAGCATTTTATAACAATAACAGGATGCAAAAAGCTTTTTGCTAACTACGATAAAAGGTGTGATTGTGCACATCCTACAGATATCAAATTATCTCCAAATGAAGTCATTGCACTTTTTGAGAATGTATATGATTTAATCTTGAATAATTCATATTTAAAATAAGATGAATATCTTATTGGTTGAACCAATTTTCCCAATTCCGGCTAAAAGTAAAAATCACAGTAATTTTTTACCAATAGGGCTGCTAAAAATTGCCTCATACCATAGAAACATTGGCGATAATGTTGAGTTGCATAGAGGTAACTACTCTGCGCTATTTTATCCAGACGAAATTAAAGTTACTTCTCTTTTTACATATTGGTCAAAATATGTATGGGATAGCATAAGTTTTTATAAAAATATCTACCCTAAAGCAAGAGTACAAGTAGGTGGCATTTATGCATCATTGATGCCAGAACATGTAAAACAATCCGGTTGTGACAATGTACATATAGGTCTGTATCAGAATGGAATGGCGGAAGACTATGAGCCTGCTTATGATTTAGTAAATGTTGATTATCAGATAATACATGCTTCACGAGGATGTTTTAGAAATTGTAATTTTTGTGGAACATGGAAAATAGAACAAGGTGTGACATACAAAAAAACCATTAAAAATGAGATTAAAAAAAAGAGAATTATTTTCTATGATAACAACTTATTAGCTAATCCATATATTAAAAATATTTTATCGGAACTTGCTGAGTTTAAATTTCATAATAACGGAAGGATCACATGCGAAAGTCAAAGTGGTCTTGATGGGCGCCTTTTAATTAAAGACCCTGAATTATCTTTGCTGCTTAAGAAGGTTCGACTTAAATATCCGAGAATTGCCTGGGATGGCCCATATAAGCATTGGCCCAAAATCAAAGAGCAAATCAAAATATTAAAAAATGCTGGATTCCATCCAAAGGATATTTTTATTTTTATGCTATATAATCATGAACTGTCTTATGAAGAACTAAGGGCAAAACTCGATAGCTGCCGAAGATGGGGAATTAGAGTAATAGACTGCAGACTTAGGCCATTAAATAGTATATCCGATGGATATAATCCCCGTGCAAAAAGCCAGACTGTAGAAGAATATTATATATATAAAGGCTGGACAGATCGACAGGTTAGGGCTTTTAGGCGAGCCGTTAGGAGGCAGAATATAGCAATCCTGCTCGATTTACCTAATGGAAGATATATTGAAGGTGTTGAGAAACGATATATATGATTTTGTTGATTTATTAACGGTTCGTGAGAGTAGTTATAAGAAGGGAAAGGAGATGATAGGAAATTGCTTTTCCCTTATGAGTGACAGTAAAACAAAAATGAAGAAGA
>CAZEDK010000064.1:0-3391 GCA_964511025.1 uncultured Candidatus Peribacteria bacterium | reverse complement strand
ATTCAAAAATGTTTTTATTGGGCGATTTGTATTTTTTCATTGTTAGAGATAAAATGATAAATTTACCTCCATCTTACACTATCCATTTAGAACATTCCAGCCGTGGGGTTAGGGGTGAATGCCCGGAGACCAAAACTTCTATTTTTTCTGACTTTTAATAAGTTTTATTACATTATCAAAATCAACATCTATTTGCTTATACTCATTTATTCTTTTCTGATTGAATTCTTCATATTTTTTTTCTGCCAGTTGCTTCGCTTGCTCATGAGATATTTTTCCTTTGTGCTTTAAAATTGTACGATTATTGAGTGTTAAAAATTCCTCTAGTTTTTTTATCCAGTCTTTCATACGCATGGGAATTCTTTGCATAGCTTGTCCTTGAGCAAAAATCAAATATTGCTCTACCAGATTATTGAGAGCCAAGAGTTCTTTTTCGTTCAAATAATTTTTGGCAATAAATGTGTCTTCTTTACGAACTTTTTCACCCCGCCAGGAAGTAAGTCCCATACTGGGTTTATTACTATTTGCTCTGTCTGAAATTATTTCTGCGGCTGTTTTTCCCGTAATGCCAAAATGTACTTTATTTTGGACCGTTTGAAAAAATTCAATACTCATTTGGTCAGTAGGATCATAATCAATACTTGTCGAATAAATATCAGTAATTTTACGATAAAATCGTTTTTCCGATGTACGAATATCTTGAATTCTTTGTGTAAGCTCTTCAAAATAGTCATACGGTAAATCAGGATTTTTGAGTCTTTCATCGTCTAAAACAAACCCTTTCACAATAAATTCTTTGAGTCGTTGAGTAGCCCATTTGCGAAAGTGTGTAGCAGTTTTGGATTTAATACGATACCCAATGGAAATAATAGCATCGAGATTATAAAATTTGGTTTTATAGTTTTTTCCGTCTTTAGCAGTTATTAAGAATTCCTTAATAACTGAATTGTCATCTATTTCTCCTTCTTCATAACAATTTTTCAGGTGCATATTGATATTTGGCACGCTAGTATCAAAAAGTTCCGCCATTGATTTTTGCGTGAGCCAAACGGTTTCATCTTCCAAGCGAACATCGATTTTTGTCTCGCCAGATTCCGTTTGATAAATGATGAGTTGAGAGTTATTTTTAGTCATAATTATTTTTCAAATTTAGTTATTTATTCAATAATTATCACTTCACCATCTCGAAGTGCTTTAAATAAAATTTTATTTTTTATACAGTATTCAATTTCTTTGTTAATATCATTTGATTCAGGATGATCTGAGTCGTAATGTGGAAGAATCATATAGTCAAGGAAACCTAGGCCATTCCATATTGTCTCTTGTATTTCTGTATAAGGTTGATCTGTAGGATCATCTACAGTTTGTAAGGATTCCAAACTTTTTGCGAGGATACAAATCCCTGCGCTATAACCTGAATATAAAAAATCTTCTCTTTTCAAAAATTCATCAAAGATTATATCAAAGCCACTTAACTTCATAGCTTGTCTTAATATAAAAGTATTACCACCCCTTATAAATACAGCTCCTAAGTTATTAATTTTGCTCCTGAGCTCATTTGTTTTTCCAAAATAATTTTTCAAATCAAGAAATTGAACATCAAAACCAAGGCTTTTTAAATCTTCCATATCATTTTTATTAATTTCATCTCTTCTGTTAATATCACAATTGCTATAATCACCTGCATTTGGAATATAGCCTATTTTTTTATTGTCTGGCATTAATCTAATTAAATCGTTAGTTTTGTTGCCAAGTTTGTATGACGATAGATAAAATTTCATATTAAGCACATAAATTATATCTTTTTTGTTTTATCCCCCTCCTATTCTAAATAGAAAAATTTTGTTTTGCACCTTTTTTAACGCGGGAATTGTTTTGACTTCATTAAAATGTATGTTGTTGTTTGAGAATATGCGAACTTGAGCAGTGGTATGATGCCGATAGGCGAACCATTGGTCAAGTTGGGAGAGCCGCTGAGTTTTAGTTCTATCTGAGTCTTGGATTTGTTGATTTTTAGTTGTGCTTTGATTTTAGAAGGCGAACCGCATATTCTCTGTTGTCCGACGTACATTTTAAGTTTAAGTTTTTCTTCCCGCGTTTTTATATTTCCCGCAAAACAAAATTTTTCTGTTTTGGGCGTAGGGCAGAGGGGTTAGCCTGTCCGCCGTAGCTTTTAGCGAAGGAGGAGGGTGAATGCCCGGAGACCAAAACTCCTTATATTTTCAATAATAATTCCATGGCAATTTTTTCCTTTTTAGATAAATCGACTAAAATTTCAGAGGCTTGATTTATGTATTCAATATTTTTCGTTTCTGCTGTTTTTTCAAATAAACTTGAAACATTTGTCCATAAAATTGCTATTTCAATAAACATTTTGTGAGACTCATTTATTTTTTCTATTTTTAATAACTCATAACTTTCTTTTAAGAAATCCCTGTAGAGATTTCTGAAAATTGCTCCGCCTGTCCCTGCTTTTTCCATTAGCATGGCTGTTGTTTTAAAATCTCCTGAAACATCTTTGCTGTTTTTAAACCATTTTTTAATTTCCTCGCTTGCTTTTAGAATACCTTTATATCCAATATTCTTAATTGGCGGATTTAGATAATCCTTTGCATTGTTTTTGATTGCAATAAGGACAGCCTTTTTAAGATCATAACCATTCTTTGTACCTTGAATTGTATAGCTTAAATTTTTTGAAGACATTGGCCCTTTTTCGTTTCTCGCTAATTCAAGATTTTTTAAAGTTGCTTTAGTTTCATTGCCATTGCGATTTGAATCTACTAAATAGGCATAATTATCATCATATCCATACATAGCAGCATAATGACCAGCAAAATGAATTTTGATTGTAAAATAATCCAAATGGTAACAATCAAGTTTCAGTCCGACAGCAGTATTGTTATCAATATTGTCTTTGACATTTTCCCACGCCTTTTTTACTGATGATGTTTCTTGAACATCTAATTTTAAATTTAAATTTCTTGCAATATTTTTTGTTAAATCATCCGGCTTTATTCTTCCACCGATAAACGGAAAGTCCATTATTTTCATATTCCAAAATATGAAACCTAAGCCTTCGCCCAAACCAAAAAGCATCGGCTCAGAAAGTTCAATTCCAATCTGATTAAGAAGCGATCCTGTTGCGGTAGTCTCGCAATGTTGTCCTACAAATGGTTTAAAATCTTTGATTATATTTGTCATATAAATTACTTGGTTTATAGTTTTTCGTAGCGGTGAAAACACCTTTTATCCCCCTCGTATTCTAAAGAGAAAAATTTTGTTTTGCACCTTTTTTAACGCGGGAATTGTTTTATTGTTTTAAAATGTATGTTGGACAACGTTTTCGTCTATGCGAACTTGAGCAATGGTATAATGCCGCTAGGCAAACCAT
>CAZEDK010000063.1:291-3604 GCA_964511025.1 uncultured Candidatus Peribacteria bacterium | reverse complement strand
GCCCGAAGCCCAAAACACCTTATTATTTATTTGGTTTCTTCATTATAAATAAATACTTAAAGCCTCTCAAATAAAAATTATATTGCCTCGCTCTATTATGCCAAACACCCGTGTTTGAAGTTTGGTTATGCCTTGTTAGACAAATAATATCCATTGGCTCAAAATATTTTTCTAATCTTTGCCACATCAAAAATCCAACAGCCGTAAATTTCTTTTTAATCCATTGATCAGCAATAACCCACCCCATAACTTTGCTGGGTTTCAAAATTCTTGCAATTTCAGAAGCAGTTTTTTCTAACTCATCATAAAATTCCGTTTTCTCGCAAGAAATTTTACCGATACATTCCTTGTTGTCAGAATACTTGATATTGTCCGAGTATGGCGAGTCAATAAAGACAAAATCGACAGAACTATCTTTAAGTGGAATTTTCCGAGAGTCGTTTTTAATTATATCGGGTCTAACTACATTCAAATCATAGCCGATTACTTTTCGGTTTAACTCCTTTGCAACATCAATTGTAGTTCCACTTCCACACATCGGGTCAATAACTAAATCACCTTCTTTTGTGTATCGTTGGAGTAAATTCCAAATAACAAAAGCCGGCGTAACGCCATTGTATTTATTATTTCCGTGGGGTTTATCACCATAATTTTGTCTCGGAAAATCCCACAATGTCGTTGATTCAATTTGCAAATCAGCCATAATTTTTAAATAGGGGTATGACAATTAGGGCACTCATTTGATCCAATCATCAAACCAATCGCAGTACCACATTTTTTACACTGAAAATTTGCATGAACACGATCTGCTAATCTTGTTGCTGTTATATATTCATTTGCTTGGTGTTGAATCATGCCTTGTGTACCATTTTTCATTTTTTTTATATCTGTTTGTAAGCCTTGCAACTGATTTTCTAACTCATTTATTTTTTTGTCTTTTCCATCTTTAATCTCAAGCAATAAATCATTTATTTTTTCCCATTTTTCTTGACCTTCGTGATATTTTTCTTTAACAACTTCATACCACCAATCACGCATTTGGCGAATATCTTTTCGTCTTTCAGAGTTACCTCCAAAATTCGTATGGCAGTTTGGACATAAAGGCGCAGCATTATCTTTATCATCAGTTCCGCCGTCAGCTTGCGGGATTATATGATGCACTTCAATTCCGATTTCGTGGCAACGACAACAACGAAATGCTGCTATTTTTTTAACTTCTAATTTTAGATTTTCCGTGAATGACATAATTATTTTAGTAATTTTTTTAAGTCATCAATAAATTTATCAAACATTTTTACTTTTGTGCTTTCTTCAATGTTAGTTTCGCTCAAAACATAACTGCCATCTGTGTCCACTTCAACAATTGCCCTACCTTTTTTTGCGGGCTTTTTAACTGTTAGCGTTCCGTCCTCGTCCGGCGTTACAAAATAAACTTTGATATGTTTTGTTGCTTCGTCAGAGGCAAGTTTTATTTTCCAATAACCCGTTTGGGCAATTCTTTCTCGCAGAGTAACTTTGCTGGATAATACAGCGACAACCTTGCTTGTTTTTGGATTGTAAATAATTAAATCAACATCGGGTAAATGAGAGCCGAACTCTCCATAATCAACAATCAAATTTCTTTTTACCAAACTCAACTCCTTTAAAAGATTTGATCCGTTCGTCCTTTCAAGGCTATTTCCATTTACCACCTGTAAACCAAGAGCATTGACTTCGTCCGTTATGATGTATTCAATTAATTTTTCTAAGTTTTTGCCTTTGAACGCACGCCACGATTGTTCGTGGTCATCGCCGGTAAAATCTTTTTTGTGTAATTCTTTAGCTTCTTTTAAAACATTTGAAATATGCCTATATGCTTGCAGGCCATACTTTTTCTTTTTCGTCTCGTAAATTTTGATGAGGTCTTTTATTGTCATATTTTTTATTTTTCCATTATTAAAATATATTCTGTCGGATAAGCAGAAACTTTATTTTTGTCGGTTATGCTCGCAAACTTGCCAGTTTTTTCATCTCTAACAGAGGGTAAATTTTTTGAGGGTATTTCTCTTTTGATAATATCGGCAATCTTTAATCCCAAGTTTTGCAATTGTTCGACAAATACTTCGGCATTAAGTATCTCAACACCTTTCAGGCTCGTATTGCCGATAACAATACAAGTTTTGCCACCTTTTTTTAACATTCTTTTCATTTCAATAAATACTTGGTTCATCTCGCTAAAATATGTAGAAACTTCCTCGGCGGTTTTCTTGTCCTTTTTCAATAATTCTTTTCTTATATTCTCTGCGATTGTGCTGTTAAGCGTTAAATCTTTTTTGTTGTGATAAGAAGTGCCAATAAATCGTTTTCGGAAATCACTCAAATCTTTTGTGTATTCCAACCATAAAGCGGTGAGCTGGTGCAAGTCGGCATATTCATAAGATGTAACATAGGGCGGTGAGGTAACAATCAAATTAACGCTGTTGTCTTTTGCTGGGATTTTTCTTGCGTCCGTGCAAATTACTTTGCTCGGAACTTTCAAATAACCTTTTTCTGATAACAATTCAAATAGCCGCGCATTGCCTCGCAACATCATTTTTATTTGTTTCAAAAATGTTTTAATCGGCTCTGACGGCTTTTTTTCAAAATCTCTTGTCGGTTTGTTGCTTTTTTGTAGCCATATTGAGCAATTTTTGAGAATGTTTGAAAATCCGCAGAAAAAGAAATCTTGGACATCGTGATCTTTTATTTTTGAGATCTCGGCAAAAATAAAAGCAAGTTTTCTTTTTTCTTCCGGCTTGAACCAATAATCAATTCTTTCGTGTTCGGGGGCTTTCACTTTTGTTTTGTCGTTGTATGTTTCCAGTCTATTTTTGAGTGCTGTAAATTTCTTTTCGATTTTAGCTGGATCAATCGGCGTGATTTTTGCCTTTGTAATTAAAACGGCAACAGGATTGATATCAACTGCAATTGACGGTCGCCCCATAATTTTTGATTCAACAAGTGTTGTTCCGCAACCGCCGAACGGATCAACGATAAAATCGCCCTCTTTTGTATATTTTTCTGCCAAGCGAGAAACTATTTGCGGAATAAATTTTGCGGGATAGCGGTGATATCCATGCGTAGCATACGCCGTATCTTTTCTTGTTTTGTCAGAAAAAGCCCAAGACGAATCGGTCTTTGTTTTTTGAAATAAATTAGTTATTGTGATTGTTTGTATCATACCTGTATTGTATCAATAAATGTGTTTTTTATAAAATCGTTTTCGCAGCGGAGCGGAGAAAACACCTTATACCCCTCTAAAAATAAAGAAAAAGAAATTTGAAAATTTTTTAAA
>CAZEDK010000063.1:0-281 GCA_964511025.1 uncultured Candidatus Peribacteria bacterium | reverse complement strand
CTTATTTACTAATTCGCTAACTTTAATGTTTGTTTGTGCCATAATTTTATTATTCAATCCGATATTATTGTATTCGTTTTCCCCTTATAAATAAATCGTCCTGCCTGAGAATACGGCAGGACACCATATTTCCCCTCTCTAAATAAGAAAAAGAAATTTGGAATTTTTTAAAACAAACGGGCGCCACAGACCGTAAAAGAAAAGGAATATTTCAGCTAACGTTTCAGCCACTCGTGTTGCGTTAACTTTTTTTAGCCTATCAAATTTTACCTAAATTTACA
>CAZEDK010000062.1:0-3617 GCA_964511025.1 uncultured Candidatus Peribacteria bacterium | reverse complement strand
CCCTGCCCGAATTAGGTCAGGCGGGCTAAATCCCTCCCTTGAAATGGAGGGACTTGAATACAACAACTATAAAAAACCTTTTCTTATTTTCGTAATCAAAAATTATTGCAAATTGTCTAACAAATTTTTTATTTTTTATTTTCTTTTTTCTAACCAATTCCCAAAAAATTTTTTCAGCATGAGTTTGATTTTTTCTGAGTTTTCTAATTGTGTCTTTTATAATACTATCCATATAATTATTGATTTAGTTGCTCCCTCCATTTTAAGGGAGGGTCGGGGTGGGTTGTCTTTGTAGTTAAAATTCTTTTTTTATGCTATTTTTTGGACATTTTCTGTGTATTCATGCTATAATGTACAGATTTATAGCTATAATAAATGCATAGAGAATTTTATCACAAAAACAAGACGCAACAATGGATTTTTGAAGGAAGGTTGGCTTTTAAGAGTCCACATAAAATAGGTGATTATGAAGCAGAGCTTGGTGAGAGATCTGAATCGTGGTTAGAGAGTATCGCTGGTTCTGTTTCAAATGCTTGTAAATTTGCTTTGCGCGGTTTTACTGAAATATGGCAGGCACCTTTAACCGTAAAAGATCTGGTAGGCTCTACGGTAAAAGGCGCTATACCGAAGACATCTTGTGCAGTAAGACAGTCTTTAGGCAATTGGTGGGGAAAAATGAAAAATGTTGCTGAAGTTGGATTCTCTCGTAAACTTTTTCCTGCTTTGGCTGGTGCAATGCTATCTACCGCTTTGCTTGTGCCAAATTTAGGTGTTCGTAGTGCTTGGGCGCTACCTCAGGATATTCCTTTATCTCCTCTAGGTCTTGCAAGTGGATTAGGTGAAGGTGTTGTGAGAGGCACTGTAAGACAAGCAAAGGTTCTTGAGGAGCTACGTTGGGATGCAGCTATGACGAGGGCGAATTTAGAAAAAGTTGGATCAAATATGCTGCCATGGGAAAAGCCGTCAGTTGTAAATAGTTATAGTGGCAACGAAACAAATGTAAAAGGATACGTTGAGGCAATAAAAGCTGCATAAGTTTTAACAACATATTTAGTAGCAAGTTCCTACAAAAACCGCTAAAGTTGTTTTTGCTTTTTTATACATGAAAAAATTTTTACAACAAATAGATTATCCATTGTTGCTTGCTATGATTGCACTTCTTGCATTTGGTTTTATCATGATCGCGAGTATAGGAGTTACTAAGTCCATTAATCTTTCCGTGAAATCACATTATGCAGCGACCACTGAATATCAATTGGATGAGAAAGGAGACAAAGTTCTTGATGAAAATGGCAAAGCTATAATTACAAAAGAAGGAGAATGGATCAAATATCCAAATTGCAATGACGACAGAATTGATTGTTATAGGCTCGTGAAATCACATGCGATTAAAATATTTGTTGCTTTAATAGCTTTTTTAATATTTTTGAATATTGATTACAGGTGGCTTAGAACTTTGGCTCCTTTTGTTTTTGTTGTGGCATTTCTTATGGTTCTCGCTACAGCCGTTTTTGGTACAGATAATGGCACTATAGCGAGGAATTGGATTATTATTCCGGGTTTTGGATCCGTGCAGCCGGCTGAGATAGCCAAGATCGCGCTGATATTTTATTTTGCGACATGGATGGAGAAACGTCCACAGGAAATAGCTACTTTTAATAATGGATTTTTGCCTTTTTCTGTTATTGCCGGAATAATGATTTTCCCGATTATGATGCAACCGGATTTTGGTTCTACGATGGTGCTTGCCTTGATTGCTGTTAGTATATATTTTGTTGCAGGAGCTCACCCGAAACATTTGCTTCTTGGCGCGTTAATTGTCTTTATTTTTTCAATGGTAGCTTCAACACAAGTAGAATATTTGGGTGGCAGGTTCAAAGCGTATATCAATCCTACCGAAGAGAATTGCCGTCCGGATCCAGCTCCGGGAGAGAGATTGAAGGATTATTGTTGGCAAGCGGAGCAAGCTAATATTGCAGTTGGCAGTGGAGGATTTTTTGGGCAAGGGTTAGCTCAGGGTATACAAAAAAACGAATATTTGCCACAAGCTCAAGATGATTTTATATTTGCCGCATCAGCTGAGGAACTTGGATTTTTTCGAATAATGTTTGTTGTTTTTGCGTATTTTTTTATTGCATATAGAGGTATGCAGATAGCTAACAGAGCCCCGGATCGATTTTCACAGCTTATAGCAACCGGCGTCACTGCATATATTTGCTTTCAAGCTTTTGTGAATATTTCAGTTAATATATCATTACTTCCTGTGACCGGCTTGACTTTGCCATTCGTTAGTCTTGGAGGTACATCTCTGCTGTCTTCAATGATAGCCATTGGAATTCTTTTAAATATTTCTAAACATACTTTGCCTTATGCGAATAGTATTAACTGGTGGGGGAACAGCAGGACATATCATGCCCCACATCGCAATTATAGAAGAAGCTAGGTTGAGAATTGAGAATCGAGAATTGACCTGCCCGAATTGGTACAGGCGGGGAGCTGAGAATTTGGAATTTTTGTATATTGGATCGAGAAGTGGTATGGAAAAGCGGCTTATAAAAAGTTTAAACGTACCTTTCAAAGCTATTTATACAGGCAAATTGCGAAGATATTTTAGTTTTGAGAATTTTCTGGATTTGTTCAAAATACCAATTGGTTTTTTTCAGAGTCTTTATTATTTAAATAAATTTCATCCTGATCTTGTTTTTAGTAAAGGTGGTTATGTCAGTGTACCTGTTGTGTTTGCAGCCTTTGTTCTTAGGAAAAAGGTGATACTGCACGAATCAGATTTTTCTCCTGGGCTTGCTAACAAAATATGTAGCTGTTTCGCTTCGCTTATCTTACTCTCAGACAAAGATTCAAAAAAATTCTTCCCAAATAAAAAAACTGAAATTACAGGTATACCGATTAGAAAATTTATTTTAAATGGAGATAAATGTAAAGCCATGGAAATCTTAAAATTTGACAATAAAAAACCGGTTTTACTTATAATGGGTGGATCTTTGGGAGCGCAGGCAATAAACGAGGTTGTTTTTGAATCTTTAGATGAAATTTTGAAAAAATTTCAAATTATCCATATCGTTGGTAAAGTACCAAGTACGAAGTACCAAGTACCAAGTACCAAGTACCAAGTACGAAGTACGAAGTACCAAGTACCAAGTACCAAGTACCAAGTACCAAGTACGAAGTACCAAGTACCAAGTACCAAATTTTACAAGCAATTCAAATATGTGGACAAAGAATTGCCGGATTTCTATGCGTTAGCAGATGTCGTTTTATCGCGAGCTGGCGCTAATACTTTGGCTGAATTAGCTTCTTTGCGTAAAAAAGTTTTAATAATACCTTTACCAAAATTTGCGAGTAGAGGAGATCAGATTGAGAATGCGCAAATATTTGCAAAAGATTATGGCGGGAAAGTTTTGTTGCAGGAGAATTTGACAAAAGACACCTTGTTAACGGCTTTGGATGAGGTTTTGAACTCTAGATTTGATAGCAGTCAGGAAATTATACATCTTAATGCTAGATCTAAGGTTTTGGAATTTTTACTGTAAATATGTTATCTTTTTAATAGACTTACTGCGCAATAATTTTCGTAGCGAAATTTTCAGATTTTGAGCGAG
>CAZEDK010000061.1:0-3833 GCA_964511025.1 uncultured Candidatus Peribacteria bacterium | reverse complement strand
CATTTTCCCCTCATTACTCTTAAATACCGAAATCCATTTTGTTTTTAGTATATTGAGCAAAAGATGTAATTGAATTTATATTTTGAAAAATAATCCCATGTTTTTGTAGCGCAGTCCCTAAACTAATATATGAAGGTACAATAAGTTTCTGGGCTAATTCGTATGGATCAAAATTCTTTGTAATAGCATAAACACCTTTATTTAAAGAGATTAATCTGTTGTCATTGACATAATATTGAACAGCAGATTTAAGTCTATCTGGATTGCTTTCATTCCAAAAAATTCTAAGATCATCAATCCTGAAAATAGTTCTTTTTGTATGAAGTAAAATTTCAATTTTATCCATTTTAAGTATTGATAGTAAGAAATTTTCTTACTATCAATGTACCATACGTACTTTTTATTGTCAAAAATAAATTTCAAAATCAATACACGCTCTCCAAATAACACTTTTCACAGTACACTATTTCAGGTCTCTCTGACGAATACGTTGTTTGAATTTCATTTCCACATTTCATACAATTTCTTTTCCAAAGTTTTCTAGGATTTCTTAATGATAGTAAATGTAAATATCTGCAATCACCACAATATTCTGAAAGAGGTATTTTGAGCTTTCTAGATAAATTTAATTCTTGTGCAATGATGTGATAATTTTTTCCGCAATCTTTGCACGCAAGTATTTCATTTAAGATGCTATCTGAAATGTTGTTTATATCATTATCCAAAATTATTTTTGACTCTATATAAAGTTCTAGATTTTTATTTCTCCATTGATATTTTTTTGATAATGCTTCTTCTTTTGTTAATGGGTAGAAATCTTGAGCAACACTTTCATTATAAGGATAAAGAGAATATTTTATTGGCAAGAATTCTCCATATTCACCTATAGAGTTTGCATATTCAATGATTTTTTTCTTTAAATTTTCATAATTTTCTTTGTTATATTTTTTATTTAGTATGCAATATTCAGTATGCGAATGTATGCCATCACAAGCAAAAGAATTTGATGTATAGAAACAAGAATATAAATATTCGGATTCAAAACAATCACAGGCGCAAAATGAAAATTTAATTTTGTTGTTCTTTTCCCCTCCAGTACAAAGCTCATAACATAGTTCAATTTGTTCATCGTGCAGTGATAAATCCATAGAATCTTTGACTTTTACACATTCGTAAAGATATTTGCAATCTTCTATTTCGAAAGAATCATAACATTCAATAGCGTTTTTAGAATTCTGTATGTAATCTCCTGAGGAATTTTCACAATTAATCTGATTTTGATATTTTTTAGGAATACTTTGATTAAATATTAAAAATTCTCGTAAAAGATCTAGTGAATTTTCTTTCATTTTAAGATCTAGAATTTTTGAATAATCTTCTTTTGAATATTGAGCGTTTTTAAAATAATACTGTTTGTTATGAATGCCACTACACATAAAAGAATTTGAGCAGCCTGTACAGTTAGCGAGATAAAAACAATTACTGCAGTTTTTGCAATTAAAGAGTTGATGTGAGAAATAACAATTATTACAATTCAGTCCTGCAGATAACAGTTCACAGTGGTCAATTTGTGAGCTATTAAAGCAATCTTTGCAGTTTTGACTCTTGCGGACGAAATAACAATCTTCAACATAATAACAGCCTGGACTCATATAAGTATTTTTGCTGTATGCCAATGCAGTATTATACTCTGAGTTTTCATTGTTCAAATGAAGCATTCCTGCCTTTGGTACTTTCATCATTAAATCATGAAATTGTTCAAAAAAAGATTTATTGAAATTAAAATCTTGTCCATATGAGAGTGGATCCCATTTATCGCTCCAAAAACAATCTAAACAATAGACTGGGAACCGCACATTTTCATCAAAAAAACTCACTATATCTTTGCTACACAAATCACATTTACGTTTAAAAAGGTATCTTTCATTACGAAATGTGAGTCTACGTTGCTGCCTACAATCACGACAAAGCTGAGGGCTGGGCACTTTTATTTTTTCATAAAATTTCAAATCCTCGTCTGTGATTTCAAAATTTTGCTTACAATTTTTGCAGGTTTTTTGCATATGTACTTTATAAACTTTACGAACTTAAAATTTTATCAATCATTTTTACAACTTCCTGTTTTAAGTGATCTTTGATCCATATTTTTTTATTTTCTTCAATTACTTCGCCTAACTCTTGCAAAACATTATTTCTAGAAAAATTCTTCGTAATCTTATTTTTCAAATATTCCAAAAATTCTTCATAGCCTTTATCTGTTCTTATTTTAATAATTTCCTTATTAATAGGAAATTTATTAAGAAAAATAAAATATGCATCAAATAGATCTCTAGCCTTGATCCTTTCTGTTAAAACTACTAACTTGTGAGAACATAATAAATCCAGTGTCAAAAGCTTAATATCAACTCCAAATATATTTTTTATCTCATAATTTTCCGGGAAATTTCGTTTTGAAGCTTCAATTTTTATCAAACGTTCATGTTTTTTGTAACTTAATACTAAAAATACGGTATTACACTTAATTTTTGCATCTTTTATTTCGCCATATTTAGCTAAAATCTTTTTAAGTTCATCAAAAATCTCTTCTTCATCCTCACATTTCGCACTTATATCAAAATCCAGATCAGTAGAAAATCTAGGCAAATCATAAAAAAGATAAAACGCAGTACCACCTTTAAAATAAAGATATTTTGATAAAAGTCTATTTCCATAAATATCCAATAAAATTTTTATCATAAATTGTTCATGTAATTCGTGCTTCATAATTTAAAAATTTTTATAAATTGATCTGCTTTTTTTTGGACTTTTTTATTATAGAGTTTGGCAAGTTTCAAAAATAGCTCTTTATCAAATTGACTAATATTAAAATCTGAAAAATCGCTGTTAAATAAAAAAAATACATCAAGAATAGCTCTCTCAACTCTTGCAATTGAATAAGTGTCATTTAATATAATCCCCTCTGTTATAAAATTAAGATTTTTAATGGCATGATACTCATAATTCATATCTCCAATTTTGATATTTTTTGCTCTTTGGCTAACAAGGTAAATAGTATTAAACTGCTGAAATATTACTCCTTCATTTTTCAAAACTGTAAAAAGAGACACATAGCTTCCCGGCGTCATCTTACAAGCCAGTTCAAATTTATTATATTTTGAACTTAAAGCAAAAATCCCTCTTTTAATTCTAACAAGCTCACCTTTTTTTACTTTTCGTGATGTAATAGTTTTTGTTGAGCTTTCTTTTGTTCTCCATATTTCACCTAATTCCATGCTTGTAAAAATTGTTTTGCCGGATTTTATTAATGGAGCTAGAGAGGCCATATAGTGCAAGTAGGTAAACAGTATTGTTTACTATATTGTAGCAAAAAGAATATTTTATAGCAATATTAATATACTTCTTTTAGGTAGCATCCCTCACAGTACACTATTTCAGGTCTCTCTGGCGAATACGTTGTTTGAATTTCATTTCCACATTTCATACAATTTCTTTTCCAAAGTTTTCTAGGATTTCGCAAAGCCATTCGATCTTTATGCCTCTGATCAGGATGTTTTCTTGGAATTGGTAAATTCATTTTACGGTAAAAATCTAGTTCAGGTTTTGTAATTTGAAATGGGCGATTTTGTAAATGACGATCTCGTAGAGACAAATTGCAATTTGTCTCTACATTTATGGGCAAAATCGCCCAATTTAAAATATCATCGGGTATATCCAAAATCGAATCCGGCAAAAGATTCGCAGGAATTATTTTTTCTACTTTTGGAAATTCAGGTTCGTAGTCAGACCATTTAAATCCTTTTGACAACGCTTCTTCTTTTGTTAATGGGAAATAT
>CAZEDK010000060.1:0-4583 GCA_964511025.1 uncultured Candidatus Peribacteria bacterium | reverse complement strand
TTTCGAAATCGCACCATTTGAAACCTTGTAGAGACAAAAGATTTTTTGTCTCTACTTTTTCATAAAATTTGAAATCATCATCAGCCCGCCCGACCGAGTCATTCGGGCAGGTGATTTCAAAGTTTTGTTGGCAGGATTTGCAGATTTTGAACATCTATAGTTTATAAATTAATATATTTTCCAACTAAATCATCAAAAAAATCTTCAATATTCTTTTTACTTACTTGTTTATTATCTAAAAATTTTATCTCATTTATATCTTTTAAATCTTCAAGATAGGTCAACTGACCAAGGAATAATTTTGTATTAAAACTACCAGAAAACTTTTTGATACTATCATCAATTAATTTTTCAAAATCAATGCCATTTTTAATTAAACAATATAAATCCACATAATCTCTATACTGAGCTCGTCTACCTATAGTATGAGCTTTATCACAAGCCAAATCTTTTGCATCAAAAAATTTTACACATCCTTTTATCTCAATTGTTTTGTACAAACTCTTAAATGGATAATAAAGAAAAGTATATTTAATACCATTGCTATCAATAAGAGTTAATTCATCTATTGTATCTATTAAAATTGTTTCTACTTTTAAAAAATCTTTGCATTTGTTTAAAAGAGTCTTTTTGATTGGCTTGTCTGAAAAAAAATCGAAATCATAAGAAGTCCTATGTCCCAATACTAAAGCAATTGCTGTCCCACCACCAAGAACAAAGCCTAAATCATGCTTATTTAATCTTTCAAAAGCATTTTTCCTTTTTGCGTCAAAAATTTCTAAATGAAGCATTAATAAACTTTTTTTAGCATTTGAAGATATTTTTGCTCAGGAACTTTTAAATTCTTAAAAATAAACTTAAGCAAAAAATTTAACACAATTTTATTATAAAGTCCTTTATTATAATTACTATACAAAAAAGCAGATTCTATTGCTTTTCTACTAAAGTTCTTAAAAAGCCACTCTATTTCTGTAATATCTCCGAATGCCAAGACTTGGTTAATAATGTACTGCGTATTTGACTTTAAGTCAATATCACCATTAATAGACCAACATAAGGATCTAATAGTCTTTGGTATTAACAAATCATTTTTGTAAGCTACTGCCATGCATTAAATTGAAGTATTTATAAGTCATAGTTATTATATCATACATTAAATCAATACACGCTCTCCAAATAACAATCTTCACAGTACACTATCTCCCGCCCGGATGAATTTCCGTTCGGACGGGCTGGTCTTTCTGGACTATACGTTGTTTGAATTTCATTTCCACATTTCATACAATTTCTTTTCCAAAGTTTTCTAGGATTTCGCAAAGCCATTCGATCTTTATGCCTCTGATCAGGATGTTTTCTTGGAATTGGTAAATTCATTTTACGGTAAAAATCTAGTTCAGGTTTTGTAATTTGAAATGGGCGATTTTGTAAATGACGATCTCGTAGAGACAAATTGCAATTTGTCTCTACATTTATGGGTAAAATCGCCCAATTTAAAATATCGTCTGCTTGCCCGACCTCTTCTGGGCGGGGAATATCTGAAATATTATCTGGTAAAAGATCTGCTGGAATTATTTTTTCTACCACTGGTAAAGGATTTTCGAAATCGCACCATTTGAACGCTTGTAGAGACAAAAGATTTTTTGTCTCTACGTCTTTTTTTGTTAATGGGAAATAATCCATTGCAATTGTTTCGTTGTAGCCAAACAAAGAAATTTTTGGATCAAAAAACAATCCCCATGTTTCATCTTGAATCATTAAATTTACGATTTTTTGCACAAGAATAAAATATTCCTCTTTTGAATATTGTTTATTTAAAATGCAATATTTTTTATTTCTAAGTCCTATACATCCAAAACAATCACTACATCCAAAACATTGTTCAGAGTAGTAAATATTATTGTTATGCCAGCATGCATTTAAACAAATACATGAATTATTACCAGAATTTCCAATGCATTCGTATATTGATTCGCAAAGATCATAACCAATATAAGCACAATCAATGCAGTCTTTCATGTTTGTTCCTGAACCATAAATATATCTACAATCTTCAGCATTTTTTGTGCTAAAACAATAATATAAATTTTTGGAATTTTGCATGTCATCACCAAATGAATTTTCACAATTTTTTTGAAAACAATCTCGATGGATTGCATTTTTTATTAATTCTTGAAATTTAAATAAATTATTTTGCGTTTCTATGTAACTTCCGAAATTTATTTTATTGAGAAAATTTAAATATTCATCTTTAGAATATTGCTTGTTGAAAATATAATATTCTTTGTTCCTTAAATTAGTTGAGAAAATACAATTTTTAGATCCTATTAAATCGTAACAATAGTAACAATTAGTTGAATTAAAACAGTACTGAATATATTTACAATCATAACATTCGCTACAATAATTGCCTTCATAAATAAGTTCGCTTTCCAAAACTTCTAAACAGTCTAAACAGTTTTTTGTTTTCCAATTATAAGATCCATAAAAACTATCTTCGTTGTAATGACTTCCAAAAATCATATAACAGTTTTTGTTCCTATAAGCATAATTGGCATATTCACTATTTTCACTAGCTTGGTTCATTAAATTGATTCTTGGAACTTCTTTATATAAAATCTCAAATTGCTCAAAAAAACTTTTAGATAAACCTATTTCCATTCCATAATCCAAAGCAGACCATTTATCACTATACCAAGCGTCACTATCAAAAACTTTAATTTTTATTTCTGTATTATATACAGAAACTATATCCTTTCCAGTTAAATCACATTTTCTTTTGTAAAGTCTTCGTTCATTTCTAAAAGCAAGTTTTCTTTGAAGTCTGCAGTCTGGACATGCGTTCGGGATAGGAATCAAATATTTCTTGCCATCAAAAACCGGAGAAACTTTTTCATAAAATTTTAAATCATCATCAGCCCGCCCGACCGAGCCATTCGGGCAGGTGATTTCAAAACTTTGTTGGCAATTTGTGCAGGTTCGAATCATGTTGTATTTTATTTAATTGTTATTAATTGCAAAACCCAAGAATTATTTTTCTGAAAAATTCTTCCAGCTTCTGTTTCTGGTTTGTTCCAGTATGATGGTAAGATTGCTTTCAGTTTTTCTAATTCTTTTTGCTGATTTTCCTTGTCTTCTAAATCTTTATAAATGCTAGACGAAATTTTGTAAGTTAGTGCTGAGCTTGGATTTTTGGCGTACGCTTCATTAAGTTTAATCTTAAATTGTTCTAAATTTCCTTTTTTTGCTTCAAACCAAGCTTCCAGAATTGCCAGTTCAGGCTCTAGGTTGTTTGTTAGTTTCTTTAATTTATTTATATAGTTTGTAAGAAGATTTTCAAAATCTTTTGCGTTGTCTGAATTTGGATCGTAAATCACTACAAAAAATTCAATAGATTGGAGTAAATATATTCGATCGTATGGATACTTTTCGATTGCCTTTTGAAAATTAATTGCTGCTTTTTGATAATTGCCAATTTGTAAATAACTATCTGCCTTCGAGTAATAATTATTTGCTATGAGATGTTTTAAATTAAATTGAAAAGTAATTATTAATATTAGTATTGTTAGAGTTAAAAATATTTTTGATAATTTTCCTTTAAAATGTATTTCCGTTTTTTGATTATTGCTAACTGATATGCCGATAATTATAAAGAAGACTATTAAATTTGGGATAACATCAAAACCGAATAAATTTGTTATAAGATAACCAATCACACTCAGATTAAGAAAAAATTCCAATGAAAATATTTCTTTTTTTATGTTTAGGAAAATAGTTACTATCATAGCTAAGTAAAAAATAATTAAACCAAAAGGTCCAATGATGCTATATAATTCAATAATTTGGTTGTGTGATTTATCTATTCTAGCTGTTAAATTGTCATATTCCCAAAGTTTTGGATTGTTGTATTGAGGATATTTTAATTGAAAACTTTCCAGCCCCATTCCAAGCGGATTGTCCAAAAGCATTTTAAAACTTGATTTCCAGATGATTTCGCGAGAATTGGTTGATCTGCCATTTTCAAATGAATTTTCATATCTATTTTTGAGACTGTATGTTGAAAATATCGTAAGTGGAATAATTATAGTGAAAGCTATGAATATAATTTTCAGGTTGAATTGGAAGTTTTTTTTGTGAAGCCAATATTTAATTGCAAAAACAAATCCCATAAAGAATAGTGCAAGTATTGCAGATTTGCTTACAGTTGCTATAATGTTAATTAAGTTTAAAAAAAATAATACTGTATAGGCAATTTTTGTAGTGGAGCAATTTTTTTTCTGATAAAGTTCAAACAATTTGTAAACAACTAAAGGTAGCGTAAGTACTATAAAAGCAGCAAACCAGTTAGGATGCCCTATGAATGAAAAAATTCTTCCTAGAAATTTTTCTTCAATCCAAATATTCGAAAATGGATCTAAATTTAATATTTGCAGCAATCCATAAATAGTTACAATGATATTTGTGATTATCAACGTACCTAAAACAGTTTTTTTATTATCACTGTTAATGAAAACTAATGTGAATAAATACAGAAAAAAGAGATTGAAATAACTTAGAAGACCTGTATATGTTGAAGAAATACCAAA
>CAZEDK010000059.1:0-4883 GCA_964511025.1 uncultured Candidatus Peribacteria bacterium | reverse complement strand
AAATGATCGGCAAATGTCGCTCAATTTAGCGGAAAGTTAACGCAACACGAGTGCGTTTGCGTGTATGAGAAGTTTCGCCGACTTCCTTATTTTTAATTATAGAGGAGGCGAAATTTGGGTGAAAGAAAAAGTGCAACCTTTGAAAAACATTAACGCACTTTTTCTTGAACCTCATACACGCTGTTATCGGATGTAAAAAAATATTAAATTTTATCCTTTCCTTGCAATTTTAATACAGATTCTAAGGCAGATGGAAGATCATTAATTCCATCGTCACCACTAAAATGCTTCATATTTTGCTCAATAATAATTTTCGCATCAAGGTTATTCCTGAAGAAGTCGGCGTAATGAAGCGAAACATATGGATCGTTGGATGAATGAATGGCTATAAATTTTTTGCAACAAGATTTTATTTTGCCCCAATCAATTTTAGTTTGGAAAAACGTGTCCAGCTCATCGTAACCCAAATTTGAGGTAAAACCTGCAACTAAAACTGCGCCGCCAATTTTCTGATTTATGCCAAGCGACTCAAGATATCTCAATATTGTTATACAGCCCAAACTATGACCAACAAAATAGCAGTTTTCGTCTGGATTACCAACAAGTTTTCCCAAAAAATTTAGCCATTCATTCATCTTAGGTTTCGCTGAATTTGGCATAGCAGGTACAATAACTTCAAAACCTTGCTTTTCTAGTTCGGTTCTGAGCCAAGGTCGCCAGCCTTCTTCAGGATAACCTTCCCAACCATGTATTAAAATTGCTTTTTTCATAGAGGATAAAATTTAATATTTTTTTATTTCCGATAACGTTAGGCATATCTGATGTTTTACGGAGCGAAGCGAAGTAAAATATGGGTGGAGGCTCGCCGGAGGCGAACCGTAACCAGATATGCCGTGTTAGCTGATGTATTCCTTTTCTTTTTTCCGACAGCAGTCGGAATTGTTTTAAAAAATTTTAAAATTTCTTTTTCCGTTTTGGATTTTGGGCAGAGGGGTAGGGGTGAATGCCCAAAATACAAAACTCCTTATTTTTTCTTTAATTTTTGGAGTTCCTTGTATGCTTCATAGTATCTTTTGTACTCCACTTGAGGTCCCGTTATTCTTCGGTGAAAAAATTTTGTTAGCTCTTGTCTTGTGGCCCAAGCATCAAAAAATACCTGCGCAAAACTGTCAGCATCTCTAAAAGGATTTCGGCCCTTATACCGTATCTTTTCAACATTATTTTGATGTGCGACTTGGTTTCTCAAATCGGATAGTGGCTTTATGCTGGCGATATCATACGGCCAATTTTTAAGTATGGGCCATAAGATTTTGTACATTTGACCAAAACTTAATTCCTCAACCATTTTTTCTAAATCGGCAAAAACTTTTTTATCATCATCTTCTTTTCCGGTTTCAAAAATTATCGATTTGAAATAGTGATAAAAAATTTGACGAAACAAAATATCAATCCCAGCGTGAATATCAAAAATTACCGACCTTACGAAATGATCATCGTCCGTTAAATCAGAGGTCCACTCCTTAATTTTTTTATATGCTTGCTCGGGTGTACTGAAGCCAACTAGATTTAAATATTGATTATCCTTTTTCATAATTATACATCTTCGCATTATCGATTTCCTTTTGCTCGATTGTGGGTTTTACATAACATTTGGCAATTTTTAATATCACTTTTTCCGCCCTTGCTCCAAGCTGAAACATGATCGGCGTCCATATCACTCAAGCTCCAAATTTTTTCTTTGTTTGCATCATGTCCCATAGCGCAAAGTGGACAATTTGAAACTTTTTTCTTTTCGGCTTTAGTCGTTTGTTCTTTGTATACTGTTTTTTTGGTTGCTTCATCAAAAACACGAACTTCAAGCAATTTCGTATCGACAGCGCCACCTAGAATAAACTCAAAAATGCCCTTGCGATTTTTTACATATGGATCGGCGTAGAGTTTTTGTACTTCGGCTGATACTTTCTTGGCGTTATAAGATTTTTTGTGATACAGCTCATACAGTCGCCCCCATTCAAGTCCGCACATTTCACTTTCTACATCAGTAAATACGCTCGAAATCCAATCGATCACACTATTGAAATATTTTTTTAATTCATTGATATTTTTGTCGTTGCGATGACTACTCATATAATCATCAATATTCCCTTTACTTACCCAATCCAAAGCTCTCTCAAAAAATGCTTGTCGGTCTACACTTCCTTTTATATATGCGCTCCATTTTTGAATATTTGAATTTTGGCTATTGCTAAATTCCTCTTTGCCCAATGTAACGAATGTCCCGGAATAAATCGCATTTAACAATTCTTGGGGGACGAGTGGAACGCCGGCAATATTGATCGTTTTAAACCATTCCTTAATCTGACTTTCTGTTCCCTCACATGCATAAATGAGTAGTTTTGTTTCCAATATCTTATCTTTTTTGTCTTTTGCTAAGCCGCCGAAATATTGCATTCCGTTTTCATCTTTGATAGCAAATTTATCAGTAATAAATCGTCCAAGACTGGTGATACGCTGTTGTCCGTCTAGAACTTCAAGATTACTGTCGTTTATTTTGTTAAAATAAATCAACCCTATTGGATAACCCTTTAGGACTGATTCAATAACGGCCATTTCTCTTTTGCCACCGTCAGAAGCATAAATATAATTTCGTTGATATTCAGGCTGAATGGTGAGCTTGCCAGACAAACCAAACAAACCTTTGCCTTCAAGTTCGTTATAAACAAAACCTTCGCAAATGTCTTTAATAGTAATGTTAGTTTTTAAAGTTGTAATCATATAAATTTGTTAATTGATATCGGGTAAGTCTCTCAATCTTTTACCTTTATATTGCCAATAAGCAGCTCCCTGATATGCACCACTCTCATTTAATCCTCCTTTTTGCTCGTATATCTTGTATGTTAATGGCGCAAGTTTCCAAATTTGTTCGCCATATTCCACTTCACGCTCGCCAACCACTTTCGCGGTGATTTCTTTGTCAGCTATAAAAACAATTTCCTCTCCGTTCTTAATTCCTTTTTTATAAAAACTAAACCGTGTTCCTTGCTCTCTAGCTTTTGAAACTTCGTCAAATTCCTTTTCTTTATTTACATCTTTGGGGTAAATTACTTTGCCTTCAAATGATAATAAAAGCTGGCGAACCAAATCATAATCAAGAGCAAATAATTCACTATCCCCAACACGATGTTTATTAAAAATTTCTTTTAAAAGATTTTCTTTCTCATTGTAGTCTTCAAGCTCAATTGCAAAAAATCTTTTTAAACCAGAAACATTATAATAACCGTTTGCCTCAAGATTTCGCATTCTTTCTTGATAATTATTTGTGCCTGTTTGCCCGATCTTTATCAAACCGGAAACAGCCGTTGTCATTATATAAATAATTCCTTTCATATTATTTTTTCTTATGTTTAATTAAAATACGAGCATAAGGATCATTTTTGCCAGCAATTTTTAATTGTGGTGGTTTCGGCAGTCCTTTCGCTACTATTGTGAAAAAATGAGGGTTAATATCAATAATTTCAAACTGTTTAGGATTATATTTATCAAGAAAAGTAATTGGCACACCCATTGCGCCTTTATAATCACTCGGTATCGCATCAGTAAAAGGTATTTCTATTGCATCATAATTGTCATATTTATCATACGCTTTTTTGCTCTTAATTTCTTTGTGTTTACTATACTTTAGATTTTCTGCCATTGTCATAAGTGGCAATGGTTGATGACGACGTCCGTGATCAAGATTAGTTAACCATAGACAATTATTAGTGGCAACAATTCTATTTCCATTTTCATCTATTCGAGCTTCTGATCCGTATAACTCGTAGGATTCTGGTACAATAAATCCAGAAATCCACCTTCCCATTCCATTTCCAAGCCATGCTTTATTTTCTTTAATTTTTTGGAATATTTCTCTATAGGTTAGACAATTGATATTACCGATGATCAAAAACTTTTTATTAAAATCAAAAAGTTGTCTAAAATATTCACGAAACAAACTAAAAGGTGGATTTGTTACGACGATATCGGATTGTTTAAACAGGCTTATGCATTCATCGCTACGAAAATCGCCGTCACCCTCAAGAGGTGTCCATTCATTATGTTTGTTTGCTTTTAATTGCTTGGAAACATCTTTTAAGTTAAATTCGCCGTCTTCGTCTATGTCGTGCACTTCGTTAATAATAAATTTGTTTGCGGTTATTTTGGGACGACCTTTTGTTTTCGGGAGGGTCTTGTCATCACCAAACAGTTGTAGTTGGGTGTTGGCTACAGGCGAAGGCTTGTAGCTAGTGGTTATAAGCTGTTTCAATCCAAGTTTGTTAAAATTCAGTACGAAATAACGGAAAAAATTGCTTTCAAACGGATCATCACAGTTGCAATATATTACCTTATTGCGAAAAGTATCGGGATTATAATCCAGATATTTTTCAATCTCTTTTTGAATATCAATAAACTGAGTATAAAACTCATCATTCTTTGCTTTCCTTGCGTTCTTAAGATTTTTGATTGAGGATGTTCTAGCCATAATTTATTTCAAGTAATTGTATTGTATTCGTTTTCCCCTTATAAATAAATCGTTTTCGTAGCGGAGCGGAGAAAACACCTTATACCCCTCTTTAATAAATGAAAAAGAAATTTGAAAATTTTTAAAAACAATTGGGCGATAGCCCAGAAAAGAAAAGGAATATTTCAGCTAACGTTTCAGCATAACAGAAGTTGCGAAGTGAGCGTGGCGGTATAATTTTTGCGGAGCAAACCGCCTAAGCGAACGAGCAATTTGGGTGAGGCTCTGCAGGAGCCGAACCTGTTATGCTGTGTTAGCCGACCCGAGCGAAACGCAGTGAAGCGAGAGCGCAGCGTGGTCGGAGTGAGCGAAGCGACCGACGAAG
>CAZEDK010000058.1:0-5423 GCA_964511025.1 uncultured Candidatus Peribacteria bacterium | reverse complement strand
CAAAAAACTTAAACAAAAATTTAAAAAGCAGCCCCCCAAATGACTACGCTGCCAAGACCCTAAATAAAATCATACCACATTTTCACCAAAAATCCATTAAAAATCCACAAATCTCAGCTCTCAATTCTCGGTTCTCTATTCTAATTATGGTATAATTAAAGGATTCTCACTCTATAATATTCGCAAATAAACCATGAAAGTGAAATACTTGAAAAAAAGCGGGAAGATACTAATCATTTTGGCGCTAGTGCTAGGATTGGCAATCCCGTACGGAGCTGCAACAACAAATTCAAGCACAATGAAATGCTACGATTCCATTTCAGGACTTGGAACTTTTTATGAAATCAATACGGACAAAGCTAATGACGAAGGCATCCTAACACTAACAAAACCTGATGAAAGCAAGGCAATCTTTGTAATAGAAACGGATAGCTTTGGCACTGCGTATGAAGATATAGACGAATTCCATCTGGAAGAGGCTGGCAAATATACTTTGACATATAAAAATATAAATTATAGTGAGTATTTAAGTTGTGGATTTGAAGTTTATGCAGGGGATGCAGATTTAGAAAATTCAGAAATTGACATAGAAGGCTCTTCAGTTGCAGTGGCTGATAATGAAGATAGTATTGACATAAAAATGACAATTCGTGACGAGAACAAGAACCCAGTACCAAATTATAAGCTAACACTTATACCAAGCCGAGAAAGTGATACTATTGAAATGGATAATTTTGCTACAGATGCAGAAGGCGAAATTATTGCCAAATTAAAATCTAATAAAACAGGAAGAAGCTATGTATCAATCTATGATCCTATTAAGGAAGATATCTTTTCCAATAGAATAAAAGCAATATTTGTTGATGACACGAAAAGTTCTTTACTCGAAATTGGAGGTAACTTCGGGTATGCAAGTTTCTTTGATATGGCTAGAGCCGCACAAGATTTTGGTCCGATATCCGGCTTCAAAATTGACACTGGAGAGGCTACTGTAATTGCAGGAGAAGCTATCAGTGTTGAAATAACAGCCATAGATGATGACAAAAGCACTGTACTCAACTATCTTGGAGAGATTACCCCATCTACCAGTGACGATTTGGCAACAATACCAGAACCATATCAATTCAAAGAAGTGGATGCCGGAACACACACTTTTGAATTATCATTTGTATTTTTGACACCAGGCTTACAAACTTTAAGCATAAATGATACTGAAGATTTCGATATTAGAAGCGAAATTGAGTTTGAAGTTATAGAAAAAGGAGGATCAACTAGTAGTATTGATAACGAGGACGAGATAGAAGAGCCACAATCCAATATTATTCTTACGAGCCCTACTGCAGGAACGTATAGCGGAAATCTCACTTTTAGCGGAGCTTCCAATGCTAATTCAAAAATCCAAATTTATGCAAACAACAATTTGATAGAACAAATAAATTCAGATGAAAATGGAAAATTCAGTAAACTTGTAGACAGCCTAGAAAATGGACTCTATACAATTTACGTACAAACAATAGACAATGCTGGAAAAGTATTAGCACAATCCGGCGAATTAAGTTTAAAAATTGATTCAAGCGCAGCAACGATTGAATCAATAGAAATCGATCCCGAACAGGTATATTCAGAAAATAATTTTTTTGTAACTCTATTTAGTGAAGCATATCTTGCACAAGTTTCTGTTGTTATGGATGACAAAATTATCGACTTAAATGAAGATTCAGGTCATACAGGACAGTATTCAGCAAAAATTACAGCGCCAAAAACTCCAGGGATATATCAACTTGAACTAATACTGGTAGACCAATTGGGACAAGAAGCTATTTATTCCGACGCTGCAAGTCTGACAGTAAAAGAAGAAGAAATAGCTGAAGAAGAAACAGTCGCAGATCCAGAACAGCTAGAAAAAATCAATAGCAATGAAATACCTGAAGAAACAATTGTAGAAGAACCTATTGAAGAAACTGTAATTTACCCATCGCAAGTCACCGGATTCTCCATTGTAGATATTTCTGCAAACAGACTGGATTTTGAATGGGAAGTTGCAAATAGCGGCAAAGATGATTCTTATATCAAAAATTATCGAATATATTATAGTGATGATCCCAGTAATCTAAATACAATTGTAAACACTTTTGACAGCTCAACAAGATGGTACATTCCAAATCTTCAGAGTGGCAAAACATATTTTTTCCAAATTACAGCCATTAATTCTAAAGGCAACGAGAGTGAAATTCCAAGCACAATTCTCAGTGCAAGTCCGGCAGCAGCAGAAACAGAAGAAGTTCACGAAAGCGCGCCGGAACAAGAACCTGAAATAAATATTGAAGACAAGATTGATGAAACTGCGCAGTCAGGACCAAGTATAATCTTTGTACTATTGACCACTCTTATTTTAACTGATATTTATATTCGTGCCAAAAGGCGACTTTGTAAAAATAGATGAAATGAAAGATAAAAATCCGTGCTTAATTATTTCTGTAATAATAAATCTATTGTTTTTCTTGCTTTTGATTGTTTATTTCGTAACGCCACTGCTTGATGTGTGGATAATCGACAAAAGCGCCCCACGATTATGCCAATATGCAGAAAAAAACAATAGTTTCAAGTCCGCAGGACAAAGAGCTATGTGTAGATTCGTTAATAGTCAATTTTAAAATATAATGAGCCCATCTTTTCCAATCACTTTTATTAATGTCTTATTTGAAATATTAAAATTTGCACTTATCGCAAGGATCATTTTGTCATGGATAAGAACACCAATGTCAGGACCGTTATTTAAATTTTTAATCGATGTCACTCAACCAATACTTGATTTGGCAAGAAGAATAACACCAAAAACAGGCATGATTGACTTATCGCCCCTTATTGCGCTATTCGGGCTAGATATAATAAGGTGGATAATATTTTCGATATTAATTTATTAGATGCTCCAAATCTACAATACACTTTCAGCAAGATTAGAAAAATTCGAAGCATTAGAAAATGGCAAAGTCAAAATCTATCTTTGCGGTCCAACAGTTTATGACAATGCTCATCTTGGACATGGCAGGTCAGCTATCGCTTTTGACCTCATTAGACGTTACTTGATTTACAAAAACTACAGCGTGACTTTTGTTTCAAATTATACTGATATTGATGATAAAATGATCAGTAGAGCCCAAGAAGAAGGAATCACTGTGCAACAATTAGCAAACAAAATCATTCCTGAATATGAAAAAGATTATTCAGATTTGAAAATTTTGAAAGCAGATAAACAACCAAAAGCAACTGAGCATATACCGCGAATGATAGAAATGGTAGAAGCGTTGATCAAAAAAGGAATTGCTTATGAAATTAGCGATGGGATTTATTTTGATATAACAATGTTTCCGGAATATGGCAAACTATCGAAACAAAAACTTGACGAACTTCAGGCTGGTAAAAGAGTTGACCTAAAAGATGAAAAAAGAAATCCGCAAGATTTTGTATTATGGAAAAAATCTAAACAGGGAGAGCCTTTTTGGGAAAGTCCGTGGGGACATGGTCGTCCAGGGTGGCATATTGAATGCAGCGCTATGAATATGGATATATTTGGGAAAAATTTTGATATACATGGAGGTGGGCTGGACCTGATTTTTCCACATCACGAGTGTGAAATTGCACAAAGCGAAGCTGTAAACAATTGCCGATTTGTAAAATACTGGATGCACAATGGTTTTGTTAGGGTAGACAATGAAAAGATGAGCAAATCGCTCGGTAATTTTTTCACTTTGAAAGATATTTTTAAAAGTTATGATCCGTTAGTGGTCAGATACTTATTAATTTCCCAACATTACAGAAATCCAATTGATTTTTCTGATGAAGTTTTGAATCAGGCAAAAAACACTATGCAAAGACTGCAAGATTTTCTTTTCAGGCTTGACAATGAACAAAATTTGTCTCAACAAAGCTTAAATGAAATAGATACTCTTATAAATAGCTATAAATTAAATTTTGAGAAATACATGGATAATGATTTTGATTCAAGTGGCGCGCTTGGAGTAATATTTGAATTTGTAAAAGAAATTAATAGATTACTTGACGAAAGTGAATTATCGCATGAAGATTTAGAAAAAATAAAAATCTTCATAAATCAACTCAATTCAGTACTTGGCATCTTGGAAATAAAAACAGAAGAAATCCCTGAAGAAATTTTGCAACTTATCAAAGACAGAGAAAATCATCGCAAAGAAAAAAACTGGACAAAATCTGACGAAATAAGAAATATTATAAAAGAAAAAGGTTACGATATCGAAGACAGCTCTTCAGGTATTAAATGTAGAAAAATTTAACAAGAATGATTACACAATGTTTTTAATACCACTTCGCTTTCAAAATAACATTAATACTCCACAGCTTAAACGCAAATGTAAGCAGCTCAACTAAATAATAACGTCAAGCTTCGTGGCATTATACATGCTATTTCTATAGCGAAGGAGTATATTATTTAGCATCCGCACAGCATATAACATCATCTATGCGGTTCGCATCTTTTGTCTCAAAGATTTCCCTAAATTCAGCTCCTCTCTTACTTCTCATCCATTTCTAAAAATCTAGCTGCTCTCCCAACTTGACCAATGGTTTGCCTAGCGGCATTATACCATTGCTCAAGTTCGCATAGACGAAAACATTATACGCAATAATTAAATTACTTAAAAATAAAACGATAATTTGGGGCAATTTATGATCTTTGCCTATACCAATATTCAGCAGTATGAGGATATTTTAATGTTAATCTCTATTTTTAAACTTTGCATCTGGATCATATGCTTTAAATTTTTCAATCACCTCAAAGTCTGGAGTAATAACAAATGTGGCAATACTGTTGCTGGTTCGAGGTTGCAAATTATGTGACTTGTTATTATAAGTAGTAGGTGAGAATGTATTATCATCTGCACTATGATGACCCATAGTTTCTATTTCAATGTTTCCTTGTCTTGCATAAGTACATGCCTGGGATGTATGTGGAGCAGATAAAAGTACTTTTTGTGTAAGCCCAGATTTTTCTAACAACTGCTTCATGTAATTATAACGTGGATCATCACCACCTTTAATATCTGCAGTATTAATATTGTTAGTCCCTTCGATTACTTTATAAAAATCGTCAAAAGTTTTATATTTTGCTACACCTTCCAATTTATTAGCAAAATCATCTTTTCCATTTTTTCTAAATAATTCAGCATATCCTTTTCGTACCACATCTGTTATAGGTTCTTTAGTATTCATTAAGTTAATATATTGACATTCTAACCATTTCCTAGCCGCCCTAGCATCTCCATGAGCTTCTTTATTTAAAAAGTATTGAAATTCTGCTGGATTTTGTATAGCCATAAAAGATAAATTGTTAATGATGGCAGCGTAGTCATTTGGGGGGCTGCTTTTTAAATTTTTGTTTAAGTTTTTTG
>CAZEDK010000057.1:0-5571 GCA_964511025.1 uncultured Candidatus Peribacteria bacterium | reverse complement strand
CAACTTTGGAAATTTCTTATGTGGATTTTGAGAAGTTTATTGAGAGTGTTGGTAGAAAATATTACATGCTTGATTTCGCTAGTGAGGCGAGTATAATACATACAGAATAATAATAAACATGCCAACAACAATTCCCAAAAAACAAGAATCAGAATTTGCTTGTATAGAACTTTCTCCTTTGGAAAGAAGAATTCTGGAAGAGGTGAAGCAAAGTAAAATAGAGTTTAGAGATGGAAGATATGAAGATGTAGACGAATTTTTTAAAAAATTTGAAAAAAAACATAATATTAAATGAAAATATATAAGTTAAAAATTACATCAAGAGCTATATTGCATCTTGAAGATATTTATAATTACATAGCCCAAGATTCTATTATTGTAGCTCAAAAGTTTGAAAAACATTTAAAACATGAGATTCACACTTTAATAACATTTCCTAATGCTTTTCCTGCATTTTATTGTTCAAAACTTGCAAATTTTAACTTAAAAGTAAAAATCATTGATAAAGATTATCTAGTTGTTTACGAAATAGATGAGCTTTTTTCAGAAGTTATTATTCATGCCATTATGCATGCTACGAAAAATATAGATTAACGATAAAATAAATGAATCTACAGCAGCTTAAACAGGCGATACAATTTGGGATACCTTTTGTAGTATTGGATACTGAGACTACAGGTCTTGTTCCTGGCGGTATAGTAGAAATTGCTGCTCAGAAATTTCGTAGCAGTGAAGTGGTGGCTGAATTTCATTCCATTGTTGATCCTGAATGTTTTATGAATCAACAAGCTGCCGCTGTTCATGGTATTACTTATGAAGTTATTAAGAACGAAGGCAGGAAATTGTCTGAGGTTATTCCTGAATTTGTAAATTTCTGTGGCAATGCAACATTGGTAGGGCATAATATTGAATTTGACCTCAAATTTATCAATCATCATCTACAGAATTTAGGTCTGCCTTTGCTCAAAAATTCTTACGTAGACACTCTTTCCTTGCTAAGAAAGCATGTATCTCTTGGCACTTCGAATAACAAGCTGTCAACGATAGCAAGTCATTTTGGTATTAATTCGATTGGATCACATAGAGCAATGAAAGATGTAGATATGACAAGACAGATTTTTATTAAGATTATTGAGAGAGTGTAAATAAAGGATAAAGGGGTTGGTATTAAGTATTAAGGGATGGGAGTTGGTACCAGAATTTGTTTTGTATAGATTTCACGAATTTGATCGAGGATGTAGTTATTTAGTGTGAAAGTTTGATTGATGGTTGAAACTGTCACTATGTAGTTACCAGCTTTATCTTTTTCAGTAGTTTTAATAATTGGGCCTTCATTTTCAGTTTTCAAAATGATTTTTATTTCCAGAATTTGATCCGGACTTAGTGCTGTTTTTTCAATTGTTGCGTTTTCATCAACAAATCCATTGGCATTTAATGGGTTAAACATCGACTTCAGTGTTTCATCTTGAATTTCAATTCCATTGATTGCAATTTTATCAATTATTTTCGGATCAACGTTTACAATTTCTTTATTTTTATAAAAATTATTTTCTGTATTGAATATATTTCCCAAATTTTGATTCATTACATAAATGTTGCTACCTTTATCAAGTCTAAAATATTGAGAATTGTAACTTTTGGCTTTGTTGCCGAGATAAAAAATTATTGTATCATTGTCAACATTTATCTTTATTTTTGTAGATGTGCTTTCATCAATGCCAAAATTTGCAAAATTATCTTTGTTGGTTGACGCAATTTCAGTTGATTTAAGGTTTTTTGTTGTTTCAAGTAATTGACTAATCACTTCGCTGTCAGCTTTGTAATCATTTGCTGTAGTCAATAGCCATTTTTCATTCTCTTTTCTAATCTCAATTTTTTGATTTGCTCTTTCAATGTTGATTCGATTGACATTTTCTGTATTAAAATTGTTGAAAAAATAAATTTCACTATTTTGTGATAAAAGAGGCATCAAACCGTAATCAATCAGTGTTATACTGATCAATAATCCTACAAAAAATGTTAGATAAATATTAGTTTTAAAATATTTTTTCATTTTCTTTATATTAGATTTTTAGCCTTTTTGCGACGACGTATAGTCCTTTGTACTCCGTAAATTACTAGAAGAATAGGGCTTAAGAATGTTCCAAGGTTTTTGATGACAATATTATATTTATCTGAGATTTTTTTCAGAGGGTTGTCGTTTAAGTTTTTTGAACGAATTTGAATCAGGTCGCTATCCAAAGTTAAATAATCAACTGTATTTAATATAAATTTGCTATTTGCAGGAAACATATCAATAAACTGATCACTAATGAAATCGGAATCGCTGATTACAATGAATTTTGTCTTGTCATCTGTTTGTCCTTCAGCCAAGATTGCTGTAGTAAATTTCTTTGGATTTTCTAAGACAAATTGCTGTTGAGGATTTAAGTCGAAATTTTCGGTAAAATGATCAGCTTTTTGAGAGCTTTGAATTAATTTTGTCAGTTTCAAATTACTTTCTTTTATGTCGAGACTGTTTACCCATGGCATGACGATATTGCTTAATGAATTTACTATTATATTGTCTTTATCAAAATTTTCATTTAAAAATTTTGGCCACAGTGGATATGGTAAGATATAACTAATAAATCCTTGTGAAAAAGAAGCATTTTCATGATTTTGGTCATAAATTAAATCGTTATTGATTAGAATGCCTCGATTTGCCAAATAATCACTTATATTGGCTTGATCAAGAGGCTGAGCAATGAGTCCATTTCCTACATCTATTGTATCAATCAAAAAAATTACTTTTCCGCCTTCTTTTATAAATTGATCAAGACGGTTTAAAACTTCTTGGCTTAAATCTTTTTTTGGACCGCCAACAATTATTGTATCTACTGCAATTTCGCTATCTGATTGTAAATCTATATTTTCGACTTCATAATTTTCTTTTAGTAAGCTTGCTATTCGAGTATAACCATTTTCGCTGTCATATCCATTTACATTGGACAAAAATCCTATTTTTTTGAACTCGTTTAAATATACTTTTTTAATTCTGCTAGTTATATCATATTCAAGACTGTTTAAATTTTGAATTACTGGAATTATTTCAGTTTTGTTTCCATAGAAAATAGCTATCCCGAAATAACCATTTTGTACTTGATATTTATCTTTTTCCAATATCTCCATTTGAATTTGAGGGATTCCGATTGCGCTAGTTTCTTCTAGCAAACTTGGGTTGGAAATTGGATCAAGATAGCTAATTTTGATATTGCCATTACTTATTGCGCTATATTCATTCAGGATATCTTTTACGTAATCTGCCCTTGTGTTGAGATCAGGAGGTAGCTTATCAGACAAGTAAAATTTTATATTGATGACATCATTTGCTTTTTGTATCAAATTCTCAGTGGATTTTGAGAGTGTAAATTTGTTGTCGGCTGTTAGATCAATTCTGAAAAAATGTTTATATGACAATAAATTAATAATTATTACTAATGCAAGCAGGAGAAAACCTCTTACGATTTTATGCCTTTGATGTTCAAAATGTTTTGAAAAATCCACTTTGTAAATTTTAAATTTTAACTAGACTTCCATTTTTCTATAACTTTTGCATTCAAATATAGAAAAATACTTGTAATTGAAAAATAATAAATTATATCTCTACTATCTATTACTCCACGCATGATTGAATCGAAATGTTTACTTAATCCAATGTATTGAAGTAATGGCACTAATTGCTGTGGAACAAAATAAGTTACAATTTCTTGCCCAATCACAAGTAGAAAAAATGATATAGCAATTGCTACTATAAAAGATATTATTTGATTTTTTGTGAAGCTTGATACAAAAAGTCCTATTGATATGTAGGCTGCTCCCATTAGCAATAATCCAAGATATCCTGTCATTATAGCTCCCAAATCAACTTTGCCAAGGCTGACGACTATAATCGCCACAGGCAAGCTTAAAACAAGCATTATAAATAGAAAAATCAAAGTTCCAAGAAATTTACCAATCACTACATCGATATCTTTTACAGGCAAAGTCATCAAAACCTCAAGTGTACCGAGTTTTTTTTCTTCTGACCACAGTCTCATTGTTATAGCTGGTATAATAAAGAGAAATAAAAATGGCATAAGAGAAAAGAAATTTCTCATTGAGGCCTGATTGTTAAAGAAAAAAGTTCTAAAAAATATCCATGAGCTAAGTATCAAAAACACTGTAATGAATATATAGGCTACAGGTGAGTTAAAATAACTTTTCAATTCTTTCTTGATAATGGCTGTTATTGTTTTCATTATTTAGTTAAAAAAGTAAAAACATCTTCAAGGCTCACTTCTTTTCTGGAAATTTCAAGCAAACTGGTGATGCGTGATTTATTAAACATACTGATTATATCTTTTCTTAAATCTTTATCTTTTCCTTCTGTAATTTCAAATGCATATTCATTCTCAGTAACTTTCCCTTTGTTTTTGATTTTACTAATATCATTTATTTTTTTAAGTAATTTCTCTGCGTCACTTGGATCGCCTGCGACGATAATATTTAATCTATTCCGGGAAGCAGCTTCCGATTCAAGCTGGCTTGGTGTTCCTGATGCCACGATTTTGCCATTATTAATGATGATTACTCTGTTACACGTAGCTTCAATTTCAGGCAAAATATGTGATGAGAGCATAATGGTTTTTTTCTTTCCGATATGTTTGATCAAATCGCGAATTTCTATTCTTTGATTTGGATCGAGTCCACTTGTAGGTTCATCAAGTATCAAAATATCAGGATCATGAATAAGAGCCGATGCAAGTCCTACTCGTTGTTTATAGCCTTTTGAAAGTTCTGCAATTTCACTAAAAATTCTAGTTTCAAGTCCGCATGAATTTATTACATTTTTGATTTTGCCATTGATATCACTTGCTGTAATTCCATGCATTGAAGCTATATACTCAAGATATTCAAAAACATTCATTTCGCTATAAAGTGGAGCGTTCTCAGGCAGATAACCTATTTTTCTCTTAACGAACAAAGGTTCTTCATAGCAATCATGCCCAGCAACTCTAGCAGTGCCACTTGTTGCAGGCATAAAACAAGTAAGGATTTTCATAGTAGTTGTTTTGCCGGCTCCATTTGGACCGAGAAATCCAACTATTTCACCTTTGTCAATTTCAAAAGACACACTGTCAATCGCAGTCAAATCCGCATATCTTTTGGTCAAATTGTGTACACTAATTGCAGACATCTTTGATTTTAATTTTCTATGGCAATTTTAGTCTTTGTAGAAAAAAGTTCAAGTGGATTCTTTGCAGAAATTCAGTCATAATATCTTGCTATATTTTCAAAAATATACTAAAAATACTTAAGCAAATTATTTCTTATACTCAGCTCTCAGTTCTCAGTTGTTCTCAGTTTCTAGCAACTAAAGTATGGCAGGGTAGCTCAGTTGGTTACCCGCCCGAACGTACAAGTATAAGATGTGAATAAGTAAATAAGTGTTCGGTACGGGCGGGGAGCACGGGAAAGATGAAAAAAGATTGCATAAGTATGGCAGGGTAGCTCAGTTGGTTACCCGCCCGAACGTACAAGTATAAGATG
>CAZEDK010000056.1:0-6401 GCA_964511025.1 uncultured Candidatus Peribacteria bacterium | reverse complement strand
GTGTATTTGTTTTTATTCATATAGTTCAAATCATTCTGGCGGGAAATTCAAAATTAAGAATTCGAAATTTCTTCAATATGACCCAAAAATTCTAAATTCTTTTACCAAATCTCCAGTTTCGAAGATTTTTTTCAATTCCAAAAGTTTTTTATCGCGAAAATCACCTTCACAATCTAAATAAAATAAATACTGCCCATTGACTCCTTTGACCGGTCTTGATTCCAAGCGTGTTAAATTAATTCCAAGATAATTAAATGGCATAAGAATTTTCAACAAAATTCCAGAAGCATCTGATTTAGGTCTAATAACCATTGATGTATATTTCTGTTTTTTTTCGTTAAATTTTCGACCAATGATCCAAAATTTGGTTGTATTATTTTGAAAATCTTCAATATTTTCTGCAATAATTTTAAGTTTATAAAATTTCGCTGTTTCAAGGCTTACAACAGCTGCAAAATTTTCATTCTTTGAAGCTAATAATGCTGCTTCCGCGGTAGATGCTGTAATTTTCAAAACACAGTCATTATATGTCTGTGATAAAAATGTTCTACACTGAGCAAGAGCTTGTTCATGTGAACATATAATTTGAAATTTATTGGCTTTGGAAGCAAGTACATGATGGATAGGCAAATCTATTGCTGCATAAATTTTCAAATCTGATTCATATAAATTATCAAATGTTTCTCTAACAGTACCATAAGTAGTATTTTCGATAGGTGTAAGCAAAAAATTACATTTAATTTTCTTAAAATTTGTAAAAGCATGAGAAATAGAGTCTACATAAGAAATTTCAGCTTTTTTATTAAATTTCAAAGCCGCTATATTTGAATAAGTACCTTTTGGACCGAGTGTTAGGATTTTCATGGAGTAAAAAATTTATCATCTAAATCACAAATCATTTTTATAGATAATTTTATATCATCAAAATATCTTTCTTCTAAAACTCCGATCTTCTCTAAAATAAAAATATTATCAATTACCGTCATTTGACTGCCTAAATATCGAGATGTTTCTTCCAAACCATTCGGTTTTGATGGGTGAATCAAAAAATCACTTGGATAACACTTAGATATATTACTTGTTAAAGGCACAACTAAGCTTGTTAAAAAAAACTTATTAAAAGCATTACTTTGTAATATAATACAAGGTCTAACACCAGCTTGCTTTCGTCCCTTTTTTGGATCAAAGTCCGCTATACATATATCGTACTTTTTAAACTGCATAATATAAAACTATGGTATTTGTGGTCTCATTCTAGAAAACTCTTTACAAATTTGTGCTTGTTCTTTCATCAATTTCTCATCTTTACAAGCTTCTTCAATTTGCCTTAATAATTCTTTTTTTTGTAATTCATTCAAAGCTTCTTCGAGGATTTTGTTTCTTGATACTTTTTTTTCTTCAGCCTGAGAAAGCAAAAATTTATACCATGGTTCGGCTAACGTTGTTGTAATAGTACAATTCATATATAGAGATTACAATGTGTTTTACATGTACATTTTATACTAGTTTTCCACAAAAAACAAAACTTATTTTATAAATATTTAAATATTTTTGATGTTTTATCTAAAGCTTCCTTACAATATTCTCCCATACTTTTTGAGGTTTGATCAAATTCTTTGCAAAAAGCATTTAAATCTTTTTTCAGAACTATATCTTTGTATAAATCAAAACTCTTTTCCAAAATTTTTAAAACTTTTTCAGTTTCGGGATTCATAATTTCTATTGCACCATACAGCTTCGAATTTTGCGCAAAAATTCTACCAATCATTGCAAGTTCCATTTCATAAGCAGGACTTGCAACACTCAAAGTCTCATCAATATTAATTTTCATTTTTTCAAGAGCTTTACCAATGACAACAGCTTTGAAGTGTATAAGCACCTGCACGATGGACATTAGTTGATCATGTTTTTTTGGATCTATTTTTTGTATGACAAATCCAAAAGCTTCAAAAAACTTTTTAATTTCTTTCTCTAATTGAGTTCTAACAGGACTATAAAGTATGATTTGATTTTTTGGAGAATGAACGGATGGACCAAACATTGGATGAAGACCAATAATCTGCGCTTTTGACTTAAGCATTTCTTTTATTTGTTTTTGTTTCAAAGATGTAAAATCCATGACAAGCTGATCTTCCCTTAGAAATTTTATATTTTCTTTTATTATTTGAATCGATAAATGCAACGGTAAAGAAAAAATGACTATATCAGATTTTTCTATTAAATCTTTATTGTTCAATTTTGTATTGAGATCTGAAATCAAAACATTAAAACCAAATTTTTTAAAAAGTTTCGCAAAATAATTTCCCATGCAACCTTTTCCACCAATAATACCGATCACCTTAGTCTTGATTTTTAGAGACATAGATTTAAAATAAGTACGCAACAAATTTAAATTAAATTTCTAAATAAAACAAATTGATAAATAAAATTGAAATTTTGTCACCAGTGGGATCATTCGCTTCATTAACTGCTGCGATTCAGGCAGGTTGCGATAGTGTTTTTTTTGGTATCGAGCAATTAAATATGAGAGCAAGATCTTCAGATAATTTTACAATTGAAGATTTGGAAAAAATTTCAGAGCAGTGCAAAAATGCGAAAGTTAATACATACATAACCTTAAATACAATATTGTATGACCACGATCTGAATTTAATGAAAAAAATTATTGATAAAGCAAAAGAAACAAGCATTACCGCAATCATAATTCAAGATATAGCGGCAATGCAATATGCAAGAGAAATAGGAATATCTGTGCACGGATCAACACAGTTATCAGTATCGAATTTTGAATCAGTTAAATTCTATGCACAATTTTGCGATACAATAGTACTTGCTCGTGAAGTCGATCTTGAAATGATAAAAAAAATTTGCACCAATGTTAAAGAACAGAATATAAAAGGTCCAAATGGCAAACTTGTTAAAATTGAAATTTTTATACATGGCGCACTGTGCATAGCTCAAAGCGGTCGATGTCAAATGAGCTTAATCACGTCTAATACATCCGCACAAAGAGGTGCTTGCCTACAAGAATGTAGAAAAAAATACAAAATTATCGACGAAGAAACAGGCAATGAAATGATTGTAGATAATCAATACATCATGAGTCCACAAGATTTATGTTGTTTACCATTTCTGGATAAAATTATTGAAAGTGGTGTAAGTGTTTTAAAAATTGAAGGACGTGGAAGATCGCCTGATTATGTTTATACGGTAACACAAGTTTATAAAGAGGCTTTGGAAGCGATAAAAAATAAAAATTTTACAAAAGAAAAAATTGAAGAATTTATGACAAGGCTAAAATCTGTATATAACAGAGGATTTTGTGACGGATATTACTTAGGTAAAAAAATTCCTGATTTCAGCAATTCTTCTGGCAGCCAAGCAACAGAAGAAAGAATATTTGCAGGACTTGTGAGTCACTATTATTCAAAAGTCAAAATAGCTGAAATTAAACTTCAAGCTTACGATCTAAAAAAAGGAGACAAAATAACAATCATGGGAGATACTACTGGCATAATTTATGAAGAAATTAATGAAATAATGTTCAATGAAAATTTTGTAGAAATTGCAAGTAGAGGCTCTCTTATTACAATACCATGCCAATACACGGCAAGAAAAAATGATAAAGTTTATATTTTAAAAAAGAAAAATGCCTAAAATAGAACATTATCGATATAAATGTATTGGTTGCAATTCTTGCGTCACTATAGCTCCACAAAATTGGATAATGGATGAAAAAGATGGCAAATCAAAACTCGTATGTTCTGTACAGAAGAAAAATATTTTCATTGCTAACATTTTCGAACAAGATAAAGCAATGAACAAAATGGCAGCAAAAGCTTGCCCTATGAATATAATTAAAGTATTGGATTATGAATTCAAAAATTATTGAAGCGGTTCCAAATTTTTCTACTTCGAATAAAAAAATTCTGGCGAAAATAATACAAGCTATTAAAAAAAACAAAACTATTAAAATTATTGACTATAGTTCCGATAAAGATCATAACAGATCGGTAATTACATTTATTGGTAGTAGCAATAAAATAGTAAAAGCTGCTTTTGACGCAATTAAAAAAGCTACAGAGCTAATAAATATGTCAAAACATAGCGGAGTACATCCAGCCATTGGCGCATGTGATGTTATGCCATTTGTGCCAATAAAAAATGCTAAAATGAATGATTGTATCAAAATAGCTAAAAAACTTGGCACAAAAGTTGCTCAAAATTTAAATATTCCTGTTTATTTATATGAATATGCTGCAACAACAAATAAAAGGAGAAATCTTGCTTATATTAGAAACAGAAGATTTGAAACTTTAAAAAATGAAATATCAAACAATATTGATGTAACACCTGACTACGGACCTAAAAAAATCAGTAAAGCTGGAGGAATTTGCATTGGTGCTAGAAAAATACTGATTGCATTTAACATAAATTTAAAAATAGTTGGCGAACAATTAGAAATGGACAATTATTTAAAAAGAGTAAAAAAAATTGCAAAAATTATTCGCGAAAAAGATGGTGGACTGCCTTGCGTAAAAGCTTTTGGGTTTTATTTAAAAACTAAAGATTGTTATCAAATATCTATGAATTTAACTGATTTTAACAAAACTCCACCTAAAATTGTTTTTGACAAAATTAAAAAAGAAGCAAGTAAATATGGATTTGAAATCAGAGAATCAGAACTTATAGGACTTATACCACTTAACGCTACATTTGAAGGATTTGCAAAATATTTACAGTTAAAAAACTTCAATCAATCAAAAATCATAGAAAATGCTATAAAAAACTGATATAATGGAAAGATTCATTAAAAATAAATGGCAATAAAATCTTTATTGACGGATGGTCTGAACCTTTACTTGGTCCTTCAGTTAGTAATTTCAATATTACTCGGTGCTTTTATTGGTTTGGAGCGAGAAAGAATCCAGCAAAGAATAAAGATAAAAGAATTTGGAGGCATCAGAACTTTTTCATTTATTTCACTTTTAGGGTTTATCAGTAGCTATCTACAACCAATTATTGGAATTTCAGTAGCAATAATTGCAATGATTTTTGTTTTGGCTCTCTTGTTGGTTAATTATACAAATAAACTAAAATACAAACAAATATTCGGTATGACATCTGAAATGGCCGCGACAATAGCTTTTATAATTGGGTTCACAACTTACATAAATCCACCTATCGCTATCATTACAGCTATTTTGGTTACATTTATTTTATCTGAAAAAGAATCACTACACAGTTTTGCTAAACAAATAAAAGATGAAGAATTTACTGCAACTTTGAAATTTGCATTGCTTTCTTTTGTAGTTTTGCCACTCTTACCAAATGCAACAATAGATCCTTGGAACATTTTTAATCCATATAAAATTTGGTTACTTGTATTGCTAATACTCGGTATAAATTTTATTGGTTACATTTTGACAAAATTAATTGGAGAAAATAAAGGTATTTTTGTAACAGCAATTTTGGGAGGGCTAGCTTCATCTACCGCACTTACAGAAAGCATGGCTGAAAAAAGTAAACAAGCAAACAAACTATATAGGCTACTTGCCGTAGCAACAATTATAGGATCTGGAATAATGTTTATTAGAATCGGCTTATTAGTTTTTGCATTCAACAAAAATCTATTTACTGAACTGCTAATACCATTTGGAGTTATGTTATTTGTTACTCTTGTAACCGCTTTCATCAATTTTTATTTTGTGAAAGATAAACAAATCACAATTCCAGATGGAAAAAATAAAATAACAGAAAGTAGTCCTTTGAAATTAATACCTGCAATAAAATTCGCATTATTTTTTACTTTAACGCTGTTTGGAACTTATGCCGCAAAAAATTATTTAGGAGAAAATGGTATATATCTGGCTGGCATACTCTCTGGTATTATAGATGTCGATGTTTTCAGTCTTTCAATGATAG
The DNA here is from genome assembly GCA_964511025.1 of uncultured Candidatus Peribacteria bacterium. Classification (GTDB taxonomy): domain Bacteria; phylum Patescibacteriota; class Gracilibacteria; order UBA1369; family GWF2-33-10; genus CAZEDK01. Next base: position 476 of record CAZEDK010000056.1, on the reverse strand, counting down.
AAATGGCAAATGATAACGAGCAATTGATTCACTTAGCATCACAAGGCATAGCAATTGTAACAATATCAAATATGTTTTTTAAAGGAATTATTTCATATATATCTGGGACAAAAGAATTTTCCAAAACAATCATGACAAGTTTTGCTATAATTTCTTTAACAGGTCTTGCAATAATTTTGATAAGATAAAGATAAATCGTTTTCATTCACTAATTTTCTTCTTTCTGCGGTATAAATACAAAGGGTTGGGATATCTGATACTTTTACATTATTTTCCAAAACAATTAAATATGTAGATTTGCTACTTTTTTTCAAAAACTTTTTTACAATAATTAATAGCTTTTTGAACATCTTTTGGTTCAGTAAATACTGAAGGATATTTCAATAAATCCCTCAGATAATCTAAATATTTTTCGTAATATTGATTAATCAAATTTTGCATATATTTTATTAAATACATGATTAGTGTATTTATAC
>CAZEDK010000055.1:0-6538 GCA_964511025.1 uncultured Candidatus Peribacteria bacterium | reverse complement strand
CTCGCTCAAAATCTGAAAATTTCGCTACGAAAATTATTGCGCAGTAAGTCTATTATTTATTTTATGAGGTTGGCTCTAATGTCATTTCATCCAATAAGTTGATTTTTTGATATCTTGAACTTATTGGATTGTATACATTATAAAATAATTTTATTATTTCTTCTGTTTTTAGTTGTTTTATATTTAGACCACAATTTTGAAGACCTGCTTTTACAAGGTTTAACCTTTGTGCTAATCCTTTGTGCATTTGGTCGAATTCGGCATGTCTTCTTCTGATGTCAGTTATATTATCTTTTGTTTTTAGTCTATCGAGGAATGTACTGAACATATTCTTTTTTTGACTTCTTGCGCAGTCAAAAGGAACTATTACATAAAATGATTTATCCATTATATCTGCATATTCAACCAATTTTTGAATATATTCCGCGTATTCAGTGGTTTGTTTCTTTAATAATGGATTTTTTTGATTTTTTGATTTTTCTTTCATTTCAGTAATATAGTTGTCGATATCAAGCTTTCTCGATCTTATAATGATTTGAATCGGAAATTCCAAGGTGTTTAAAAAATTTTGATATGAATATATGATAGAATTCTGTTCTTCTTCCGATTTTAAATTAAAATTTATTGCAGACGTTTCAATGATAGCCCTCATGCCACCATTTTTAAGGATTACGGTGTCGTCTCTGATTTCTGCTATAGGTAAATGCAGTAATGTGCTTTTGCCTATATGTTTATGAGTGTTTTTTACAGTATCTTGAATTTTTTTGTCGTTTTGTGTTGTCATTTTTTAAAATTATATACTGCCATGACTGTCTAGAATTTTTGAAATTTCTTCTATTCTTTTGAGTCCCTCTTTACTTGTTTCAACTTTTTCATCAATTTTCTTTTCTATTTTTTTCTTTTCTTTATTGATTGTGTAAAAAATTGATGGATATATTAAACCTTCACTTTTTTCCCATATTCTTCGTCTAGGTTTCAGTGCGAATTCTATTAAAAGTAATATAAATTTTGTGAATGTAACGTTACTTATTTTAATAAATGATATGGCTAAAGTAATTAAGATAGTTAGGCTTACAGGTAGAATCCAGACTTCCCAGAAATAATTTTTTGAAAGCGTTGTATAAAAAAAATAGGTTATAGTTCCACCTATCGCGCAAATACTTAATTGTTTAAGTGTAAGTGGGCCGACTATTTTATCTTCTAATTGTACGTCTTGTGGAATTTTAAATTGCACGATTGAAAATTGAAATCCTAACATTATAGCAGAGAATTACTGTTTTCTGAACATCCTAAGTCTATGAACTGTATATGTTGATTGACATAATCATAAAATTATTGCGCAGTAAATCCGTAAAGTGTCTATTGCATTAATACCTTCATTAAATTAAAATTAGTGTGTGAATGTGGGATTTATATTTTTTAAAACTTAACCTGGAAAAATGGATAAAATTAAATATTTACTTGGATTGGTTGTACTTCTTACTTTGTTGAATAGTTGTGCAACTAAAGGATCGGATGTTAGCGCTCGTTTAAATATTAATAAAAATGAAATCAAAACCAACACCAACACGACAGCGGCTGATACTTATATTCTGGATGTCTATTTGCGATATACCGATTACCAAACAATTGTTGTCTCTTATTGTATGGATTTCAAAAATACAAGCGCGGACATAAGCACTGAATTGACAGTGGAAATCAATCAAAAACTGATCTCTGATAAAACATTAACGTATTACGATAGCACGAAAAAAGTAATCTGTTATAGTAGGCCAATACCTACAGAGTCTCTTAATCTTACAGATGGTCAAACTTATGTGGCAAAGGTGAATCTTATCAACGCTAGTCAAGAAAAAAATACTATTAATAATAAATTTGAATATAGTTTTGATTACGAGCCAACCAAATCTTCAGCTAATTTATATATCAAGGATATCGAATTTGTGCCACATGTAGACGGTTCATCTGTCTATTATGACACTGTGCAAATTACTTCTTGTCTTGATTATGTTGGTAGCGGTTTAGGATACGGAGAGACGGAGGAACTCGTTTCCAATACACTTATAGTAACTATCAATGATAGTTCTCCTGTTGACTTCCGGGTAGCTGCATATGTTGATGTTACCAACAAAGGATGCGTCCAAAGTTCTTATCAGCTTGTTGATAGTTTCCAGCGCGGGCAAACTTATAACGTGTTAGCAGTGATAGATCCTGATAATCTTCAACAAGAGCTTGATGAAAACGATAACTCTTCCACTTATAGTTTCTTTTACCCATTGCCTTATGAAGGTATTAATATAAATTTTGCTCAACCTGCCGTATTTTATAGTCCTGAAGGGCAAAATCCTTATATAGAAGTATACGTTTGTACCGGTTATCAAAATTTGATAGATGAAAATTATGTAGATGTGCCTGTTCTCTTTACTAATGCTTATGATTTTGTTAAGACTGAGGTTGTAACAGCAAAAAATCTCGGACCTGCTTCTTTATGTAAAAAATTATCTCGCGTATTTGCTGATAACGAGTTGAAAAAAGGGCAAACTTACACATTTTATATTACAGCGGATGGCACTTTTGAAATTGACGAATTTGATGAAACTGATAATTTGGAGGAATTCACGTTTACCTATTAGAATTTTATGAATTTAATTTTTTCATTATGAACACCAAATCTATTCTTTTCATTTTAGCAACGATATCGATTTTGTTGATGATTGGATGCGATAAACAAGAACAAACGCAGATAATAGAGAAAACAGATGAAGTTGTTAAATTATATGAAATTCAAGTTGGAGATAAATTAAGTTTTTCATCCCCTGTTGAATTAAAAAATATTGAAAATGTAGGTAACTCTTATGATGTCTGGCAAATAACAATACCTGATGATGCGAATGCAGGTAAAGACGCTTTGAAACTTATTATCGCGCTTTTGCCGGATGAATACAAAACACTATTAAATGGAGATGAAACAAAAGCTTTGACTGAATTAAAAGGAGCTTATATGGGATCCAGTAAGCCTGGTGAAGCAAAAGTAACAAGAACATTTCTTGGTCAGCCAACTGAAGGAGAAAAACAAAGTTCCAAAATCCCAAGTCCTGCGACTATAGAATCTTATCTTGCGCAGACTAACGATCAACAATGGCTTTTTGTAGCTGTTAAGTATACCGATATTATAAGCGACGAAGAAGTTGATGGTATTCTTAATACGCTTGGATCTACTTTAATTATTCAGTAAATTTTTTCATTTAAGTGAAAAAAATGTTTTTGTTTATTTGTATTATTGTTAGTGCTAATTTAATAATTGGTAGCTTATTTTTTTCAGAGGCGAAGATTACGACTGATAGTATGATTTTGCCATATCAAGAGATCACAAGAGCTGAAACGGCTGAAATGATTTATCGTATATTGTCACATAAAAAAGAAGAAAAAATAAAAAGTGATTTTGAACCAAAAGTTGGCTATAGTGAAGGTCCTGACGCGTTAGGTCCATGGAACATGAGAATTCTTAGCGCAACATCGAATGATGGACTAAATTTCGCGCGAAACAATCTAGTAATCACTGATCAAGGCGATGTGCCTGATATGGTTGTTGATAAAAACGGCATTATTTATCTATATTATACTAGCTGGTTAGCTGATACAAAAGAAAATCAAACAGTTGTAGCTATTTCTGATGATAATGGTTTAACTTGGATTTATAAGTTTTTAGAACTCAGTGGTTTTGAAGGGATGTCATCACCTGTAGATCCTGATATAATAATTCTTGATGATGGGACTTTTCGACTTTATTTAACTGTTGATCCTAATGATGGTCAAGGACCTCGAACTTACTATAGCGAGGGAATTGACGGTTTGCGTTTTAGTAAAATTGGACTCGCTTTTGCTCCATCTGGATATCAAATTTTTGATCCAACTGTTCTTAGAATTAACAATGATTGGCATATATTCGCTAGAGACATAAGCAAACCGTCAGTTAATTTACATGGCACATCAAGTGATGGCAGATATTTTGTTTTTGAAAATGAAATAGAATTAGAATATGACAATTCATATTTTTTAATGGCGAATGGATTAGTGGCGAAAGATATTTATCGTTTTTATGCTTTTGCAAATAATATCGATGCAAATGCTCAAAAACTTGCTTCTTTTGTTACTCAGGATGGAAATGAATGGACTAGCGAATCGCTAAATATTTTAAGTCTTGATGGCGAAAGCGATCTAGAAAGCTATATTCTCAAAGAACCGTCTGTAATAGAGCTAAAAAATGGCAATTATCTCATGGTCTATGTTAGTTTGATACCTGGTTCTGAAACAAAAATTAAGGAAGAATCCAAGGTCAATAATGAAATCTGGTGTGATGGAATTTGTGATGATTTTGAGCAAAACAATACAAACAGTTTGTGCTACATTCAAGATTGCAAATAGATTTTCCGATTTTGGTATTGCATTTTTAAAAAATAACTGATATAATTTTAAGATTTGAAAGTTTGGAATTGAAAAAGATCTTTTAAAAATAGAAAAATAGAAACTGCTTTAAGGAGATGGATGTACTTAAAAATCCAAATAAATATATCCACCTCCCTAAAAGCAATCATGTACTTAGTTTTCCGTTATACTTTGCAGGCAACTGTAAAGTCGCAGCTCCTTTGCTTTTGTGAAGTTGCAGCTCCGGAATTGCCTAAGATTAAGTTAGTCCTCTTTGCTATAATTGATATATCGCAAGATCTATCGGTTATGGTAAGTGATGAGCTAAAGACTTATCACCTCTAATTCCTGTTTACATTTTCTAACGAAAAGAATAAACAGAAATCAGTATACGAGAGATAATGATTTAATCAAAGGTATAAGTGAAGTTGTCTTTTAGGGAGTTTTTTTGTTTTTTCCAGCGGATCCTTTTGAAGTTTTTTTCTCTTCCTTCTTATCTATTTCTTCACTTTCTTGCGTGTCAGTAACTGTGATTTCTTTTTTATCCTCCTGAGTTTTCATGCTAAGACCAATTCTGTGTTCTTTTGTGTCGATTGCAATTACTTTTGCTGTTACATTATCCCCAATTTTTACAACTTCATCGGCATGTTTTGCTTCGGTGCCGTCTGTTTTTGTCATTTCAGATAAATGAATTAGTCCATTTATTTGATCATCTATTTCCATAAAAGCTCCAAACTCAGTAAGTCTATTGATTTTCCCTGAAAGTATTTGTCCCATTTTAATTTTTTGCGCAGCTTCGATCCATGGATCTTTGGTCAATTGTTTGATGCTTAATGAAATTTTATCTTTATCAACTCCTATGACTAATGCTTCGATTGTATTGCCAACTGACCCATAATTTTCGGGGCTTGCTACATGTCCCCATTCGATTTCTGAAATGTGGACAAGACCTTCAAGACCATCCCATGTGACAAATATTCCAAATTTCACAATTCCACTTATCTTACCTGTAATCTTTTGTCCAACTTTGAGGCCTTGTAATACTTTTTTGCGTTGTTCTGATTGTACTGCTTTTTCAGAAAAAATTAATTTATTTGTTTCTTTATCAATTGCTATAATTTTTACTTGGAATTCTTTGCCTATTAATCTCTGCAATTTCTGAAGAATCAGTGCTGTGTCTGTGTTATTCACCCTTGGATAATTAATAGGTGATAATTGAGATACAGGTAAAAATCCAGTAATACCATCTGTTTCCACAAGTAGCCCGCCTTTGTTTGCTTCTTTTGGTTTGATAGTTAAAGTATCGTCAGTTTCGTGGATTTTATAAAATCTATCCCATGCTTTTTGCTGGCTTGATGCTTTTAAGGAAAGTACAACGAAACCATCTTCATTTTCACTTTCTAGTATGACTGCGGAAATAGTATCGCCAATATTCATATCTTTGGCGCTGTTGAGACTGTCTTTTATTTCTTTACCGCTTATGATGCCTGTGTATGCTCCATTGAACAAATCAACCAAAATGCAGTTTTTCCTTTTGTTAACTACAGTGCCTTCGATTAATTGACCTATAGCTGGGAAACAAGGTATTTCATAATCCATCAAAAGCTCATCCATTAAATTAGTATCTTTTGTTTGTTGTTTGCCTGTCATAATTGTTGTAGCAAAGACTTTAATAATAAATTTTCAAGCAAACTTCGTCTCTGCAAAAATTAAGCTTGCTTAAAAAGCTCCAGGATTTTAAGATAAAAGCTGCATTTAAGCAAGAGATTTTGATTGTTTGTTAAAAATTTTTCCTGAATTGGAATTTCTTTAAAAGTTCTATACTCACTTGGAGTCATCCCAAAAGTAGCTTTTGAGATTTCAGCTGTCAAAATCGAATAATCTTTTTGACTTTTTGTTCATAAAGATTTTTCATTCTTTCTTGTGCGAGTTCTGGGTTCTCTATCTCATCAAACCTTTCTTTTCCAATTTGTGCCAACCACATTTTGAATGGTTCGGCTTTTTTGCTTGGAATTGATTGAATTAAACGAAAAGCATTTTTGGTATTCACACAGTCAGTAAGGGTCTTGGCAAAAAATAAAACACCTACCTTGCACTATCTTTAGCTTTATTT
>CAZEDK010000054.1:0-7076 GCA_964511025.1 uncultured Candidatus Peribacteria bacterium | reverse complement strand
AATTCAGGATGACAATTAAATGGAGTTGACCAAATTATACAAAGCGGTGAGCAGTTACATGAAAGGTCTATTTTAAATTAATTGTATAAAATTTAGATTTCTGATAGAAATATATACGAAATCATTATAAACAACAAATTGAGATCATTACTGCTAGTCACAACAGTCAACGACTTATCAATTCCTCTTTTTTTGACCGAAGAAATAAAATCTAAAATTAAAGTAGATTTTTGTTTTTTTCATGAAAATTTGAATTTGATAAAAAAGAAATTGGAATCTAACCAATATCATTATATTTATATCAGAGATCCGTTTAACTATCTTTATGAAGCAGATGATTTAAAGCAAAAAATTAATATTATTTTAAATAACAAAAAAAATAGTTATCTCATTGATAATATCCAATCAGTAGAAGATATCTATTTTGAAGATAAATGGAAACAGTATCAATTATTCAAAGAATTTATGCCGGACACAAAGATTTTAAGTGATATTAAAGATGTTAATAATGCTTCTTTTTTTACAAAGAAAAGAATATCAAGCAGAGCAAAAGGAATAATATTTGATTCAAAAGAGTTAGTTGACAAGGATCCATCTGATTATGTTATACAAAATAAAATTAAAATTGATAGAGAATATCGAGTTTACGTTATTTTTAATCAAATTATCAAAAAAGCTTCATTAAAAAATTCAAAAACTAAATATTCCAAGGTTGAAATTTATGGTACTGAGGATTTAGAACACAACATTTCAAGCTTTGTAGAAAAAATAATTCAAAAAAATACATTGGATTTTATTGGCTTGGATATAGCAAAAAGCAAAAATAATTTATATCTATTGGAAGTTAATAGAAGCTGTTTATTTAATGGATTATTCAGGGAAAGCAAGCTTAATCTCGCAGAATATTTTGTAGATCAACTGTTAATTAATTAAATTTTTTGTCCTTAATTTTCTATTAAAAGAAATAGCAAATCTATGTGCTTCATCACGAATTCTTTGAAGCAATTGTAAAGCTTGGGAGTTTTTTGGCAACAAAATTGACTGAAAATTCTCACTTTCAAGTTTGCCTACTTCATAATTATGGGACTGTTCGCTGACCGCTAATCGCTGACCGCTAATAACAATTTCTTCATTCTGTTTCGCAAGTCCTATTATCGGAATATTTAAATTTAAATTGTCCATTGCAAATTGCGCGCTTGAAAGTTGTCCTTTTCCTCCGTCAACCACAATCAAATCAGGTCTTGAATAAAAAGATTCATCTTTTTTTACTGTATTTTTATATTTATCATAAATCAAAATAACACTATCTTCATTGTAATTCTCTTTACAGCATTGTATAGAACTTTCAAAAGCTTTTGGAGTCACATTTAATTCTTGAAAACCTTTCGCTAAGTAAATATCTTTTATTTCAGGTTTACATAAAAGATAAACAGTTGGCAGGGGACACTCTTCAATAACTTTATTTAAAAGTAAATCAGAAAGTTTTTGGCCTCTATATTTTTCATCAATTATCAAAGAAATAATTTCATGATGTAGTTCATCTCTTTTTACTAGTGCAACAGTTCCAATAACTTTTTTACCTCTCATGGTTTCTCTTTCTAAAACAAAAAATCCTTCTTCAGATTTTATCCAATTATTATCGCGCCCCCAATCTTTTCTAAGCTTAAATATTGACTCCAAATCATTTTTACGAGCTTTTCTTGTATGAAAATGACCGACCTGCCTATCGTCATCGTATTTTAACAATACAGCTCCTTCTTCAGCTCTTTTTGCAGTTCTCTCAAGATTGCCTTGAAATTCATCAGGTATATTTTTTTCTGTTGTAAACAGAAGTTGGCAATAGTATGGAGCAAGATTTTTCCTGCAGGTCATGTAGATAAGATCACTTACAGACTCTTGAATTACTTTTTTTACAAGCTTTAATGCAATTTTTTGTCCACGATATTTTTTATCTACATAAACATATCTTATATGTCCAAATTTATTTTTTTCTTTATATGTCAATCTTGCGCATCCAATTACTTTTTTATCTTTTGTTAAAACGTAAAAATTTTCAGGACTTTCTTGTGTTTTCCAAGAAAAATCAACCATAAATTCATTTATTCTTGTGAGATCAACTTTTTTAGCCCTGCGAACAGCGTATCCTTGTGGCAAATCAAAATCAGATTTTTTATAAATTTCTAATTTCTCTTTTGAGTCACTTAAATATTTCAACCTTCTTGTCAAAACCTCTTCTATGGATTTGCAATCATCAATTTGACCATTTTCAAGATTTTTTATTTTGAATTGCCTGTAATCGCTAGGTTTTGCTTTTCCATTTTCAAAAACCACCATGGATCCAACAGTATGAGTACCTGCCAAATGCGAAATATCGTAACATTCAATTCTATCAATTGTCTTAATTTCCAGTCCTTCTTTTACGAGAATATCTTTCAAATCTGAAGGAGCGTTTTCAGTTCTTACTTTTTCCTGTTCAAATTTTGTCTTATTTTGATTCGCAAAGTTTTGTGCATTTTTTTGTGATAATTCAAGAAGTTTATTTTTCTGTCCTTTTTGAGGAATTATGATTTTCACTTTGGATCCTTTCAAATCGGTTAACCATTTCTCAATCAAATCCTGTTCTTCAAGCTTTTTTGAAATCAATATTTCTTTTGGTATATCAGCGGCAGTTTCATAGTATTGTTTTATGAATGACTCGTAGATTTCGGGATCCAAATCCCCCTTATCCCCTTTGTCAAGGGGGCTTAATTCTCCTTCAAAAGTGAAGTTTTCCTGGTTTACAAGCCTCCCATCACGAATCATGAATAAGTTGAAATATATATTTCCATTTTCAGATATGAAACTTATGAGATCTTGATCAATATGATCAGGCGAAGAGATTTTTTGTTTTTCCATAATATCTTCTACAGCCAAAATTTGATCTCTTATTTTTGCGGCTTGTTCAAATTTTTTTTCTTTTGCAAATATCATCATTTTTTCTTTTAAACCATTTATAACTACGTCATGTTTCCCACTCAGAAAACTTATGATTTGGTCAATCATTACCTTGTAATCAGTTGGATTGATATTGCCTATACAAGGCGCACTGCATCTTTTGATGTGATATTCGAGACATGGATATTTAATAACTTTATTATTTATTTCGACATTTCCATCTTTCCAATTAATTTGTAGTTTACAATTGCGAAATGGAAAAATCCTATGAAGCAAATCAAAAGTTTTTTCCACTTTCCATTTTGCAGTCTTTGGTCCAAAATATTTTGCGTTGTCTTTTTCAACTTTTCTCACAATTGAAATTCGCGGATAATCATCTTCAAAATGAACTTTTATATATACAAAATTCTTATCGTCTCTCATCAATATATTATATTTTGGACGAAGTTCTTTAATCAAATTGGTTTCAAGCAAAATCGCCTCTAAATCAGAATCTACAGTTATGAATTGAACGTCAGAAATTTGTTCAATCATTTTCTGTGTACGAACTGATTTTTCTTTTGAATTTTGAAAATACGATTTAACTCTATTTCGAAGATTAATCGCTTTGCCAATATACAAGACCATTCCTTCCTTATCGATAAATTTGTAAACACCTGGCTCAGCTGGGATTTTGTAAGTCATATATATTTTTTATTAAAATATACATGAAAAATATATTATTTGTGAATATTTTAACTATAAGGCAGTTTTTTTTGCAGGATAGATGACTTTCACCGAACAACTAAAAGTAAGCAGTCCAGCTAATCCATGTCTAGTGTCTATTACTGGTTTATTCAAAAGCACAGATAAAATCTGAGAAACTTCATTAGCTAAAGCACTAGATTGATCTAGATTTTTAACATAAAAACTAGCTATCCTATTTCTTTCTTCTTCGCTGGCAATTTTAGCTAATGCAGCTTGAAACACTTTATTTGATCGTAAATATGATAATATTTTTAATAAAGTTTTCGAAAGCGGATTTAAGTAGTGAATTTCTTCAACAAGTACAGCCACAATTAATTCCGCATTATTTTGAATAAATAAATCAATATTTGGATTTTGATTTTCTTCCAAATTTTCTACTAAACATAGTAATTTATTTAGAATACCTTTTGAGCAAGCTTGTTCATAAAGTTTAACTTCCATAAGATTCAATGAATGAATTCAAGGAAGTTATTATACGTAAATATAATAATTTGTCAATCCAGATTGCAGGTAACTGCTCACTGTTATTTCTCATTCCCGTGTCATTCCCGACCTGATCGGGAATCTAGTAAGGTAAACTTGTTTGTATTTCAGCTAAGTTGTTTTTGATAATTTTAAAAAGTTTCTTTTACTTTGCACAATGTATCTTGTGCAAAGTGAATATTTTAACAAATAGCGGTGAGCAGTTACGGTGAATAAATTTGACAAACTTAGTAAAATCTGTTACGGTTTTCCCCTTTTAAATTTCAAAAAAATGCTCAGATTAATGCTTAGAACAACTATCATAGGATTTATTATGCTGCCTCTTTTTGCGCAAGTTCTTTATATAGATAAAAATCATCATTTTTCTGAAAAAATAATAATATCAATAATTGATATTATTTCGACAGATACAAATAATCTCCACGCCAGCGCGGCAAGTACATTAATTACAACAACAGAAAATGAAGACGCGACACTCAACCTCAAAACTTTATCCCTTCCCTGCTCTGAAAATTTTGAATGTATAATAAAATTTCAAATAAACGGCAAAGAGACTCTTGAAGACAGCGATATTGAAACAATCGTTTACTATCAGAGACTTTTCAAAAAAACAATTACAAAAATTCCAAGCAATCTATGGAAATCTTTGAACAAAATTACATTTAGTTTTGAAAAAAATATCACAAGAGGAGTGGCAAGCAGTTCACAGATTAGGTTAAGAATAGTCAATATTACTGATGAGCAATTTGTTGCGGTCTCCATACATGAAATCGGACATTTAGCCGATCTTTGCAATAAAAACCAAGATAACTTCATTTCAGGATATAGCAAAACCGACTGTTTTGAACAATTCGCAGAAACTTTTCTTAGCTATACTTTGCATCCGGAACTTTTGAAATACAGAAATTTAGATCAATATAATTATTTTAAAGATGAAGTATTTGATGAATTGGAATACGATAATTTATCGCTAGTATCAGATTATGATGATTATTTCTACGATACGACAATGTTGCCATACGATTTGGATAGTATTATTGGAGGATAATCCAGTTTTTTTAAAGCCAATCTATTTCGCATTCTTTTTCGCATTCTTTTCCTTTATACTATCAATCATGGCAAATAAATCCCCTCCCTCGCGTTTATGGTCAGCATATTTTAAATTAAAGTTTTTATACTCTTCTAAATCAAAGCTATCATACCCTGCTAAACTATAGTCATTATACCCTGCTAAACTAAAGTTAAGAGAATGAGAGTGCTTATACTCTTCTAAATTGTTAAGAGCTATATATCTTAGCTGCCGCATCTCATCGCTACTTAAAGCGACAAGGTTGCTTATTATATGAGAATACATATCATCATAAACCCCGTCTAAATTATAAACCACGCCTAAACTGGATAGAAAATCTAGAAAGTCTCTATCTAAGAGTCTATTTAAGAGCTGAGTCTTTTGTTCTGAGTTAGCATCTTCATAAACACGACACAGCGGTTTTAAAAGATCATAAGATAATTGGTAGCCTGTTTTCTTTTTTATTGCCAAAAAAGCAGGCATAGCTCTCCAAATATCAATATTAAAATCATGACTAAGACTAATCATTATATTTTTCGTCCAAGGATCTTTAAACAAATCGATCATTTCATTGTAAGATTTGCCTTCTTTGACCAACCCATATATTAGATCAAATATACGATTTTCTCTGTTGCGATAGTTATTGATGTCAGAAGAAGAATCTTTGGAATCTGCGTAGAGAACAATATGACCGTCCACGATGAGCTTTTTGACAATATTCAGCGCTAGTTCTGCGACAGAATTATCCTTACTCTGTCGATTCCACCATAACTGTTGAGTCAGAGATGTAAAATTCCAGAGTGGCACTCCTATATCTGCAAATTCTGCAGCTTTCTCCATATACCATATATCTAGGAGTCTTGGCTTGAGGAAGTCTGGATCTACGAACTTTTCATCACGTTCTAAGAACTTTTGATGATCTCGATTTGACTTCAGACCATCTGCAAAAGATGCTTGAACGAAAGCATAGCCCCGCCTTTCAAGATATGCTGTAAATTGAGGCAACGACAAGTAACTAAAGGGAAACTCAGACGTGAACGCAAGAAGTGGAGCGACTGGTATTCTCTTATCAACAGCAATTTGTAGCAAATTTTTAATCTCCTCAACATCGACATGAAAAGTCGGCTCTTCCATGAAAATATATAGACTCCATATTGCGTCTTTAAAATCATTATTGTTGTCATCGGGCATTGCCTGTCTTACTTTTTCTAATAGGACTTTTAGCTCTGGATCTCTGTATACTTCTTCCACTGGAATACGTGATACGTTTGCTATTGGGTATAGTGGACCTATTTGGATTGTGTGAAGGCGAGTGTCAAGTAATGCATTTGTTATTTTGCGATCAATATCGTTACTAGCATGATCAATCAACCATGCTACATGATCTTCTGTATATCCTGAGGAACCTTCTTTCCAATCCATCTCGTCTACCGCGCTAAAAAAAGTAGCAGCATCTTCTGGAGACATACCATCTGCCTTGAGCTTAAGCCAATCACCTTCTATAACATCTCCGCAACCAAGGGAATCACCGTTGGGAAACAAGCCGATTAATTCATCACCACACCCGCTCTCGCTACACCGTGATAATCGATTCTGAAAATCACTGCGATTGTGAGTCCCAACCATGCTTGCGCACTGAATTCTTACGTCCATAGTCATTTCGTCCAATGCCTGCCAGCCAATAAGACCTCCCAAAATAACGGGAATAACAGCAGGAATAACACGTAACCGATGAGGTGCGGAGCATGGCCGTGGTGGCATATTTTTAAATTTAAAGATTAAATTTGGGGTAGCGTAGTCAAAATGGGGCGTTCAAAGTGAGTTTTGTTGAATATTGATGAGG
>CAZEDK010000053.1:3480-7755 GCA_964511025.1 uncultured Candidatus Peribacteria bacterium | reverse complement strand
CCCAAATAACCAAATTGGGATCTTATTGCCTGATCCGATAAACAAATTATCTGCAATAACAAAATAATTTTCTTGCTTTTTAATTTCTTTATTTTTACCACCAACCTCACAAATATAAATTTTCTCTTTATCTTTTATTAAAAAATCTTGTTTAGAGTGTAAAAATATTTTAGCATTTGTTCTTTTGATTGCATTTACAAAAAAAGTTTCCCTTAAAAGCCCAATATTTATAAGATCTGAAAATAATTGATTGTAATAATAAGTAAGATTAGTGTTGCTTAGAAATATTTTTTTATCTTTTAATAAGGTATTTGTTACATTATCATATTTTTTGATGATATTGATTAAATTTCCTTGTTCAAGAATAGAGCAGTAATATTCAGCAGTTTTATGATCTATTTTCATTTTTTGACCTATTTTATTATAGCTCATTTCTGAAGGAGACATGTTTGCAGAAAAAAATAAAATTTTTTCCAAAATTGGCAAATTCACTGCTTCTAAATTATGAACCCTAGGAATATCTTCATAAAGAGTTTTGTTAATAGCATTTTTAAGCAATGTAAAATAATCCATTTCATCTTCTGTTTTATTTCTATAAAGATAGGCATGTCCTTTCATATATTCCATTAAATATATATTTTTTATTTTATTAGAATACTGAAAAGAAATTTCTTTGAAATTTTTAAAAATATCTTTTAATTGAAAAATTGGGATTTGAATTTTATATTTAAGTTCTAAAAATTCTTTAAAAGATAAAGTTGGCATTTTATATATAAGTATTCTTCTCGATAAATCATAGCTTTGTTTTACTATGTCTATATTGGATGATCCGGATATAATTATTTTGAGTTCAGGGAAGCTGTCGGTTAAATTTTTCAGTTCTTGAGCCCAATTTGGATATTTATGGATTTCGTCTATATAAATTTCTTTTTGATTATGTTCGTTATAGAGATCAAATACTAAATTAAAAAGTCCAATTTCAATTACAGCAACATTATCACATGAGAAATAAAAGCTATTTTTTTGATTTTCAAGTAGTTTTTGAAGCATCAAAGTTGTTTTACCGGTACCTCTATTCCCAACAATGCCTATTAACGGAAAATTCCAGTTGATTTTTTGATAAATATTTCGTTGAAAAATAGGTAAGTTTTTTATAATTTTTTCTTGAATAACATTAAGTTGGCTGTAGATATCTTTTATCATTATTTTTGTGACTTTTTATCATAACTTCAAATATAATAGGGAATTTACTCCCAAAAGTCAAGTAATTTTTGGGAATAAATTCCCTAACTGCTAACCTGTATTTAATCGTATCGGAAAATAGAAAAAATTAAGACAAATAATGTTTGATGTTTTTGAAATTTAAATTAAAAATTTCCTTCAACGCCTTATCAAGATTCTTCCAACTGACAATGCTTATATCGCTGAGTTTGTAGTCTTGATCGCCTCCATAAATCAAATATAACTTATCTATATTTTTGTCTAACTTTTTAAATGTTAATAAATTTGCATAGAGTTCTTTTTTTATTGTTTGCGTTGATTTGATTTCGATGAGATAAAGTTTTGTATTCCATTCAATAATACAGTCGCATTCTAGGTTATTTGAATCTTTATAAAAATAAATCTGAGTGTGCAATCCATTGTTATGAATAAATTTGTGTATTTCTGAAATTATTAAATTTTCAAATAACGCCCCGCTCATATAGCTTAGCCAAATACTATCGATTTGCCTTATGTTAAGAAGCCAAGTGGCAAGCCCTGTGTCGCTAAAATAAAATTTTGGAGACCTAATAATCCTTTTGTTGTAATTGTTAAGATATGGCAATACTTTGAAGCCCAAAAAAGAAGCTTCAATGATAGATATCCAAGAAGAAATGGTTTTGTATGATACGCCAACTTCAGAAGCTAAATTGCTATCATTAATGATTTGAGATGTCCTTCCGCAGAGTAATTTTAAGAATTTCTGAAATGAATCAAGATTGTCTATATTTTTGATGTTTCTCACGTCTCTTTCTATATAAGTAGTAATATATGAAGAATACCAATCATTTGGATCTTGATGATGAGAATATATTCCAGGATACGAACCTTTGTGTATATATTCCCATGGATTTTTGAATGAAATTTTAGATTTTTCAAGTTCTTCATAAGTCAGTCCATACAATATAGAAATTGACGACCTCCCTGATAATGACTGTGAAACAGTTTGAGTTAATGATAAATTTTCTGAACCGGTTAAGATGAATTGCCCAGGGCTTTTATTACCTTCTAGGAAAATGAGAATTTCCGAAGCCAGTTCAGGTATTTTTTGAAACTCATCAAATATCACTTTATTTCCTTGGCTTAATAAAAATCCTTTTGGGTCAGCCATTGCTATATTTCTTATAGAGACATCTTCAAAATTGATATATTTATGTTTTGGAAAAAGATTCCTGGCTAAAGTAGTTTTACCTGACTGTCTTGGTCCTAGAATCGTTACCACAGGAAAGCTTTTCGCCAAAGCCTTGATTTTTTTCTCTATATTTCTTTTTATATACATTTATGTAAATTAGAACTTAGATTTCTATATTGCATAAGTATATTTTAAATCAAATCAGTTATTTAAAAAATCATATTAGACAATAATTTGTATATTTTGCTTGACAGAGAGAGAGAGATGTTATCGTGTATGTGTTTTATTTTTTGCCAAGACCCTTAGTAAGACAAATTTTTGATATAAGTGGGATACATTTCAAGGTGTTTCGCAAATACATTTTTATCTATTTTTTTAAACCACTGCTTATTTATATGCAAGCTTCTTTTTTTAAGTGAGATTAAATATAGTTCGTCTAGAATAGCTTTTTCTTTTGTTGCCATTAGCATATTGCCGACAATTTCATATCCGAAAAATAAATCTTGCTTGATATGAGAATATTCTAGAATTTTTGCGTTTGTATTTATCGTTTGTGATTTGCTGCTTGTGATAAGAGTGATTGTTTCCGGCACTTGGTCTATTAAGCCATGATGATAAAGAGCGTATTCAAGCGATATATAGCTCGGTCTTTTGTATGTGCACGCAAAACCTTCATAGTCTAATGAATGCAAATCAAAAGTATAAAAACCTCTGATTATTTTTTTTAAAATACTTTTTTTTTCTAGACGCAAAATTATTACCGGCAAACTTTTTATCTCACCTTTATAAAATTTCCTAATATCGTTTATAGAAAAATATGTTTTAGGAATTTGTTTCAAATCGTTGATGAGCTGTTGAATTAGCATTTTAAAATTTGATCAATTATTGTCCATTTATTTTGAGGCACAAAACGCTTTAATTCTCTTTTGAATTCATTATGTTCAAAAGGGATTTGTTTTGGGAAAATAACAGGTTTTTTGAGTAAATTTTCAATTAACCAAAAATCAAAAAAATCTCTTGGCTCATCTCTACCATTGATAGCTTTAATTTTCGTATATTCAAGACTTTCCAATGTCGCTGTTTGTATTAAAGGAGTCAAATTTGAACATTGCGAACTGATAAGCCTGTATTCGCTTTTGATCCCATTTTTCTTTTTGGAGATTTCAATTTTGATATGCCGTGAATGCTTTAATGAACTGTGTTGAATTTTTATCAAAGCAAATAATGTGTTTCTTTTATCTTTTACTTCCACAAGAGACAGTTCAGTATATTTTTTTGTGAGTTCAAATAAAATTTCTTTTAAATTTTTTGCTTTAATATCATTTATAATTAAAAAATCCAAATCTTCTGAAAATCTTATTCCGTTATACGCAAGCCTCAAAGCGGTACCCCCATAGAAGATCATATCTTTTGTCAAATTCGTATCGCTGAAAATTTGCAAAATCGCCACTTCAAAATATTCACGCAAGATATGCTCGGGCGCTATTTTGATTTTTTGCGCAAGTAGATTCAATTGTAATTGATCCATATAAATAAACAAATATGTTAATTATCTAGGATTAGTATAACAAATTCGGCTTGAATTTTGAATTATATTCGGCTATATTTCATTTGACAGATGATAAAAAATATTGTTTTGCATGAGTTTCTAATTTCAAATACTTTGCTATAATATCTATGTATTAAAAAGCTTAATTTATGAATCTTCCGGACTCAATTCAACGTCTCATACATTACGCAACTGTTGACTTCGAAAAAGACAAAGATATTGTCATAACAACAGTATTTAATCGTGGGTCGATTGAGGATATAAGATGGGTTTTGAAAAATTATAAAAGGGAGGATTTGGTTAAAAATTTAAGTTGTCCTTTGCGAGGGGAGTG
>CAZEDK010000053.1:3157-3470 GCA_964511025.1 uncultured Candidatus Peribacteria bacterium | reverse complement strand
TTTTTTTACTAACTATTTTAAAATAAATTTGCCTGATACAATAAAAAGAGAATCTATTAAATCAATTTCTTTAAGTTGTTAACTTTGCATAATAAAATTTTTTCAAAACAGCAATTAGATGTATTTTTTTTATTTGATCGGTTAAAAAATTTATTTGATGAGTATGATTTTGCTATGTTTGGTGGTACTGCGCTTGCATTACAAATAGGTCATAGAAAATCTGAAGATTTTGATTTTATAACTCATAAATTTATTGATCCTGCAATTTTAGTTGATAGATTTAGAGGAATTTTTAAAAATTTAAATGTTTCGC
>CAZEDK010000053.1:0-3062 GCA_964511025.1 uncultured Candidatus Peribacteria bacterium | reverse complement strand
CAGTTTTTAAAGAACACTTTAAGTTTTGAATATAATACTGTAAAAGTTTCGTTTTTTGGTGAAGTGAAATATCCCATGTTAAAGGATTTAGTGCCTTATCATCATTTCAATTTATATAGTGTAGAAGATATTGCAGCTATGAAAATGGCTGTAATATTTAGAAGAAGTGAACTTAAAGATTATTTTGATTTAGCATCTTTGGTGAAATTTAATAATTTTGAAGTGCTACAAATCATAGCTCTATTCAAAGAAAAATTTGGTAATGAGGCTTCTCAATTTTCTGATCCATTAATAATTAAAAGTCTTACTTATCTCGACGATATGAATGCAGGAAATATAGAGATTTTAGATTATAAAGATTTCTGGTTAAAACCTGATTTAAAAACTAATATCAAAAATGTTTTGCAGGAAGCGGCGAATAAGTATCTTTTACAATAAATTTTACTGTTCAAATAGCCATTTGAATCCTGAGCTTAATTGTTTATCCTCTCCTGCAACAATTTGATCCGGTACTATTGGAGCAAAATTGCCATTTGGAGTGTACCATTTTGCAACCGTGAATCTTCCTTCTCCATTTGTTGTTTGTTTGAAGTAAAAAACCTGTTGTGCTACAAATTTTCCATACGTTGTTTGTCCTATAATTTCAGCTCTATTTAGGTCTTGCATTGCGCCTGCAAAAATTTCTGATGCTGAAGCTGACGAATTGTCGACAAGTACAACAAGAGGCAAATCCGTATAAGCTTTTTCAGTTGTTTTAAAAGTTTCAGTTTCGCCATTTGAATATTCAAAACTAAAGCCTGTTTGATTTGCATCAACAAAAATTTCTATGAGTTTTTGTACTTCTGACACGTAACCTCCGGGATTACCTTGCAAATCAAGTAGAATGCCGCTAATTGATGTATTTGATTCGATTGCTTGTTTGATGTGATCTTTGTAAGTATCTATAATGCCCGGTATAATAAAAGTTTTTAATTTGGAATTGAGGAAATATTTTCCATTATATTCCACAATTTCTGAATCAAGATAGCTTATTTCAATACTTTCTCTTGTGATCGTAATTGTGATATTTTTTTTGGTTGACGGTCTGTAAAGTTTTAATTTTACGGTTGTTCCTTCTTCACCCCTGATGAGTGTTGCGGCATTCTCTGTACTAAAGCCTTCGGTTGACGTGTTGTCAATTTCAAGTATCACGTCCAAAGTCATTATCCCGGCTTTTTGAGCAGGGGAGTCTTCAAATATGCTGTCTATATACACTTTGCCATCCTCATTAATACCAAGTGTTGCGCCAATTCCTACATAATCCGTTTCATTATTTGTTGTGGTTTGAGTCTCGGTAAAATAATATGAATATGGATCAACAGTTTCATGTAATGTATCAAACATAGCTTTTAGTACGCTTTCTTCGAGCTCTACGTAGTCAACTTCTTCATCAATAGGTGAGACTAGGTAATCCTTGACCAAATTCCACATATCTACTATTTCTTCTATATGAATATCAGTGATATCGTCAGAATTATTTGTAGGAAATGTATTATCATCAGTTTTAATTATATTCTTTGTAAATGAATTCAAGTTATCCATCCATTCAATTAATTCTGCTCCGGATAGAGTTTTTGAAGGATAAAAATATCTATCTTCAGTACCTGGAAAAGCTATTTTTTTAACCAAAACTGCTATATTTGTTTTGTTTTTGGCTATGTCTTGAAAAGTATTTTCGCTTTCATCTACAGCTTCCGGACTTAGAAATAGTCCATATAATTTCAGACTCATTTCAGCTGTGTCTATTCTATTGATAATTCTTTTGACAACTAACGATTTAGAATCATTTAATATGCTGTTTTTATATGCTGTTTTTATGATATTCAGGTCTTCTTCGTTAAGAGTAGATGTGTCTGAATATGGTAATTCAACGTTTATATTTTTTTCAAAATCGCAAATGCCTATATACCGAAGCATTGTCTCGATTGCGTCAATTTTTTTAATTATTTTTTGGTTTTCTATCTCAAAGCGTTTTTCTGCTGTGAAGCACTCTTCTTGAGTTTCTATTGTCTCAAACGCCAATGCGATGTTTGTGTTTAATGCTAAATTTAACAAAAACAGAGCTGGAAGAAATATTTTTAACTTAAACATATTTTGTGGTTTTTAATAAAATTATCTTTTACATCCTAACAAAAAGGATTATTTTATTTCTAGTCCTAATTATTTATTAATCTTGCCAAAATTAACATGAAAAAAATTTTTATTATAAGTTTATTTATAATTTTATTTCTTGCGTCTTATGCTTGCAAAGCAAAAGAAGCGAATGTTTTGCTGATAGAAGCTCGCGATTCTTTTGTCTCGAATACTAGTTCTCTTGATGGATATACGACACTTATAAAATTTGTTTACAATACTCAGCGTAAGGTTGATGCGGTATTTGTTGCAGGTCCTTATGTGAAAACTTTAGGAGATTTATCGTTAAGTGGAGTTTTGAGTCAAACAATTGATTCGTCTATAGATCAGTCGATGGATTTGGAAAGTTGCACTGTAACAACAGCGCAAATGCTTCTTGCAATTAATGAAAAAGTTGCTTTGTCCGGTAAAAAGATAAAACAGTTAAATATTACAACTGAATCAAGAATCTATCCGCGTATGCTGATAGAGGCTTTTTATCTTTTTGAAGCTGATGATGAGCAGAAGGAGTGGATTAAGACAAAAATAGAAGAAGCTATAAGTAATTTCAATAACAAAGAAAAAGATATCGTTATTTCTGAAATGATTTCGCAGGTGAAAAAAGAGCAAAAAAAGAATGATAAAATGGATATCAAAATTAATAGATCCGGCTTTATGAATCTTACAGATGACAAGGAAGATATTGAAAAATTTGACGAAACATTGCTTGAATTAAAAGCGTTATATGATGAAAATACTGAAAAAGAATTGATTAATAACAGACTTACTGAACTTTCGCAGGACGCAAATGATCCACAAATTGCAAAAGATTATTTGGTATCAAAAGGGTGCAGTGAAAATCTTTACATTTTTTAGACTAGGGGTCTTGGTAAAAAATAAGATACCTAAAT
>CAZEDK010000052.1:0-8411 GCA_964511025.1 uncultured Candidatus Peribacteria bacterium | reverse complement strand
AGACTTACAAGATCTTCAATATTTAAATTATCTAAAGATTCCACTTCGTTGTTATATGTTGAAAGATTTGAAGAATTTAATATTTTTTGTATGTCAGCGTTGTAGTCATAGTTATCAACTAGCGATGATTCATGGCTGTCATAATATTTATCAGTCACTTCAGATGATAATGGGACATAGTATGCATACAGCAACGAAGGAGCCATCAATGATGGCGTCATAAATAGAAAAAATATCGTAACTATATTTTTCATGGTTTAAAATTAGAATTGAGAATTTGAGAGCTGAGAACTGAGAGGGAACAAAGCTTGTTTCAAACTGTGGGCTTAAGCCCACAACTACACATCTCAGCTCTCAGCTCTCTTAACTCAGTTCTCAGCTCTCAGTTCTCAACACTCATCTTCCCACTATCAAAAATCTTTTCAATATCAAATTCATAAAAAGTTTCGGTTTTTAACGTTTTTTTAACACTTTTTTATGATTTATTTGTAACTACTCACTATGTTGCGATAGCCTTGAAACATTGTTCTCACTTGAAATACAAACAAGTTTAGCCTACTGGATTCCAGATCAGGTCTGGAATGACAATCAAGAATGCAAATATTGGTGAGCAGTTACGTTTATTTCACTTCATAATTCCATACTCCGTCCCAATTTTCATTCGGGGGATTTGATATGAATTTTTCAGATCTTTCAATATAAATTTTAGATGGATTATCGTTTGGGAAACTTGTTAAAATACTTTGAAAACTTTCTTTTGCTTTTTCAAAATCCCTATTTTCATAAAAACCAAGAGCTTTTTCAAACATATCTCTCACCTCCCCCTTGACAAAGGGGGCTGGAGGGATTTGGCTTGGGAGATTCTCCCCAATCAACTCATAAATTACAATCGGATTATCTTTGCCTTTGACTCGTATTTTATCTAGTTTTCTGAATTCGAATTTATCTTTAGCTTTTTCATAAGTAAATTCGCTTACGCAAAGATGAGTTCCATACTGTTTATTAATTCCTTCAAGTCTCGAAGCTAGGTTGACATTGTCGCCTATGGCGGTATATTCCATTTTCATTCTCGGGCCGATTGTTCCGACAACAGCTTTACCCGTATTCAAACCAATTCTGACTTCAATACGAGGTTTTTGTTCTTTTTCCCATTTCTCGTTTAAAATTTTTAAAACTTTTTGCATTTCAAGAGACGCTTTGCAGGCAAAGCAAGCATGGTCGGCAAGATCTAACGGAGCACCAAAAAAAGCCATGATGCCGTCTCCTATAAATTTATCGACTACGCCGTTATTATTTATAATAATCGCGCTCATTTCAGCAAAATATTCACTCATAAGGTTTACTGTCTCTTCAGGTTTGAGCTGTTCTGAAATATGCGTGAAATTTTTTATATCAGAAAAAAAGATAGTTATTTCACGATTTTCACCATCCAACTCTACTTTCTCTGGATTTTCGCATATTTTTTCTACTATATAAGGATTTACATAACCTGCGAAAAGTTTTTGTATTTGTTCCTTTGTTCTCATTTCAGTGAAATATTTATATAAATAAATTGAAATAAAAGCTAAAATAATAGCTATATATGAATATATCATATCAATAATTATCCCTTTATCAAAACTGAATTTTGCAATTAAATAATATCCAAAACTTCCAGCAATTACATACACAACTGAAGGAATAATTCCAAGATACATACAAGCAATACACGAAATCAAAGCAACTATGAAAATAGTCAACATTTGCATAGCTCGAGATTGGTCTCGAAGAAAGTCTTGGTCGAGGATGGTTTGGATGGCGTTGGCATGAATTTCAACTCCGGGCATTGGAATACCATTGGATGTTGGGACATAAAATACATCATGGAATGTATCAGCGGTGCGTGCAACTAGAACAATTTTATTTTTAAAAATATTTCTATCAACCCTGTCATTCATGACATCAGTGAACGAATAAACTGGATAACTATAAGCTCCACCATGAAATTTTATTTTAAATTTATTTTCACTATCTAATGGGATATTTATTTTATTTGAATCCAAAAATATCTTTGCAGCTATGACAGAAAGATTTTCATATATAATGCCTTTTTGATCTAAGCCCTTAATCCATCCTCTAACTTTATCATCTTTATCTCTAAAAGCATTAATTGATGCTATATGAACATTTTTCCCTTGATATATATCCAAAGGATCAACAGCCAATTCCGTGTTAATATCTAAGAATCCATTCCTAAAAACTAAATTATTAGAATCAACTATAGCTGTTTTTGCAATTACTATTCGTTCGTCATCTAGTTTTTCTGCTAAATATTCTTGATCTGGATTAGGATACTCTGCATAAGGTACAATTTTATCAAAAAAATCTCCTTTAGTTTTACTCTCTTTAATCGTTTCTACTAATTTTTTATTAGTTATAGATTTACTTTTATTTGCAAAAACAATGTCAAATCCTATTACTTTCGCTTCTTTTAAGTTATCGATTAATTTACTGTAATACAATTCTACATCCCAACTTTCTTGCCTGCCCAAACCCTTTTGTTCATCTAAACTTTTATTATCAATTCCTATAATTACAATATCATCACTAATTTTTATACCGCCATGAAAATGATCACTTATTTTTAAATGCACTCTTTCTAATAAATTTGGCCAAAAAAATATTAGAACTAGTAACCAAATTCCTACTGAGAAAACACCTGAAATAAATAACTTTTTTTTCATAAAAAAACACTTTATCATCATATTATATCACAAAATCATATTATTTTGATGTTTTTTAACTTAAACTGTGGGTTTATTTCCTGTATTTGGATTAGCTCCTATTCTTTTTCTTCTATTTATAAGTGCACTAGTAGCTAAGCCTATAACAACCCAAGGCATATTTTCTTGAGATCCCTGCATATCGCCGGACACACTACAGCCAAATATTCCTGAAGAATTAGAATTTATATGAGAATCATTATCTACTACTTCCTCTGGTGTTGGTGTAGAAACTGTGTCGTCTTGTTCTATTATTTTAACATCATTAATAGTAGCTGATCCACCCATTAAAACGCCATTCATATATACTACTTGATCACTTATTGTAATTGACTTACTACTTCCAGTTGTTTCTTGAGCTGATTGTTTATATAAACCACCATCACCATCTACTGTGCCAGCAATTTCACCTCCTCCTCCGGTAACTAATTCAATAGGACCATCTTCTGTTTCAACTGTGATTTCTACATATTTATCTGGATCATAAGTAATCAAAGCTTCATCTTCAGCTGATTCACTATCTATTCCATGAATCACAACTGTTCCGTCAGCTAAAACCTCTACATCAAAAGGACCTTCTTCTACTGCAGGATCATTTTCTTGACCATCGGTACTTGCAACATAATCTTCCACATCATCAGGGTATTCTTCCTCATCTTCACCAGGACATCCCTTCTTTTCTTCACCCCCTTCATCGCCAGCAGCCACTGTTGGACATTCATCAGTAGCATTATCTATACCGTCACCATCTTTATCATTATCACACAGATCACCAATTCCATCTTCGTCTATATCCCCTTGCTCGGCATTTGCATCCTCTGGACAATTATCCTCGCTGTCATCTATTCCATCACCATCAGAATCTGCTATCGGTTCCTCTGTTGGGTTTTCTGTGGTGTCGGGATTTGTAGTTGGATCTTCCGGGGTTTGAGTTGGGTCTGGTGGATTTGTTGGATCGGGTGCTGGGGTTGGAGATGGAGAAGGTTCGGATGTCGAATCATCCTGGGGGACTGCGGCGATGTCGGTGTAGTAATTGTTAAGTCCTTCGACTACTGTGAAAGTCTTACCTTCGAAATCGTTAGGACTTATTCGTCCAACATAACCTCCATCATTTTCCACCGCATAAACAAAACCATCTTCAGCGTTAACGACTAAATTACCAAGAGTAAATAAATTGCGTGCGGTCTTTCTCGATGTTGGAGTTTCACTTTTGTAGGATATCTGATATGCATACGAGCTCCTACCTATATATATATATCCGCCTTTATCCATCGCCATCTCACCAAGGGAAATATTCATTATCGGATTACCACTGTTGAAAGCTACAAAATCCATATCTCCATTAGAAGCAATAATTATATTCGCTACATATAAATTGCTTAAATCTGTATTCATTGCAAATTCAGGATTTTCACCATCTAACACAGCAATACCGTATGGATACACAGCAGTCGAAGGAGATTCTCCCTTGAAATAACTCGCCCAATCTGCATAGGTTACTTTCATTTTTTCTAGATCTTCCTGCTTGGCTTCTTTACCTGCCAGCTCGGCTTCTTTTTTTACCAGCTCGATGTCTTCATCTGTCCGCTCGACAAACGCCACCCCTCTAATGGCAGCTCCTGTGTCATAATCACCATATGCTATTCCGCTGATAATTCCAAAATTCCTTCCTTCTCCATCTTGACCGCCTACACATTCTATAGGTTCCTCAATACTACCTACAGCTAAAGCAGTTATCGTATCTCCTTCTACTTTGACATAAGCAACATTATCTACAGGGGACGATTCATCTTCAAACAAAATAGCCCTATTTGGCCCGGCGTTACAGCCACCGGTTGGTAGGCCGTTTTCCCACCCATCTACAGTTAGGTCATCAGTAAGTTCAATATCACCGGTTCCACCTGCAATATCTCTCATAATTTTTACCCTGCCTGATTCAACTAAAAGTGTAACTGTAGAATTAACAGGAGCTGACCTAACATCATCACCAAAAGCATCATCGAAATCTCTTTCTATCGAACCATCAATTACGGCAGCCGCATCGGGTCCAACAGCAATTCCCGGAATCGATGCCATTGTTTGCGCCAAAGGAGCCATTGCCAAAGCTGCTCCCAACATAGCGCCTAGATGATTGTTTCCTGTTCTTTTCTTTGCATTACTCATTATTCTATCATGCTCAGACGAGCCATCAGATTCTTTTCTCATAAATTTATGTTAATACTCAAGATAGAGGGAATTATATCAAATTTTGTTGCAAAGTCAAATTTTTCAGCTATAGTTACTAACTGCTTTGTAATTTAGTCAACTCAATCGAGCTGAAATACAAAGATAATTTGTCCTACTAGATTCCTGCTTTCCTGCCCGAGTACATTCAGGCGGGCGCAGGAATGACAGTAATTAAATTTTGACTTGTCATAACGAAACAGTGAATTCTGATAAATTCGGTTGAAGTTCTTCTTTATCTTCATCTTCGAAATTGAAATTTTGAGTTTCAGCTCCGTAATTGATGCTTTCGTATCTATCTGCAAATGCTCCATCACTTTTGAATTCTATTTGGTATTCAAAGTATGGAATGGATGAAACGCCGTCATCTGCATATATTCCAGTGATTGCTGTCATTTGTATAACAGCTTGCTTCAAGCCATAATAAGGATCAGTGAGGAATTCTAGCAAGCCAGGTTGTGATAGTTGGCCAGTATTTACATCAATTGTATTTACTAGATTAATACTGTTTAATGAGTTTTGATCAAATAGCGGTGTATTGTCTGAACTAACAACGTTAATTTCAGCGCCACTGATGCTGGAATCGTCTATTGGAGTCCCGTCATCTTTATACGTATAAGCGAAACAATCTTCATTGTTACAGGTTCCATTGATTATCCAGTTCACCACTATTTCTTTGTCGAAATCGCTGTGTATTTCATATCTTGGACAGTCAGGGTTGGATGATTGATCTGCTGACGCGCATGGACTACGAAAAACTATTTTTATATCACTCAAATTAAAATATGTTTCAGGATCATCGCTTGGATTATATATGACTCCATTTTTTTCGATGTATAGAGGTATCGCGACAGATTCTCCTGGATATAGTTTGTACCAATTACAAGCATGATACCAATTTTCCAAGTCTCCTGTAGACGTTTGAGAACAATCATTCAGAGCATCTCCTTTGCCTTTGATTGGTATTGTGTAGTAATCATCACTGCCGGTAGAACCTGTAACGGTCAGTTTAGCGTCAATTAGTCCCTTAATATTCCAAAAAATATCTCCCATGTTTGGATCAGACCATGTCGCGCTACTTTCATAACCCGGACCCTTATCTTTGAGCTCCAGTCTCGCTAATTTCTTTGCTGACCTTGCGCTGTAGTATGCTTGCTGTGATTCTTGATCTTCATTTGTTCTTTGCAGACTATTGAGTATTATTCCGCCCAATGTCAAAGATACCATGCTCATTGCAGTGATAAGAGACAACGCAACGAAAAGAGAAAAGGCTTTGTTTTTGTGTTTATACATAAGATTAAATGGTTAATCTTTGGCTATAAGAGTTGCAAGACTCGTCTGTTCTAGCTTTTTCCCGTTACCAAAATATACTATAGCTGTCAGTTTATATACTTTATCAGCGTCCTCGACTTTTACAATTCTATAAAATTTTGTGTTTTCTTTCTTCATCTGAAAAAACTTTTCTTTGGTCGTTTTTACCTCTTCCATTGCTTTGTCTGTTTGCTCAATATTCCATTTATCATTTTTATCAAGTGATACAATATAGACATTTCCGGCATTAATTTTTGCGCCTCCTTGCTCTATCAAGGCATCCAGCCCTTCACTAGCCAAACCGGTAGCAATGAAACTATTTATAACTTTTTCATTTGTTGTTATCGTCCCATAAGCTGTTCCGCCTAAAAATCCTATTGACAACATAGCCACAACAACAATCCAAGAACTATATTTTTTATAATCGTATTTTTTCATATTTTCTATTTAAGAAATCCCGATCATCTTAACAAATAAATTGTATAAATCAAAATTTTTAAGTTTGATAATAACGATCCTCTAAACATGACGGTTTTCTTAAAAAATTACCTTACAAGATAATAAAATTTGACATGCCCCTAAAAAAAGTTAATTGAATCAAATATCCTATCTGTAAGTTTACCTCCATAACTTGGTTGAATAACATAATATAAAACTTTATCATTTAATTTTCTTCTTATTATCATTTTATTTATTGTCCATGTAAGTTTTTCTTTTGGGGTAGACATGTCCCTTTCCATTTTATAAGATAATCTTTCATAATCTTTAAAATTTTGATTCAAATCAAACATATCGCTACATTCAAAATACCGTGGATCATAGCAATCTAACTGCTTAATATGTTTAATGCTTGAAATTTCATTATTGTCATATATATAAATGTTTATATCTAATAGATCTCCACTATATATATTATTATAGCTACTTTTCAATGTAATATAACCATGTTTTTTAACTGTATCTGATACACTTATTTCAGTTTCATTAGTGAAAAAAGATGGATCTATATATTCAATATATTTATCAGGATATTCAAATTCGATACGAAAGATATCATTCTTATAAGTCTGCCAAGTTATAGTTTTGTATTTCTCTTCTAATTTCAATTCTTCTTCCTTTTCTCTAATAGGTCTAAAAATTAAATTATCTACCTGAACTATTGTCAAATATATTAAATATAAAATTACTAAACTTGCTATAAATCCTATAAAGGATTTAAGTAAGAATAAAGTTGTAATTTTTATAATTTTTAATATTTTGAGTAAATGTTTATTCATTTTAAAGATAAAATTAATAAAAAATTAGCTACTTGCTATATAAATCATAACCCATTTTTATATATTCCCAGTCGCCTGGATTATCTCCAAATTCTAATTTTCCATTTATAATGTTACTGACAATTTGTTCCATTGTAGCGCCAATTTTTAAATCACTTTCTGATATATTTAAAGCATGCATCACATAACCAAAATTAATATTACCTGGCGCGTCATATCTAATGAATTGGCCATTATAAATATATGACCAATATGTCCTATTCTTGACACCGCCTCCAAGCAATTTAGCATATTCAATGCTTTTATCATTTTTCATATCCCACTCTCCATTAGTCCTAAATTTATATACTGCAGTAGAAAGATCCCAAATAACACTCATAGCTTCTGCGGCTCTATCTATATTTAATTTATTTAATTTATCTGTAATATTTGTTGTAATTTTTGTTCCAATTCGAACATAAGGTTTATCTGACTTCAAAATATCCTCTATCGAACTATTTGGATCTTTGAAGCTTATTTTCGCAATCGTTTCCCAATCTGTTTTAATACCAAAAGCATTGTTAACTTGTTTTACAATGTTTTCTTTGGTAGCACCTTTAATAATATCTCCAGTTTGAACATTGAAACCACTAGCAATATAAAACCTCTCCAACACAACCGCCATCATGTATTTCATGGAATTGTCATCAACACTTTCCATTACAGAATCCTTTGAATCATAAATTCCTGAATTAATCGCCCAAGTAACAGCCTCATCAGCCCAGCTTGGCCATTTATCACTTAAAAGATTTCCTGATACTTTCGTTCCGCCAAGACTTAAATAATATTTATATAAAAC
>CAZEDK010000051.1:0-8580 GCA_964511025.1 uncultured Candidatus Peribacteria bacterium | reverse complement strand
TTTTTAGCTCATTCTATGAAATTCATGTTTGATCTAAATTGGAATTTGATATAATAAAATTTTAGTAGCCGGTTAATACTTGCTTGATATAGCGCATCTATCAAAATGTCTCTCTATCACGTTTTCGAACCGGCTACACGTATATATTAACATGTTATTTGTTAAAAAAACGTTAAAAACCGAAAGATTTAAGGAAATAATTTAAAACCTCTCAAAAAATATTTTGTCTCTTTCTAAAAATTTAAAAAAGGTTTAATTTAATGTTGTAGGGATTTAATTAAATTAATATGGAAGCTCCGATAAAATTATTTTCCGGATCATCTCATCCTGCTTTAGCTGAAGAGATAGCGAATCATTTGTCTATCAAGGTTTCGAAGATGGAACTTATGCGTTTTGCATGTGGAGAAATATATGCGAAATCAATGGAAAGCGTTCGAGGTGCGGATGTTTTTATCCTTCAAACGACTACACAGGCGGTGAATGAAGATTATATGGAACTTTTTGTAATTATAGATGCTTTGAAAAGATCATTTGCGCGATCTATTCATGTTGTGATGCCTCATTTTGCTTATGCTAGACAAGACAGAGTGGCAAGTCCAAGAGAACCGATTTCCGCCAAATTAATGGCAAATTTGATATCTGCGTCAGGTGCTGATCATGTAATTACCTTAAAACTGCATTCAGATCAAATACAGGGATTCTTTGATTTTCCTGTGGATAACCTCAATACAGAGGGACTTTTTTGTAAATATTTTTTGAGTAAAAATTTAAAAGATTTAATCGTTGTTTCTCCAGATGCAGGTGGAGCAAAAGATGCGAAAAAATTTGCAGATGCTTTGCATGCTGATTTGGCGATTATTCACAAAAACAGACCTCAACATAACGTTTCTGAGGTAATGCATGTTGTTGGAAATGTCAAAGGCAGGACATGTCTTATTTATGATGATATTATTGATACAGCTGGATCTGTTTGTAGTGCAAAAAAAGCTCTTATAGAACATGGAGCCAATCCTGATATCTATTTGGCGGCAACTCATGCAGTTTTTTCTGATCCAGCTTTGGTAAGACTGAGTGAAGCAAAATTCAAAGAAGTTGTTGTTACCAATAGCATACCGGTTAGCAAGAATGCTTTTCCTGGTTTAAAAGTTTTATCTATTGCTTCGCTTTTGGCAGATATAATAAAAAATGTACACGAAGGAAAATCTCTCACTGACATTTTACAAACCGGACGCGTTTAAATAAATACTATGAAAATATATTTAGGTTCTGATCATGGGGCTTTTGAGCTCAAAGAATATCTCAAGCAATATTTACAAGCTCAAAATTACGAATTGGTTGATGAAGGTTGTCATTCGATTGACAGCGTAGATTACCCGGATATAGCTAAAAAACTTTGCAAAGATTTGTTGCAAGAAAATAATGCTATTGGCATTTTGCTTTGCGGTACAGGTCTTGGTATGTCGATCTCTGCAAATAAAATTAATGGTATAAGAGCAGCCCTTTGTACAAATGAATATATGGCTCAGATGGCCAAAGAGCATAATGATGCAAATATTTTATGCCTTGGCGGCAGAGTTCTTGGCTTTGAACTAGCCAAATCAATAGTAAATACTTTTTTAGACACAAGCTTTTCAAGAGACATTAAGCATATTCGTCGTATAAAAAAAATTTAAAACAACGTAAAAATCTTTAATTCAAAGCTAAATAGTGCTATAATAAAAAAGTTAAAATTTAAAACAAATATATGGAATACAATGTTATTATAGGTTTTATAGGAGTTGTGATGATGTTGATTGGTTTTATAAACATTCAGCGTGGTAAATGGGAGGATGAAGATATAGAATATGATATCTCAAATTTGGTAGGTAGTTTGTTTTTACTTTGGTATGCGTATATTATAAAAGCATATCCTTTTATTGTGTTGAATTTAATTTGGTCTTTCGTTTCTTTCATGGATGTTGTCAAAGCTGTTAGGCTAAAAAAAGGTGAAAAAATGGTAAGTATGATGGATAAGATTGAGAAATAACTATGATAAAAATCGCACCATCAATTCTTTCTGCAGATTTTGGCAGACTTAATCAAGAAATAGCTGAGATAGAGAGCTATAGTGATTTTTTGCATATTGATGTTATGGATGGGCATTTTGTGCCGAACATTAGTTTTGGTACCGTTATCGTGAAAAGTATTAAGACTAAGCTGCCCTTGAATGTGCATTTGATGATTGAAAATCCTGAATTCTATGTCGAAGAATTCGCAAAAGCTGGTGCAAGTCATATCATAGTTCACCAAGAAGCTTGTAAACATTTGGATCGTAATATTGAGCAAATCAGATCGCTGGGTCTCAAAGCCGGTGTAGCTATTAATCCTGCTACAAGTGAAGATACTTTGAAATATATTGTAGACAAATTAGATCAAGTGCTTGTGATGTCAGTTAATCCTGGTTTTGGAGGGCAAGACTTTATACCAGAGGTTTTACCAAAAATAACCGCAATAAGAAAAATGAACCCAAATCTCGACATAATAGTGGACGGCAGCATTAATGATAAAACTGCAAAATTAGTGATAGAAGCAGGTGCTAACGTTTTGGTAGCTGGCAGCTATATCTTTGGGCAAAAAAACAGAAAAGTAGCAATTGAAAGGTTGCGAAAATTAACGTTTGATCAAATAATAAAACGAAAACAAAGCAAAAAAAGTATTAAGCCAAAAGAATACAAAACTTTTTTCAATGAAACTGAAAATTGCTATTAATAAACTTCCCAGAAATAACGCGAATGTTCTTTTGAAAGTTCTTTGTTTAAAAGCGTACCCAAGACCTATCGCTGTTAAGCCTATTATGAAAAAAACTGTATTATATCCTTCAAATAAATAAAGCGACCATCCTACAAAAATCATTCCACCTAATCCAAGTACTGCGGTATCGATTTTATCGTTTACATCTATCATCATCATTACACTTGCAATAATTACTAATCCTTCAAGTAATACAAAAAATATCGGTGCGTTTTGTAAATAATAACCAAGCAGTGAAAAAATAAACATAATTAAGCTACCTATAGCAAGTAGCCAATTTTTTGTAGACTTAGTCGGATGAGAAACTTTTTTCTCTGGCCATGCGGATCCCAGTACTAATATAAGTCCACCGATTAATCCGGTTACAAAAATTTTATCCATAAAATTTATTTAGAAAATTTCAAGATGACTCATTGGGTATTCACTTTCGAGTAATTTTATCAATTTTTTATCCAAAGTCCAAATTTTTGCGTTCATTTCAATTGCAGTCATAATTATCATGCTATCAATTAAGCCAATGCCTTTTGACGGCCAATTGTTAATTCCTGCTATATTGCCAGCTTTTATTGTTAATTGTTCGATGTCTCCATTGTATTTTTGTAAATTGTAATAATATGACTTTATTATTTCTATTTCTTTAATATTTTTTGCTCCTTGCAATAATTCAGCAAAAATAACCGCTAAAGCTATAACATTCTCATTTTCTAAAAAATCCATCATTTTATCAAAATACAGCGCATTGCCTTTTAAAAATTCGATCCAGATAGAGGTGTCAATGACAATGTTCATTTGCGATTAAGTATGCGAATGCTACGTGCTTGAAAATTTTGTTTAAAGCGCAGCGAATCTGATTTGATTACAGTATTTAATCTCTTGATTTTTTCTTTTGATACCCACTCATTCAAAGCTATAATCAAAGATTGAGTTATATTTTCTCCTGCGGAAAATATTTTGACATCTTCTATCAGGCTATCCGGTATTAGTGCTGTAACTTTCATATTTTCATTGTATAAGTTTAGTATACGATACCGTATCGTATTTCGCAATCTTAATTTAGTCATTAGTATAAATTTATACACAAATGTATTATATGCAAAAATACAACTTAAATTTAGAAAAACCTTTGTTGATGGGTATCCTCAATGTTACATCAGATTCTTTTTTTGATGGTGGAAAATATTTAGATAAAAAAAATTTAGAGCAAAAAATTAAAGAAATGATGGAGTATGGTGCTGATATTATTGATATTGGTGCACAATCAACATTTGTAGACCGAAAAAAAATTTCAGTAGAAGACGAAATTTCTAGAGTTCTGCAAGCTATTTCTTTGATCAAAAATAACAAAAAAAGAAATCCGCTTATTTCAATTGATACTTATAGATCTCAAGTTGCAAAGGTGGCTTTGCAAAATGGAGCAAATATGATTAACGATGTAACAGGCTTGCGAGCAGATCCTCAAATGGCAAAAGTCGTCGCTGAATTTCAGTGTCCTATTGTTTTAATGTACGCAAAAGATGCAGATGCTAGGACTACAGAAGATTTGATTGAATATGATGATATTATTGATACTTTGACAAAATTCTTTGAAAAGAGAATTGTTTATGCAGTTTCGCAAGGTGTTTTGCGTGAAAATATAATCCTTGATCCGGGGATGGGATTCTTTGTTAGCGCTAATCCGAAATATAGTTTTGAAATTCTCGATAGAATCACTGAGCTTAAAAATTATTTCAATTTGCCTATACTTGTAGGAACTTCGAGAAAAAGTTTTTTAAGTTTAGATGCTAAGTTGTCTGCATCTGAAAGGTTAGAAGGATCGCTCGTCACAGCAGCTATAGCTTTGTACAATGGAGCAAGCGTCATTAGAGCTCATGATATTTTTGCAACAAAAAAAATGATGGATACAATGACATATTTTACTTGTAAGTGATTTACGCGTAAAATCTCTATGATTTTTAAATACTCATGAATGCAAATTCTTGCGATAATAATTGCACTTGTTGTCTGTGTGACTATACATGAAGCTTCTCACGCTCTCGCTGCGAATCTTTTGGGAGATCCTACTCCAAAAAGAGATGGAAGACTGAGTTTGAATCCAATGAGGCATTTGGATCCTCTTGGCGTACTTGCAATTTTTCTTTTTAAAATAGGTTGGGGCAAACCTGTTATGATAAATGATCGTAATTTTCGCAGTCCTGTTCGTGATAGTGCTCTTACTGCCGTCGCTGGTCCGCTTTCCAATTTGTTGACAGCTTTTTTGATTGCATTGCCTTTGAAATATTGGGATTCAATTGATGATTTTCCAAATATACTTTTGGTTTTACAAAGCATTTTTGCACTTTCGATTGGACTTGCTATTTTTAATCTAATACCGCTACCTCCTTTTGATGGGTCAAAAGTGCTTGGACTGTTTATTCCGGCTAAATATCAATACAGTTATGACAAATTTATGGAGCGTGGTGTTGCTTATGTTCTTATAGGTTTTTTATTTGATATCTATGTGTTAAATAGTATTTTGGGTTATTCTTTGGTGCATAAAATGATAGCTTTTTTCTATGATTTAGTTGCTTCATTTATATTTTTGAATACTTAAATTTATGGAGCTTGCTTATCAAGACCTTCGAAATATAAAAGTTGCATTCAAAGAAGGAGAAATACTTGGCAGCTTATTTGATACGCTTGTAAACACTGATACAGGTATTGTATTTGGATATTGTTTAGATAGAGGAATCAAAAATTGTTTTTCTGTTGTTGATGTCATATCTTATGAAAGAAAACTGATGACTGTTAATCAAAATACTGTATTTAATAACAAAGCTGACTTTGGTCAAAAAGGAGTTGTATCGGGTAAAGGGGCGCTGACAACTAAGAGAGTTTATACTGAGGATGGAGTTTTCATTGGCACGGTAAAAGATTTTATTATTGATACTAATATAAATTATCTTAAATGTTTATATGTAGTTAAGAGTTTTTTTGGCTTTTTTATCATCAATACGTTAGAAACTCCATTTTCTTCTATTGTTGAAATACAAAAGAATAAAATTATTGTTAAAAATATTTGCAAGCCACAAAAAAATCTTGCACTGAAGAATTTAATTCCTGCCGTTGATTAAATTTAGGGTCTTTTTTACTCTTCTGTTCCTTGTAATACTCCACTGATTAAAGTGTTTACCAAAGCGTAAGATACAGCAATAATGATTATACCAATAACCGCATTCTTGATAACTCCTTTCCCTTTTTCCAAGCCATCTTCTGTACCGGCAGTGACAGTAAGGACACCTCCATATATAAGGTAACCAACCGCGATTAGTCCAAGGAAGCCAAGTGCAAAATTAAGGACAGTTTGTATAAAAGTTCTAAAACTGCCAGCTGAAGATGTTTGCAATACCTCGTCATTTGTACTGGTAACAGTTGTAATATCAGCAGCAAAGGCTAAATTGCCAACTAGTAAATAATTAAGAGTCAAAACAGATGTTAGCCCAAATAATACAATCGCGATCTGCCTAAATCTATTATCAGTGATAAGATTTTTTATTTTTGTTGTCATGTGAAAGGTTAAGTTAATTATTAAGTTCGTATAATTCTATCACATTTTAGCAGACCTTTTAAGTAAAATAAACTTGACGATTTTGTTAAATATGTCGAAGAAGCTTTCCAAGAATCAGATTAGTATTATACTAGCATAAAATTTAATACAGATAAATTCGATATACTCTATGGATAATTATGGTTTTGAAATTGCGATAGTTATAGCAGTAATAGCTGCTATAACTGAGCTTGCAAAGAAAAATTTAATGAAAAACTATCAAAAATTTAGTTGTCATTTATCTTTGTTTCTTGGAATCTTGTACACGGTTTTACAAAAGTTCATATATAATAGACCACCTGACGCAAATTTCATTGATGTTATGGTTTTTGGTATGGCAATAGGATTTGCTGCGACTGGCGGATATGAAAATATAAAAAGTTTATTGCTGAGAAAGCCTAAATAGTTTTTAGTTCTTAGTTTTTTTAGTCTTTAGTTCTTCGGGTATTATAATAACTTCCTCTTCGAGTTTTATAGCGAATTTTTCTTTTACTTTTGCTTTTGCCAAGTCTCTAAGTGCCAATATGTCAGTACTTGAAGCATTTGAGATATTCATAAAAAAATTAGCATGTTTCTCTGAAATTTGTGCTCCGCCTATTTTGTAACCTTTTAGTCCCACTTCGTCTATTAGTTGGCCTGCGCTAAAACCTTTTGGATTTTTGAAAAAAGAACCGGTTGTGAGTCCGTAAGGTTGTTTTTCGGATCGAAAAGTTGTAGCATCAAAGCTTTTTTGAAAATTTACTGGAGTTTTTTTTAGTTTCAAAGTGGCATCTATAGCCAAATTTTAAATCGTATTTATTAATTTCAAAAATACCTTTTTCTAAATTAAAAACTCTTATTTTTTCTATAAATTCTGATATTTCATGTGTATGACATCCGGCATTCCCAAAAATTGCTCCACCAAGTGTTCCAGGTAGTCCATTTGCCCACTCAAGACCACTTAAATCTTTCATCATAGTGGTTTTTGCCAAGCTGGTCATTTTTACTCCACTTGCTGCTTTGACAAGATTGTCTTGAATTTTTAGGGTCAGGTCTACGATTTTTAGTATCAGTCCTCGAAATCCATTTGAGTCAAATAATATATTACTACCACCGCCTATTACAAAATATGGGATAGAAAGCTTTTTACATTGCTCTATAATCGCAGGAATCAAATTTACATCTTTGCATAAATAAAAAAGATCAGCCTTGCCTCCTATAGCAAAAGTAGAATGTTTTTTTAATAATTCATTTTTTTTAATACCAACAAAAGCTTTGGCTAGAATATCATAGCTTGTTTGTAAATTTTGTTCCAAATTAGAATTCTATTTAGAATTTTTCACTAACTCTTTCCAGAATTTTGCTGGACTTTTGGTCAAGCACTTAAGACCATGAGCTGAAAGCTTAACTATTCTTTTCTCTCCAGTAAAAGGATTCATTACTGTTTTTGTGAAAAGATTAGGTAAAAATCTTCTCTTGCTTGCTCTCATAGAATGACTTCTTTGATTTCCCACAGAAGGTTTTTTGCCGGTAACCTGACAGACTCGTGACATTTTTTAAATTTCTTAAAGCCTATCCATTTTAGACAAATTTTTTACAAATGCAAGTTTTTTTGTCGATTTTAGTTTGAAGGAATACAACCCACCCCAACTCAAGATAGTTAGAGCAATAATTGCAGGAATCAAATAAAATAGCAGTGGAATTATTAGAAAACCAATACTCAGGTCAGCCTGGGCAGCACCAAGAAACATGACTGCTGGCAGAATTATATATATCAGCAAATTAGATATTGATTTCGTTTCGACTTTATATAATTTGGCTGCTAAATATCCAAATCCAATTAGTATATACAGTGGTAGAATTTTGATTATTATTGAGATAAAAATTTCCATTTGTATTGAGTGAAAATTGGCGGAGAGAGAGGGATTCGAACCCTCGTCCCGCTAAGCGGGAACACGCTTTCCAAGCGTGCGCACTAAGCCACTATGCGATCTCTCCGTGCCAAGACTATAAACCTTCGTGAGCTTAGCAAATATAGATTTTTTTTCAAGTTTTTATTAGACTTACTGCGCAATAATTTTCATAGCGAAATTTTCAGATTTTGAGCGAGGCAAAGTAAAAATTTTGAGGCATATATGGTCTATATGTTGAAAAATTTTTACAAAGCCGTAGCCGAAATATGGAAATTGCAGTAGCAATATTATTGCGCAGTAAGTCTAATATAGTAG
>CAZEDK010000050.1:0-9171 GCA_964511025.1 uncultured Candidatus Peribacteria bacterium | reverse complement strand
TTTTAGATCCGCCTAGATCTGGTCTATCGCCTAAAGCTCTAGAAAATATTTTGAAAATTAGCACTGAGAAAAAAGAAAAAATAAATAACTCAGTTCTCAGTTCTCAATTCTTAAAACTGCTCTATATTTCTTGTAATCCAACAACACAAGCTCGCGATTTAAAAATCTTTTGTGAAAATGGTTTTCAGCTAATTAAGTGCCAACCTGTTGATATGTTTCCGCATACATATCATATTGAAAATATTGCTTTGTTAGTAAAAAATAACGTATAATAAGAATGTAAAATTATTTTACTTTATGAAAATAGTAGCTATT
The DNA here is from genome assembly GCA_964511025.1 of uncultured Candidatus Peribacteria bacterium. Classification (GTDB taxonomy): domain Bacteria; phylum Patescibacteriota; class Gracilibacteria; order UBA1369; family GWF2-33-10; genus CAZEDK01. The sequence continues at coordinate 8,856 of CAZEDK010000050.1, read as the reverse complement.
TCGTCAAAAGGACAAGTAACAATTCCACTTCGATATAGAAAAAAAATAAGATCCAAATATTGTATTTTTGACATGCAAGGTCAGAATATCATTTTGAAACCTGTAGAAATCGAATTAAACGAAAACGATACTGAATTAAATGCTTTTTGTATGCTTTCTAAGAAGTCGTTTGATTTTTGGGATAATTCTGAGGATGATATTTACGATAAATTTTATAATAACAAATAAATGATTTATCTTCAGGTGCAATTCCTTTAGTTTCATATTTACGTTTGAATAAAATCGCAACATTACACAAAAGTATAGTTAGAAAAAGTGTTGCTAAATTAAAAAAAGATTTTTTAGAAAAGATATTAATGCAATTTAAAGATCAGTTTTGATATTTATTTGATTTTAGATTATTTTTCATATAGATTTACGAGTGTTTTAAATTTCTTATACCTTGATCTATGAAGAAAGTTAATTTAATTTTAATTGCAATGTTTGTTGCAAGTGCTTTTCTTTTGTTTGCCTGTAAGCCTTCACTCCCAACTGATACGACAGGTGAGACTACTGATAATGCAAATACGGAAGAAGTTATAAAAATAGGTTACGTAGGTCCATTAACAGGTGACGCTGCGTCAATTGGTCAAGATATGAAGAGTGCAATTGAGATCTTTTTGGAGACTAAAAATAATACGTTGAATGGTAAAAAAGTTGAAATTATTTATGAAGATGGTCAATGCAATGGGCAATTTGCAAGTAATGCCATCAATAAGCTGATTTCCAGTGATAAAGTAAAATTCGTATTAGGTGGTTTATGTAGTAGTGAAACTTTGGCTATGGCACCAATAACTGAACAAAATGGAGTCCTGTTATTTACATCTGGTTCTTCTAATCCGACTATTAAGGATGCAGGCGATTTAGTTTTTCGTAACTGGCCTTCAGACAGTCTTGCCGCGGCGCAAACAGTTGAAGATATTAAGGCAAGTGGATATAAGAATTTTGCTATAATTAGTGAAAATACTGATTTCGCACAAGGTTTTCGAAAAGATGCTTTGGTGAATGCTCAGACTTCGGAAATTGAAGTTGTAGTGGATGAAACTTTTAATCCGGCAACAACGGATTTCAAAACAATACTTGCCAAAGTAAAAGAAAATAATGCGCAAGTGCTTATTGTAAATGGTCAAACGCCTCTTACTGATGGGATTATTGTCAAACAAGCTGCTGAACTTGGTATAGATTTGCCTAGTTATGCTAGTAATGCTGTAAATGGAAAAGAATTTTTTGATCAAGCAAAAGATGCTACTGAAGGTCTGATGTTTTATGATGTAGCTTTGAATGAAACTGATCTAAAAGTTCAAGCTTATTTAGCTAAAGCAAAAGAAAAAAACTTGAACAATTATGCTTATGCGGCAACTCAATATGACGCTATTGAACTTTTGTATAATGCTATTTCCAGTGTTGGTTATGATCCAATTGCTGTTAAAGATTGGCTGTATGGTTTAGCAGCAGAAGATCAGTATAGCGGTTTGGCTGGGACTTATAGTTTTGACGCAAATGGTGAATCTACAATAACTTTGTTCAAAAAAGTTGTTAAGAATGGAGAGTTTGTTTCTGCTGAATAATTTGAAAATTTAACAATGTTCCAAGTAGTTTTGAATGGAATAATAGTTGGCGGGATATACGCGCTGATATCGATTGGTTTTGCGCTTGTTTATTCCAGTGTTAGGTTTTATCATCTTGCGTACTGTGCGATAGCTATTTTTGGGACTTATATTACTTATACTTTTCAGCAGAGTTTAGGGTTAGGATTTCTGCCAAGTCTTTTCCTTAGTAGTTTTTTGTTTGGATTCTTTGGTGTTGGATTTTGGAATTTTTTTTACAAGCCACTAATTGATAAGAAAGCTACTGATATTTCTATGATTGTTGCTTCATTTGGTCTTTTGATTGTTTTTCAAAATATTTCCGCCTTGATTTTTGGTAATGCCGCAAAGAGTCTTTATTTATCGCAGACTGTCAAAGTCGGTTATAATTTTTTTAATTTATACATTACTCAAAATCAAATTATGATTTTAGCTTTTACGGTTATAGCTATATTAATTTTGGAATTTATTTTAAAAAAAACTCGTTTAGGTACTGCAATTAGAGCAACAGGTCAAAATCTATATCTTGCAACAACTGTTGGTATTAAATCGAAATCAATTATTAATTATTCTTTTTTTATTGCTACTTTTATATCTGTATTTGGCAGTAGTTTGATTGCACTGGAGATAGGTATAAGACCAATTTATAGTTTGACGCTTATGTTAAAAGTTACAATAGCTTGCATAATAGGAGGAATGGGGGATTTGCGTGGAGCTTTTGTTGGAGGATTAATGTTAGGTATTATAGAAAATTTTGGTATTTATTTTTTTGGCGCAAGTTATCAAGATATTACTGCGTTTAGTCTTTTAGTAATATTTTTAATTTTTAAACCAAACGGAATTTTTGGAAAAGCCTAAATTATTTTATGGATTATTTTTTACATATCGCGATCATAGCTTCGATTTTTGCAATACTTGCCATGAGTCTCAATTATATAGCCGGCTACACAGGGATTATTTCTCTTTGTCATGCGGCGTTTTTTGGGATTGGGGCGTATACACTTGCTATATTTACAAAAAATTATGAATTTAGTTTTTTATTTTCATTTTTGTTGGCGATGGTTATTAGTAGTTTTTTAGCTTTTATTGCATCTTTTTTTCTGCTTCGTGTAAAAGAAGACAGCTTACTTCTTGTATCATTTGGTTTTGCGATAATAGTTTATAATTTGATGCTTAATTTAACTTTTCTTACTAATGGACCTCTTGGTATGAAAGGCATACCATCAGCTTCAATTTTTGGAATAAATCTTTTTTATAAACCATATTTTTTGATATTTTGTTTATTTTGTGTATTTATTACTTGGCTGATTTTGACATTAATAGTGAAATCTCCATATGGCACAACGATTAAAGGCATTAGAGAAAATGATTTGATTGTTGATTGCAGTGGAAGAGATAGTTTTGCTTACAAAAGAAGTGTTTTTGTTTTGGGTGGAAGTTTTGCTGGGCTTGCCGGTGCTCTTTTTGCGCCTTACATAAGTTATATAGATCCTAATTTATTTGATCTTAATAGATCAGTTGTGATTTTGATTATGGTTATTTTTGGTGGCATGGGGAATATTTGGGCATCTATTATTGGAGCAACTGTCCTCACAATTTTTCCTGAGTTTTTACGTTTTGTCGGCATACCAAATTCAATTATGGCTGAATCACAACAGATATTGTATGGACTGCTGTTGTTTACGTTAATATATCTAAGACCTAAGGGGCTATTTGGAGAATATGAAGTGTGAAAGGTAGAAGCATTGTAAATAAAATATAAAAATCTCTTGTGGGTGAGTATATATTCACTTATATTGTTTTTGTATTAAAATTATCTAAACACATATCTATGAAAAAAGAACTTATTGAGTCACTTACGGAAAATTTTGAATCTTATGCAAAGAAAAGTGATGCAGGTATAGAATTTTGGTTTGCTAGAGATCTACAAGGTCTTCTTGGTTATGATAGATGGGAAAATTTTATTAATGCTATTTCTAAAGCAAAAATTTCTTGTGAAGTTTCTAATCAACTTATTGAATACCATTTTCGTGATGTCACGAAAATGGTTAAAATAGGCTCAGGCGCTATAAAAGAAATAAATGATATTATTTTAACTCGTTATGCTTGTTATCTTATTGCTCAAAATGGTGATCCAAGGAAAGAAGAAATTGCATTTGCGCAGACTTATTTTGCAGTTCAAACAAGGAAATTTGAGATTATTGAAAAAAGAATCTTAGAATCTGAGAGATTATTAGCTAGGAAGAAGCTATCTGAAGCAGAAAAAGAGTTGTCTGGAGTTATTTTTGAGCAGATAGGTAGTGACAAAAATTTTGGAATAATTAGAAGCAAAGGTGATAAAGCTTTATTTGGATATTCTACAGAGGAGATGAAACAAAAATGGGAAGTGCCAAAAGGTAGAACTCTAGCTGATTTTGCTCCCACTATTATTCTTAAGGCAAAAGACTTTGCAACTGAAATTACAATTTTTAATGCCAAAGAGAAGAGAATGGATACAGAGAATCAAATATCAAATGAGCATGTCACGAATAACAAAAGTGTAAGGAATACTTTGCTAGCGAGGGGAATAAGACCGGAGAGTTTGCCTGCGGAAGAAGATATTAAGAAGGTGGAGAGGAAGGTGAAGGGTGAGAATAAAATAAAATTAGTAAATAATTCTTAAAAAATCTATTTTGTTTAAAACGTTTTTGTGATAGATGTAAATACAATAAAATTAATTTATGTCAGATCAGCTCACGAGAATTACAGAACAAAAAAGATATAAATTTACTAATAACTAAAGACTAAAAACTAATAACTATCTTACGCCATCTTTCCAAAAAACACTTCTTCCAGAATCTTTGATTGAAGCAATTCTTTTGGTTTTCCTTCTTTCACAATTTTCCCTTTAGCCAAAATCAATGCTCTGTCTGCTATATTTAAAAGAGTTTTGAGATTATGCTCAACTACTATTATTGATGTATTGAATTTTTTGTTAATATCTACAATTTTTTCAAAGATTTCTTTGACTACTTTTGGAGCGAGTCCGATTGAAGGTTCATCCAGCATTAATATTCTTGGTTTAAGCATCATTGCCCTAGCCAGAGCTGTGATTTGCATTTGACCGCCACTTAAGTTTGAGGCTTTGTGTTTGGCTTTTGATTTGAGTAGTGGAAAAATTTCAAATATTTCTTGAAGTCTTTCATTTTCTAACTCTTTGTCGTTAATTATATATGCGCCAATTCTTATATTTTCTTCAATTGTCATGTTTGGAAAAACTCTAGATTCTTGAGGTACATAAGATATTCCAATTTCTACCATTTTGTGAGGTTGTGGAATGATTTCGTTGTTTTCAAAAATTATTTTACCGCTTTTTGTTTTGATTAGTCCAAAAATAGTTTTGAGTAGAGTTGATTTACCTGTGCCATTTGCGCCTACAAGCATGAGGATTTCGCCTTCATTTAATTGCATTGATAAATCGTCGAGGATTTTGTGTTCACCGTAGAAAGTTGTAAGATTTTGGATTTGAAGGATTTTGTGCATTTTAGGATAAAGGATAAGGGATAAAGGATAAAGTTTGTTGCTTTTCTTTGTACTTTTTCCTTTATCCTTTGTACTTACTTTCCCAAATAGCTTTCTATCACAATTGGCATTTTTTTTATTTCATCGAATTTTCCTTCGGCAATTTTTGTTCCTGCGTCTAATACTATTACTTTATCTGTAATTTCTGAAATCAATTTCATATTATGTTCAACAAGAATAATTGTTTTCCCATCTTCAGTCATTTTTCTGATTATTTTAGTGATTACTTTTATCATTTCTTCAAAAAGTCCAGAAAATGGCTCGTCAAGTAGTATAAGCTCATTATCGCTTGCTTGCAGTTTTAATATTTCCAAAAGTTTGCTTTGTCCATAGCTTAAATTTTTTGCGAAACTCTTAAATTTCGCTTCCAATCCAAATTCTTTTAGCATTTCTTTTATTTTTGTAGCATTCAATTTTTCTTCCTCTTTTAATTTTTTTCTTTTGAAAAAGACATTTTTAAGTGAGATGTCGTTTTTGTATTGAAATGCAATGTCTAAATTTTCACTAACGCTTATTTGTGGAAGATTTTTGCTGTCTTGAAATGTTCTGCTTATACCGAATGATGCGATCTCGTATGTTTTTAAATTTGTGATATCGAAACCTTTAAAATGTGCTGTGCCATTATTTTTTTTTAAAATATTCATTAATACATTGAAAAAAGTGGATTTGCCAGAGCCATTTGGTCCGATAAGTCCTATAATGTCACCTTTTTTCACTTCAAAACTTAAATTGTTCAAAGCTTTAATGCCATTGAATGATTTTGAGATGTTTTTTATTTCGAGTAATTCCATTAGATCCTTTTATTGCGATATATTTATCTTACTGCTAAGATAACTTTTAAATTCAGAAATAACAGTAAGGCTATGACCTGGTACGGCAATTTTGTAACTGTTTTTGGCAATGCTAGTGATAGTTGTAAAAGCGTCAATAATATTATCAATTTTTTCAGTTTTCAGTTTGCGAAATTCATCCAGAGCATCTTTTTTAATGATCAAAATATTAAAATTATCGCTATTTTGACTGTCAGTTAGATAAAAAGAATAATCCAAAGTCCCAATATCAGTTATTTTTATATCTTTTTCTTTCCAAGAGCTTAAAAACTTTTTCTCATAATAATAAATTGTATTTTGATCTAATTTAAGTTTATATTCCTGTTTAAGACAGCCAATCAAGTTCTTCAGCGCAAATAACATAATGCCAAACACAAAAATTATAATAATAATACCAAAAATTTGATTTGAATTAAGAATTTTTAAAGCGCCACCTGTAGCGGCCAATAAGAATCCAATAATCATAAAAATAGAAATCAAATAACGTTTTTTATCAGATACATCTTGCCAAATATAAGTTTTATTTTCTATTTCTTGAATGCCAATAGGTAAACTATTTCCGTTATTATTAGCAGTTGGATTGTTGTTTTTTATTTCAAGATGAGTATATAAGTAATCCTTAATATCACACGCTTCTTTTTCCGAAGAGCTAATATACAAATCCCAGCTTGACAAATCATATTTTTCTATATAGAGAATATATTCTCTATATATCCCTCGATTGACTGAACTATTGCCATGACTGGTTGAAACATGCTCTCTGATAAGAATATTTTTGATATCACTAAAAGGTGTCAAAATGCTACTTTGACCATTCTCTTCGATCATTACTGTTTTATTCATATTATCAAAATAAATCGCCTCCGGTCCTAAATGTTTCAAAGTCATATATTTGATAAAGAAACCGGCTATAGTTGTAAAAATGATAATACCGGCAAGAAGCAAAGCCGTAGATATATTATCGCTAAAATTATTTACTAGCCATTCGTAGCTCATATATAGAGTAGCAAGTCCAATCACCACAAATAACAAGCTAAAGAAATTGAGAATAATTTTGCCAAAAATTGACGGTCTATAATCAAATTTTAAATTTTCCTGTAAAAATAACATATTATTTTTGATTAATGATATATGTGCCAGTATATATTCTTACCTATATATAGTCAAAAATGAGTCTTGTCCTTTGAAAATTTAGACAAAATAGAGTACTTTTATACCGATACTGAATTTGCAAACATTATGAATCAAGAAAAACAAAAAGCTTTTCTTCAGTTAAAATTTTAACTGAAATTGCTTCTCTCGCACCCTCTTTTCAGGGTACATTTATAAATTGGAATATACTAAATGAAGAAAAGAAAAAGACCGTTGAAAAAAGGGACTTGCAAAAAGAGGACAAGAAATGTGAAAAGGTATAGCACTGAAGCGGGTTTTCCGGCATAATGATTTTAGATTTTTTAACAAATCATTTATGCAACAATATTTCAAAAAGACAGGATGAAATTAATTATGAGAGCCTGAATATTGTTCATGCTGCGATCCAGATTGTGGCGAATGAAGAGGTGAGTAAACTTGAATTTCTTTGATTACTACCAAGTTATACTTTTTGTAAAAGTATTTTTTTCATCACTTTCAATGATATAGCCGTTTGGTGAGGAGGATGTATCTTTTGAATTGATTATATCAGCTTGAATAGTAGCCGTAACTGTTTCTCCTGTTTTAAATGCAAGTGAGCTGTAATTTGCAAAACTCATTGCGTTAGTCCAAAAACACGTAAGGCTGGTGTCATTTATACTTACAGCGTTTAATTTGGACTCTTCTAATGTATATGCTTTATATTGATATGCGCTTGTATTTGTGTTGCCCAATAATATGCTTGTGTTAAATGTTTTTCCTGTATAATATTTTTTTGAATTTGCGAAGTTTTTATCGCAAACCTGCCAGCTTACATTTTTATCACTACTGATTGCAATGTTTGTAGCTATCAGATCAGGTTTGTATTTTGTTGGTATGTCAAACATGAATGTCCCATTTAATGTATTGTTATCTTCTTTTGATTTTTTTGACGTGTCCTGTTCTTTGTATAGATTATCCGGATCCAAAGTTAATGTAGCAGTGTATGATTGTCCGGCTGTTAATGTTGTATCAGATTTAAGTGGAAACGATAATATAGTTGGTTCGCAATAACTATAGTTTGTTACATCGCTCACTGTTTTTGCGATAATATCTGCAGTAGAAAGATTTAAAGTTTTTGTATCAAGTTTGTATGTTTTGCTATTTGCAGTATCTGCAATTGATAATATCATTGGTAATGATATATTGACGTTGTTTGTTGCAAATGATGAATTGAAAGATATACAGATTATGCTTTTGGCTATGTCAATTTGTTGTTTGTCTGTGTTAAATGTTAAGCCGGTGCTTCCATTGATATAAGCATCGAAAGCGTCTACTGTTTTTAGGGTTTGAGATTTGATGCTAGTCATTCTGCCGGCAATGTTGCCTTGTACTTTTTGTGATGATTCAGATTGAGATAATATTGCGATGCTAGCTATCATTACAATCGCAGCCAGTCCAATATAGATTTTATTTTGTGTTTGCATGATCGAAGTTAAAATTAAAATGTAAATCTTACGATTATACATTGTTTGGTAATTTTTTACAAATTTTAGTCTTGAGACTGTTGAAAAAAGAGGCTTGCAAAAAGAGGATAAAAAACGTGAAAAAGTATAGTGTTTAAGCGGACTGTATGGCATAATACGAATACTTTTTTAAACATTCATTTATGCAACAATATACTAAAAACAAAATGGATTTCGGTATTTAAGAGTAATGAGGGGAAAATG
>CAZEDK010000049.1:0-9543 GCA_964511025.1 uncultured Candidatus Peribacteria bacterium | reverse complement strand
CAAAAAACTTAAACAAAAATTTAAAAAGCAGCCCCCCAAATGACTACGCTGCCAAAATAAGATCTTATTATTTAACATAAATTCATAGATGTCAATATCTTTCTTCTCGTTAATTTGTTAAAATTCAGTTGAAATTTTTTATAATAATGCAATTAAAACATAGAAAATCTTTTACTCTCGTTGAAATAATTATTGTGATTACTGTCATTGGTATACTCTCTACCATAGGTTTTAGCTCTTATAATGGCTTCCGTGATAGGTTTGCTTTTGAAAAAGATTTTCGAACTGTGCAGAAATTTTTATCTAACGCAAGAGAACTGGCTTTTACCGGCGCAAAAGTTGAGGGGACTTCATATACTTATTTGGGACTTGTTTTTGAAGATTCAAAGAATTTATCCTTTTTTGCGACAAACGATATTAATAATTGGACTAGCGGTGTTACGGAAAAATTGAATATTTCTGAAAAAACAGAGCTTTCTTTGTTGGTTAATCAATCTTCATATATAAGCCAATATCCTACTTATATTTATTATCTAGTAAATGAAAAAGGTGTAAATTTAGTAAATAATGCGAATAATTATGATTCGATGACTGTGATTTTTCAAGATTCAGTTATTGCTAGTAGGACAAAAGGAATTTATTTGAATACATTGTCCGGTACTGTTGAGTCACTGGAAGCTTCTGAAGTGCTAGCTTTGATCCCGTCACCATAAAATATGCAAAATAAATTCAAAAAAACAGCTGAAAGTTTACTTGAGATAATCATGGCGGTTTTTATAATCGGTCTTGGCGCAACAGCTTCATTGACTCTTATTTCTTCAGCCGTGAAAGGTAATGAATATTTGAAAAAAAGACTGATTGCTATGAATCTTGCTAGTCAAGGTTTGGAGGTTTTTATCAACAAAGCAAATGCTAACATGTCAAGCGCTGAATATGAGATCAATACGAATTGTTGGAGGTCAATTAATGTTGCAAGCTGTACAGGAACTAATCTTTGGGGCGAATCAGAAGAAGATTATTTGGCTATTTTGGATTCCAGCATGTCATTTGTTATTTTGGGGACCGGTAATGTTATATACAATCCGCCTGATGAGCAATTTCTAATTTATGAAAATACTGAAGGTCTTTATACGCAAAATACGACTGTAGATACTACAAAAACAGATTTTTATAGAGCGATAAAAGTTAGTAAGCTCGAAGATAGTTTTGATACGGTTAATTTTAATGATGGTGACGTTCTGCAAGTGACATCTATAGTGTATTTCAAAGTAAAAAATAATTTCAGTAAGGTCGAACTGTCTACAGTTTTGACGAATGATGATTGAGAATTGAGAGTTTGTAATTTGCAACCATAAAAAAATGAAAAAAAATGCTTACACACTTGTCGAACTTACTATAGCAATAGCAGTCTTATCGCTAGTGATATTTTCTGCAATGAACACTTTGTCAAACGTTATTAAATCGAGAGAGAGGCTTACAAGAGAAAATTTATTATATAATGAAAGCAGACTGGTAATGGGCTTTCTGACAGAGGCAATACGTGATAACTTAATTGATTATAGTGAATATTATAATCAATATGTAAAAGAAGGGGATTATGGTGCTAATTATTATTATTATGCCACTAGATTTATAGATCCCGGAGAAAGCTGTACTGATTTAAATGATGGCGTAAATACAATTTTAAGTCTTGACGATCAAAATAGTGATTTACAAGGATGTTGTTATAAAGATGGATATTATTACACATTGGATAGTGGCTATTGCGATACAGACAGTGAGCCGACAAGTACAGGTGAAGATCAGTGGTCAGGACAAAATCCGTATAGCGCAGATACTCGCTATAACAAAGACGTTGCCGATGCGTCTGCGTTTTGTGATAATGATAATATTTCAAGTAAGCGCAAATGTAGTGAAGTGGATAATCAATACGAAAATGATAAATTATATTTGTTATCTCCAGATTTAAGAGGGAAAACAATTTTTGGCAGAGAGAGTGTTTATGTTGATCAACTTTCTTCATATATTGGAGCGCTGTCTTATGTAGAGATGGAAGGTGAAGATACAAATTCTGTCGATGGTAGTTTGAATAGTGATGGAATTATAGATAAGTGGTCTTGTTCAAGTTTCTTTAATTGTACTGCGGGTACAAATGATTTACCAAACAAGAATGATTTTACGAGAAATTATAGTGAGACTAATGTGGATTTATATTTCAAAGATTTTATTCCGCTCTCTTCTTTTGATATAAACGTTACAGATTTGAAATTTTACATTTCACCGCTTGAAGATCCTAATTTGGCTTATGGAGAAGATAGTATAAAATTATATCCATCTGTTACGGTAGTTTTGACTACAAAATTATCTGATAATAGCGATATTCTTGGAAATATAGAATTAAAACTACAAACTACAGTCACTCCTCAATATCAAGAAATCAATACATATAGAATAGAATAAAAAAAGACCCAACTTATTAAGTTAGGTCTTTTAAATTTGATTTAATATTGAAGTTTTATTCTTCAGTTGCAGTTGAGTAAGTCGCACTCACTGTAAAAGTGAAATTAGCTTTTCCTGTTTCAGGATCAAATGTATAGCTGTCAACCCAGCCTGTCCAAATATCAAGACTTAAGATTTCTGTAAGATCTTTGTCCAGAATTTCTTCGTACAAAGCTTTCTTTTTGTCTAGCATTGATTTGATATCGTCAGCCATTTTGATTTGGGCATTGAGGATTGCTTCTGGACTAGCAATAACATTTCTCCAATAGCTAAATCCATTTTCTCCTAATATTTCTTCCACTGATACTACATCGGATGGTGTTTTAAGTGTGATAGTGACACTCAAATCTCCACTGTAAGAATTTTTTTCTTCATTTGTTTGAGTATCCTCATTCCATTCATAAAATGTCTGTGGATAAACATTCCTCCAATTTAGTTTTACTGTGCCATATTCTGAAACAAGATCAGAGATTGTATCGTATTTGCTTTGTAAATCAGCTTTTGCTTCTGAATCTGATTCGTAGCTAGACCCATAATAAGAAGATTCAATAGTCAAAGTGTCAATTGCAACTTTTCCTGTCATATCCACAGATACATAAAAAGTAGAATTATAGTAAGGTTCTGTATTCATCATACATCCGCAACCACCTGCTTGTAATAATTGATTCTCAGCATACGTGTTGTAAATCGCACTTGATAATTTATCGTCAATATTACTGTCTTGCCAATATTGATCAATTGTGACCGCATTATCTGCAGCAAATACCTGAGGAACAGCCATTACCATTAAGGCAAAGATTAGTACCAAGAGTCTAAGCTTCTTAGTCATATTATGAAATTAGTAAATAAAGTTTTCTGAACCCAAGCATACTAACTCTATACAAAATAGCAAGATATTTCGTAGAGATTTCTTGCTTAATTTGATATAATGAATTGATTTAATCAAATTTTTTGCAACAATGCCAGTTTCAAATGATAAAATACGTGAAGTACTGATATCAAAAAAATATCTTACACAAGAGGATGTTAGGAAGGCGGAACTTGCTTCAAAAAATGCCAAGATTTCTTTTTTGGATTATATAAAATATGAAAATTTGATACCAAAAGATTTGCTGACTGAAGTTGTTGCTGAGGCTATGGGCGTATGTCATATAAATCTTAACATTAAACCTCCATCGTCAGAATTGGTTCTCAAAATTCCTGAAGAGATCGCAAAAAAATATAAATTAGTGCTATATAGCCAATCTGAAAATACAGTTCACATTGCTACAGATGATCCATTGGATAAAGAGAGGTTAGAGCTAGTGCAAAAAATTTTTCCAGCAAAAAATCCAATTTTATGTTTTGCGTTTTCTCAAGATCTTGAACTTTGTTTTATAAATTATCGCAAAGCTCTTGATACGCGTTTTAATAAAATTATCGCAAAAGAAGGCAGGATCGCTCCTGAAATTATAGAACATATCATTGAAGATGCGTTAAATTTTCATGCTTCAGATATACATTTTGAACCACAGGATAAACATGTTTTAGTGAGGTTTAGGATAGATGGACTTCTTCATGATGCAGGTTATATAAATAAGGAATATTACGAAAGTATATTAAATCGTATAAAAGTTCAGTCTAATCTTCGCACTGATGAACATTTTGCGGCACAAGATGGAGCCATCAGATATTCAAAAAATGGTATCCAAGCAGATTTGAGAATATCTATACTTCCTACTGTCGATGGTGAAAAAGTTGTTATAAGAGTTTTGTCTGAATATGTAAGAAATTTAACTTTGGATAATTTGGGGCTTTCGAGAGAAAATGAAACCTTATTAATTGCCGCTTCCAAGAAACCATTTGGAATGCTTATGGTTACAGGACCAACAGGATCCGGTAAAACTACTACACTGTATGGACTTTTGAAACTTCTCAATAAACCTGAAGCGAACGTCTCAACTATTGAAGATCCTGTTGAATATAAGATACCAGGAGTTAATCATATACAGGTTAATCCTAATACGAATTTGACATTTGCAGATGGTCTTCGTTCGATTGTTAGACAGGATCCTGATGTGATTTTGGTAGGCGAAATTAGAGACGACGAGACTGCAAATATTGCAGTGAATGCAGCTTTAACCGGGCATTTGGTACTATCCACTTTTCATGCGAACGATGCAGCTACGGCGGTTCCAAGATTGCTTCACATGGGAGTTGAGCCGTTTTTACTTGCTTCTATGTTGGAACTTGTCATTGCGCAAAGATTGGTGCGTAGAATATGCAACAAATGTAAACAGTTAGTTGCGAAACAATATCTGCAATTGAAAAAAGATACGCCAGATGTGGCTGCATTTTTTGATAAAAATAATGATTTTTTTGAAGGCAAAGGTTGTCAGTCTTGTAATTTTACAGGATACAAAGGGCGTATTGCTATTTATCAGTTTATTAATGTTTCCAGTGAAATCAAAGATTTAATTTTGAAAAATCCATCTACCAAACAGATATCCGAACTTGCAAAATTGCAAGGAGCTAAGTCGCTTTTTGAAGATGGTATCGAGAAAGTTCAAACAGGTGTTACAACGATAGAGGAATTATTGAGAATAGCTCCACCTTATTAGTATATAGTATTTAGTATATTGTATATAGCTGCGTATAATATAAATTTATGAAATATTTTCAGAAACAAATTGATTATTTGAAAAATATAGGAATTGAAGATGACAAAGAATATTTGATTGAAAATTTGGCGATGATGGTGAGTGCAGGTATGGATATAGTTTCGACCTTGGACGCGATAAAAAGTGATGTCAAAACGCCAAGGATGAAAATGATTATCAATACTATCAAAGCCGATGTTGAAGCTGGTGAGACTATTTATGGCTCTTTAGCTAAATTTAATATTTTTCCTCAATATGTTATTTCTCTTATCAAAATCGGTGAAGATTCAGGAAGGTTATCTGAAAATTTGAAAATAATCACGATTCAGCAGGAAAAAAATAGAAATTTTAAGTCAAAAGTGAAATCTGCAATGATGTACCCTGTTTTAGTTTTGAGTTTAACTTTTGTTATTGGTATAGGTATTGCATATTTTATATTGCCAAAACTTGCGAAAGTATTTGATCAGCTTCATGTTAAACTTCCATTTATAACAAAATTATTAATTGGATTTGCTAATTTTTTAGCTCTAAACGGTAAAATATTTATACCGTTACTTTTTTTAACTCTATTTCTAATATTTTATTTTTTATTTGTTTTCAAAAAAAGCAAATTTATTGGAGAAATCATATTATTTCATACGCCGGTAATCAAAAAACTGATTCAGCAGGTGGAGATTTCAAGAATGGGATGTGTTCTTGGTACTTTACTTGACGCTTCGATTCCGATTGTTACATCGATTGAGTCGTTGTCGAGTTCCGTAAGTTTTTATAATTATCATAAATTTTATGATTTTTTAGCGAATTCGATTGAAAATGGATCTACATTCAAAAAAAGTTTTGAAAAATATCAAAATATTAATAAATTAATTCCAGTGCCTGTGCAAAATATGATAATCGCCGGAGAAAAATCCGCTAAATTATCTGAAATTTTTTTAAATCTGGCTGAAAATTTTGAAAATAAAATTGATACTACAACAAAAAATTTGTCAACTTTGCTTGAGCCAATAATGCTAATTATTATATGGCTTGGGGTAGTATTTGTGGCACTTGCTGTTATACTACCAATATACAGTTTGATTGGAGGTTTCAAAGTATGAGCAAACAATTTACAAAATCTTCTTTTACTCTCATAGAACTTCTTTTGTCTGTGGCTTTGATTACTATTATTGCATCTTTTTCTTCGTCAATACTTTTTAGATTTTTGGCTAATGATTATTTATATGACACTGAAAATATTTTGATTATGTCTCTCAAAAGAGCGCAAATTTTTTCGCAAGCAAATTTGGCTGATTCAAATTTTGGCGTAAAATTACAAAATGGTGATATCACGATATTCAAAGGTGATTCTTATGCCATGCGTGATACTGCTTATGATGAAATATATGATGCTGTGAATTCTATAAATATGAGTGGTTTAACGGAAATTATTTTTTCGAAATTTACAGGCTATCCGACTAGTTCCGGTACGATTGTTTTGACTACAAATACGGGAGATAGTAAGACGGTTTCAATTAATAGTAAGGGTATGGTAGATTATTAAAAAGTATTTAGTATATAGTATATGGCGTTTTAAAATTTAAATTTGTGAAATTTGATTATAATAAAAAATCGTTTTCTTTGCTTGAGGTGATATTAGCCGTTTCGGTTTTTAGTATAGTCGTTACATCTTTGATTAGCGCTTTCATTTACGGTAAAGAATCAACAATGCTCGCCTTGAATCGTTCAAAAGCAACATTGCTTGCTGAAGAAGGTCTTGAGGCTGTGCGAAACATTAGAGATGAAAATTTTAGCAATTTAATTGATGGGACGTATGGATTATCGGTTGTTTCAAATCAGTGGATTTTGAGTGCTAATTCGGATACGACAGAAATTTTTACAAGACAAATTGTTATTTCTACTACTGGTAGCGATACCAAACAAATAATTGCAAATGTAAATTGGCAGCAGAATTTACAAAGAAACGGTGTTGTTTCATTAACTACGTATCTTACAAATTGGGCAGCGATTAATCAGATAGGGCCACAGGCTGATAGTTTGGATGTTGATGCAGTTAATGCTCATATCGGTTATGGTGCAAATACTCTTTATAATATAAGTTTGGAAAACATAGGAGCTTCATCTATTATTATTGATAAAATGAAACTGACTTGGACAAGTACGCGTCGGAAAATGGAAGAAATAAAGTTAAATAATACAATTGTGTGGAGTATGAATGGACCAGGGACTCCAATCGAGAAACAAATATCAGGTACTCAGGTAGATATTGTTGATTTTACATTAAATGGTAATTCGGGAGTGGTTTGGGGTAATTATTTCAAATTTGAAGGCAATGTAGAAGATAATGAATTTACGATCACATTCACAATGGCAGATAAATCGACGAAAGTGATTGATGAGATAGAACCGGACTAGGATAAAAATTTTAGATTTTAGGATGATTGAGACTAAAAACTAATCAATGCTGCATAAAACTAAACAATTCGGATTCACTCTGATTGAGATCTTACTTTATATAGCGATATCAGCTACTTTGATTTCAATAATATCTTTTTTTGTGATCACTTCTATTCAAGCCAGAGTTAAGAATCAAGTTATAGCAGAGATCAATTCTGAAGGAATTTTTGTAAGTCAACTAATTAGTCAGATTATAAGAAATGCACAAAATATTAATTCTCCTGTCATTGCTAGTTCTGCTTCTAGTCTTTCATTGGATGTCAACAACGCAAGTTTGAGTCCGACAATTTTTGACGTTGCAAGTTCAAGAATAAGAGTAAAAGAAGGCGCTATGCAAGAAATTAATTTAACATCTTCAAAAATTATTGTTTCGAATTTAACTTTTCAAAACCTTTCTAGATCAAATACTCCGGGGCTTATAAAATTCGCATTTACTTTGACTTATATTAATTCCAGTGGAAGAAATGAATATGATTTTTCAAAAACTTTTTATGTCACCGCTAGTTTACGTTAATTTTAAATTATGTACCTTACAAAAAATCAGTCATTTGTTACACTTCTATCAGTATTGATATCTATGGCTATTGGCATTTCAATTGCTGTGAGCGGTATGTTGCTTGGTGTTGGATTTTCTCGTAATGCACTTGTGATAGAGCAATCGAATCAAGCAAAAGCTCTTGCAAATGCATGTAGTGAAAAAGCTTTGGAAAGTTTGAGAGAAAATCTTAATTATGCAGGTAGTGAGACTGTTAATCTAGGTCAGGGATATTGTCATATTTTTGCGGTACTTGGTTCTGGTAATACGAATAGAATCGTTGAGGCAAGTGGTACTGTAAATAGTATAACTAGGAAGGTCCAAGTTGATATTGCAGTTGTCAGTCCGCAGATTCAGTTGACAGATTGGCAAGAAGTGGCGGATTTCTAAAATTTGACTAGAAACTAATGTATAATAGACAAGTTAGTTAATTTCTAATTTTTATATTTTTTATGCAAAAAGACAAAAAAGCTTTTACGCTTCTGGAGATATTGTTGGTGGTTGCGGCAATTGCAATACTTGCCGGTATAGTAATCGTAGCCGTTAATCCCGGTAAACAACTTGGAGATACAAAAAATTCACAGAGAAGGAGTGACGTGAATTCTATTTTGAATGCAGTTTATCAATATTCTGTTGATAATAGTGGTACTCTTCCTGCTTCAGTAACAACAACTCAAACAGAAATTTGTAAAACTGGTGCGGCTAGCTGTACAGGATTGATTGATTTGTCAGTATTGACAGCTGATGAAAAATATATAGTTTCAATACCAACAGATCCAACAGGATCATCAACAAATGGGGCAGGTTATGAAATAGTTAAGTCAGCAAACGGTAGGGTAACAGTTGTTGCTCCTGATGCTGAACAAAGTGCTACTATCACTGTTACAAAATAGTTTTAGGAATATTTGTAAGGATTCATGAAAGAGGTGGTTCAAAAGACCGCCTCTTTTTATTTGTTTAAATTTAAATGTTCTTTTTTTGAATTCAGAAAATTTTGTGAGCTGATAATGCTTTTTCCTGTTTTTGCTTCTAATGCTGTGCGTGCATTTTTGGCGATAGTGCCGCCTTGTTTGGCTGGGATTTTGTTTTCTTCGAGACCTTCAGCTTTTTGTACTTCTGCAATTTTTTTCGTTGAAAGTTCAGCAAGAGCCGTGAAAATCAGTTCTTCGTCACTCATGTGGTCTCTTAGGTTTTGAGTTTTTAAGTTTTTAAAATTTTTATGACCTTTGACAGTTAGACCTGTCCATTCTTCATGGATAATATTTGTGAGTATTGCGAATTCATCACCTTCTTTGACATTATGATCGCTCCAATAGTCAGTGAGTTTATTCCTAATTTCTTGTCCCATCATTCTTTGTTGTATGGCAGCGTAGTCATTTGGGGGGCTGCTTTTTAAATTTTTGTTTAAGTTTTTTG
>CAZEDK010000048.1:3966-10398 GCA_964511025.1 uncultured Candidatus Peribacteria bacterium | reverse complement strand
CCGCAATATTTTGTGCAATAGGTTTAACATTTTTTTAGGGGGCAAGAATGAGGATATTGATTGATATTGTTCATTTAGGCGACTTAAATTTTTACAAAAAAACTATCAATAAACTCAAATTGGAGCACACAATAGTTTTATCTGTGCTTGAGAGAGGAAGTTTATTTGATATTGTTAAAAAAGAGTTTCCGAATTTAAAAATTATTAAACTCGGAAAGCATAGAAAAGGAAAATTCAATAAATTAATCGGCCTACTAGATAGAGAAATTAAATTTTTTATTTTCTTATTGAGAAACAAATTTGACAGAGTCAGTTCGTTCGGTTTTTACCCCGCAATAGCTGCTAAATTTTTTGGTATAAGGTCCGTCCTATTTTACGATGATTATGAATATAAAACTGTATTTAATATGTGTAAGTTTTTTGGGGACGTATTTGTAATACCTGCTGCAATCCCATACAATGGTAAAAATGTTAAAAAATACAAAGGATTAAAAGAACTAGCTTATTTATACGATTTCAAACCAAATAAAAATATATTAAGAGAATATGGTCTGAAAGACGATAAATATGTGTTTGTAAGAGAAATCGACCCTATTAGCCTTAATTATTATAATGCGACGATTTTTGATTTAACCACAATCTTTATTCAAATTAAAAAGAATGGGTTTAAGATATTGTATTATCCTGAAAATCACTTAAATCTTAGGAAATACGAAAAATTATGTATTCCGCTAAGAGCACCATTGAAGGATATCCATAGCCTTTTATATTTTGCCAAATTTAGTATATCTTCTGGTGATGGAATTGCTAGGGAATCCGCTCTTTTAGGAACCCCATCCGTTTATATAGGTGGTAGAAAGATGAAAATTATGAAGCCACTTGAACAAATCAATGCTATCATTCAAACGTCGACAAACTACAAAATTGAAAAGGCTATAAAAAGTATCAACACTTTTAATTATAAAAATAAGCTTAAGAAACTTATTAGGAGTAAGTTTAAAAAATGGCCTAACTGGTCAGAAATAATAGTAAAAGAAATACTCGGGTGAATTTGTTATACTATCTATGTTTAAACAAAAATTTATGTATTATTTAATTAATAATAAAAAATGAAAAAGCTAAACCAATACTTAGTACTTATATTACCATTGTTATTTTTTGTTATGATTGTTGGACTTGACTATCAACCAATTGCTGATGAATACGCTTATTTTGTTACATCGAAACTATTCGGTGAAAATTTACCAAGCATAGATTTCAAAAATTACTATACAGACTTGCCAGAATTCAAAGCATCTAATATACCAATAGTTAACACACCACCGTTAAGTATAGTGTTTTATGGCTTGTTGGGTAGGTTTTTTGGTTTTGATTTATGGAAATTCAGAATCCTGACTATGATATTTGGTGCAATAATGGTGATAACCTTTTACAGTATACTAAATGATTTAAAAATTAAAGAACCTCTTCTAAAAACACTTCTGGTTCTATTTTACCCATACATTTTTTTACAAATATTTACGGCGCAAACTGATATAATAACACTAACCTTTTTCGTTATTAGTCTCAAATTTTTTTTAAGAAACAAAGGCAACGACTATTTATTTGGAGCGGTATTTTCAACACTTGCAATATACATGCGTCAAGATTATTTGTTTGTCGCCCCAGCAATAGTCTCGGCGTATATAATAAATAACAAATATGGATTTACGGAAATTTTTAAAAATAAAAAGATTGTTATGAGGTTACTGCAATTATCTTTGCCAATCTTCTTAATTGCGCCTTTATTTATTTATTGGGGTGGGCTGTTTCCACCTCCTTACATGGCTTTAAAAGAATTGAGTGATGAGCAACGTCTAACAATAAGTTTTGAGAAATTAAATTTCTTTTTTGTCTTGATAGGTGCACTCTTCGTCCCTTTATTTTTTTGGGAGAAGATTAAATTAAGGAGTAAACATTTTCTGATCCTAGCTTTAGTTATTATATCTTTTATTTATCCACTAAATAGCAAAAATTGTGAAGGAATCATCTGCAAAGTAGGTAGTTACTTAGGTGCTTACTCTTCATTATTGTATTTAGTACTATTGTCAATTGGTGCATATATATTTATCAATAATATACAATTAAAAACAAAAAATGATACAATCATTTTGAGCTATATAGTCTGGCTCCTACTAGGCATTGTTATCACCACACTTGTTAGACAAAGATACTATCTACCACTCATTCCATTATTAACCCTAATGCTATATAAGGATTACAGGAATAGGGTAGTATTATTGATATGGACAATTTTGATGCTTTTAGCGACTCTATCTTATGTTTATTATAAAGTAGGGTTATTGCTCTAACATGAAAATAGCTTACATTGTCAGTCTTAAAAAAGGAATACATCGTTTTAACTATAGGGAGTTCTGTGAAATGGAGAAATATTTTGAGATAGCATTATTCCCTACTAAATTCAACAAAGGCTTGTACAATCCAAAGCCTAATTGGGAACTTTATTTGTATAATAAGGTAACAACCATTTTGAAACAACAATACTATTTTTTGAAGAGACCATTTATATACCTTAGTTTATTAATTGAGTCTTTATCTTCTGCTTCATTCATAGACTTTATTATTGCAAATGATTTTGCTGAAAATATGAGAAAAATAGGTGTAGATAGAATTCATTGCCATTTTGGGGATAGGAAGTTTTTTGTTGGTTACTACTGCAAAAAGCTTTTAGGAATACCATTAACAGTCACTATACATGCCCACGAGCTTTCTAGAAATCCTAATTGGAGGATGTTCAAGAAATCACTTGATTATTGCGACCAAATCATAGCAATATCTGACCACAATAAGAAAATCTTAATAGAGGACTTTGGAGTACCAGAAAATAAAATAGAAGTAATAAGATTATTTGTAAATAGTGATGAGGACATTTTGACTAAAAAAAAGAAAATATTAACAATAGGATCTTTTGAGGAAAGAAAGGGTTACGATGTTTTATTCAAGGCATTTAAAAAACTTAAAAGGGACGATTATGTTTTATGGGTTGTTGGCTCTGGGCACCTTCCTGTTGAGAGATGGGCAGAGGGCTTAAATGTTAAGTTTTTTGGTAACCTGCACAAGGATGTTCTGAACATAGTTATGGCATCTTGTGATTTCTTCGTTTTGGCGTCGAAAAGAGCAAAAGTTCAAATGACACCAAAAACAAACCTAACCGCCCCAGGATTCGATCAAGAAGGTATACCTGTAGCTTTGATGGAAGCTATGCTTGCAGGTAAGCCCGTTATTTCCACAAGACATGCAGGAATCCCAGAGATAGTTGATGAAATACTAGTAGAAGAATATAATGTAGATCAACTTGCTAAAGCAATAAGCTATCTTCTTGACCATCCAAACGTCTATGACTATATGGGGAAAAAGAATATAAGTATTGTCAAGAAGAAATATTCTATTAAGAATGCTAAAGAAATAAAGAAATTTTTTGAACACAAATGAACAATCGTAAAATTAGTTTAGCTAACATAACGGAAAGTCACAATAAAATGAATTCAGTTTTGATACTTATCTACCATAGTGTGCCGAGTACTAATGAGAATAGTTTCTATTCAAATAATCAGACAGGAAAAAGTATTTTCGAAAAACAACTGTTTACTCTTTCTGAGAAATTCAATGTCATATCTCTAGATTCATTTGTTGAGTCGCTTAGGAAAAGGCGTGAATTAGACTCTAATAGTGTTATAATAACGTTTGATGATGGTTATAAAGATAACTTTACAGTAGCCTTTAATTTATTAAATAAATACCACCTACCAGCTACTATATTTTTAACAACTGATTATATAGATAAAAAGGCTTTGCCATTTGTAGATATAGTCAGTTATGTATGCAAGGAACTCAAAGGCAGCAGGACTCTTAAAAAAACATTATTGAGATTAGGATTGATAAATCAACGTGATGAAATAAGTGAAAAAATAATTGTAAGTATGATCAATCAAATTTCTAAGCTTCCAAATTTTAATAAAAATAAAGTAGCGGATAAATTGCTTAAGGAAAATAATTTAAAGAAAAAAGATTTTTTTAGTATTATGATGGACTGGCAAGATGTAAGAGAAATGAATAAGAGTGGTTTAATTACTTTTGGGTCTCATTCCAAAAGCCATTCGGTTCTTTCCACACTGGGAAAAGTTGAGGTTCACAATGAGCTCTTACATTCTAGAAAAAGAATTGAAAAGTTCATCAAAAGCAATGTTACTTTTTTTTCCTATCCTTATGGAAGTGAATCAACCTTTTCAAACCGTGAAATAGACATATTGAAAAAATATCGGTATAGTTGTGCTCTGAGTTGGATCAATGGAGTAAATACTATAAACTCTAACCCTTTTAGGCTAAAACGGGTATCTCCACCACATAATCTATTTCAGTTTAAATTAAAGTTAAATAATTATTCACTATATGATAAAATAAATAAATTGGCAAATGAAAGTATCAATTATTATAAAGGCGTATAATGAAGAGGCTAACATTGCAAAATCTGTTGAGTCTTCTTTAGAAGCAGTCAAAGAATTTGGCGGAGAAGTTATAGTAGTAGATTCTTTATCAGATGATAATACTGTAGAAATTGCAAAAAAATATCCAGTAAAAATATTGCAGATAAATAAAAATTCTATCAAAACCCCAGCAGTAGCTTTGGAAGTAGGTTATAGGGCAAGCAGAGGAGAATTTATATTAGCTTTAGATGGAGATATGATACTTGATAAGAACTTTATAAAAAAGGCATTACCAAAATTTATTGATCAAAATGTCGCAGCCATAGGTGGTCTAATACATGAGCCATACACAGGAAATATATTATCTAAAAGAGCTCAAAAATATTATAAACGAATTAACACAGGTGAAGTTGATTATTTAGATGGAGGGGGTTTATACAGAAGATCCGCTATACAAAAAATTGGCTATCTTTCTAATCCGTACCTATTTTCAGCTGAAGAATCTGAACTGGGTTTTGAGTTAATTAAGCGTAATTATAAAATCTTGAGATTAAGAATACCTTTTGCTGTGCATTATTTCTACAGAGAACCGACAACAAATATCTTACTCAAAAAATGGAAGGCTGGCTACATGAATGGCTTTGGACAAGTATTAAGATTGAGCATTAAATCTGGTTATTCCGTTAAATATTTATTAAAATTAAGAATATATATAATAACCCTCATTTGGTACTTTTTATTATTAATTGCTCTTTTCTCTTTGTATTTCACCAAGATCGTTTTTTTATACTATGCAACCACCACGTCTATTTTACTTATTCTTTTATTTATAAGAAAAAAAAGTTTTAAGGATTTGTTATTCTCACTTTTTAGTTGGACTATTAGGGCCCTTGGGATTATTATAGGGTTTTTGATACAGCGAAAAACTGCATGGGACTATAATTTAAGATTTAAAGTGATAAAAGGCTAAATTAATAAAATACTAAAATGACTAATAAAGAAAAATTATTGCTCATCTTATTAATATTGCTAAGCATATCAGTTAGAATAAACTCCAAATACCAAGAAACTTATGATAGTTTTACAATACACGCACTGGCTGATTCTATTTCTATATATGGTTATGCAAAATGGGTTTTCCATCCAGCATCTTTATTTGGTTATTATCCTTTTTCATACCCCAGTGGGTTGATGTTCTTTTTATCTATTTTTTCAACTTTAACAGGATGGTCAATGGGCTACTCAATCCTTATTTTCGGCATTTTTATAGGTGTTACGAGTGTGCTTTCTTTATTTATCTTAATATACAATATCAAAGATTTTACCACAGCTTATATTACTTCCTTGGTATTCTCTTTAAGTCCTTATTATTTGCAGTATACAGCCTGGAACGCTTCAGGTAGAATTATGGTAATTTTTATTTCCATAATCCTTCTATGGGTTTTTATTAAAATTCTTAAAAATGACGGGCATAAAAATAATCTATTATACTGGGCCCTAATACTTATACTATTATTAATGGCTTTTTTATTTCATCGTACTGCCCAGTTAATGTTAATTTATGTCTTAGCCTTTATTATTATACTTATCTATAAAAAAATTCCAAAAATATACTCATCCATAAAGAATAAGAGATACAAACGTTCAATTAATAAATTTTATTTTGATTTAGCAGCATTAATTCTTGCAATAATTGTAGTAAAAATAATAGACCTGGCTATACGTAACAGATTATTTATCAATATCGAAAGAAGGTATGACAAAATAGTTAATTTTTATATTGTAATTTTAAAATTATTTTCAAATAAATTATTAATATATTTTTGTATTGTTCTAAGCATTGTTCTTGTTTTTTTTATATTCAGGCAAAAGAATTTAATAAAATCAAAACTAAATAGTATTAATAATAAATTCAGGTGGTTATTAAAAAACGATCCTGAGAGAATCC
>CAZEDK010000048.1:0-3877 GCA_964511025.1 uncultured Candidatus Peribacteria bacterium | reverse complement strand
ATTGTTATTGCTGGGCGCGTTCTATTTTATAAGGCAATTCTTTGGAAAATCTTTCTATAGCCCCTCTTTACAGGAGTATTACGAATCACTAATTATTAGTGGCAACAGCCCACATGTGGTATTTATTAATTTTATTATTAATTTTTTTACAACCATTAGTCTTTTAACTCCTTTTATTTTTGTAGGTTTTCTTTATCTGGTGTTCAGAAGAAAAAAAGGATCATTTGATATGTTAGTATTATTAATTTGTGTAGGCTTTTCTGGCATATTGCTCGACAAAAGGTACGTAAGACTATTCATAATCCCGCTCTTAAGTATATTAATAGGGCTTGGTGTAGTGATGTATATGAAATTTTTATACCTACATTTAAATAATAAGTTTAAGAATATAGTTTTAAATGGAAACATTACTTTTATTGTGTTTATTCTCTTATCTGGGGCATTTTTACCAATAGCAAAGCAACAATTCATAGGCGAAAAAACCGGATTTGAAAATATTCTAACATTTAAAGCAGCTGGGAAATACCTAAAGCAACTTAATTGTGAATGTTCAACTGTTACAACGGATGAACATGAGGCAGGTATAGTAATTTTTAGTGAGACCGGAATCCCAGGGGCTAGTTACAATATATACTACTTTGTTGATCAGAATAACCTTAAATTCAAGAAGCTAACATTTGAGGAAATCCAGGGGTCATTTTTATCAGGCAATAAAATAACAGATTTGTGGATTCTTGAAGATTGGATACTTGGAGGGCAGTACTATCTCGGCAGACATGCAAAATTAATCTTTGATAGTAAATTTAACGACCACAACGTGATTAGAGTAATAAAGGATTACAAAGAAAAATATTACATTCACGATTTAAATCTCAAACCAAATACATATTATAATTCAATATATGACGTAAAGAATAAGGTTTATGCCAACCCTGTAATCAGCATCTATGATATGAAAAGAGGTAGACTATAATGAAACTATTATTTCTCTTAGATACTTATAGGTATGGTGGTGGTGGGTACTATTCCATGTTAAAGTTTGCGGAGTATCTTAGCAAAAATAATGACGTAACTGTTATTACAAATAAAAATCATTTTTTGTATTTTTATCCTAATAGCACAGTCAAATTTGTAACTAGAAAAGAAATAAGTCTATATTTTAAGGGTTATGGAAAAATTAATGCCTTAATCGATTACTTACATACAAATTTAATAGTGCGAAACTTATTTAAAAAAGAAAAATTTGAGTTTGTAATTGGATATTTAACAGGTTCAGCTATTAAGGCTGTCAAATTAGGAAAAAGATATAAAATACCAGTGGCTAACTTTCATTTTGAAACCCCTAATTGGTTATCTGAAGAGTTAGGAAAGGAATGGCAAGACCAATATTTAGGTAAATACAAAAAACTTTGGGAAAAAACAAGGTTGGCATATCAACAATCTGACATTTTATTAGCCAGTTCGAAATTAAGCAAGGAAAAATGTGAACAATGGATAAACAAAGAAGTTACAGATTATATATATCCAGGCGTAGAAAGAACTAAAAAATCTCAAGCTATTAAAGAAGAAAACCAGGTTATATTCATCGGTCGCTTAATAAGATCAAAAAATTTAGACTTATTAATAAGATCTCTTTCAAAAATTGAAAATCCTCCAAAGTTAGTAATAATAGGGGATGGCCCAGAAAAATATGACTTAGCCAATTTAGCTAAAAAATTAAGAGTTACGATTAAGTTTAAAAACATGGTTGATGATGCAGAAAAATATAACGAGATAATAAAATCAATGTTTATGGTATTTCCATCTTCCTTTGAGGGTTTTGGAATGCCGCCTGCAGAAGCTTTGGCTTGTGGCAAATCTTGTATATGCTCCGACATACCAATATTCAAGGAAGTATACAAAGACAAAGTAGAGTATTTTAAAAATGACGACATTTATAGCCTAATCAAAAAAATAAGACTTCTTATAAAGAATCCAAAGTATCGCAAAAAAAGAGGTATTGAAGGCCAAAAGTACGTTCTATCAAAATTCAACTGGCAAAAATCTGCTGGAAAAATTGAAAAGATACTAATTGAATACAAAAATAAACATCGTCCAGGGGATTAATTTGAAAAAAAGTTTAAATAAGATTAGCAACTATTTATTATGGGCTATCCTAAGCTTTATTATTTTTGTTTGTATATTATTTATATCATACATATTCAGACTCGGTTACCTAAAAATTGCAACTTATTTATTATTTTTCATCATACTACTAGTGATTTTAATAAACTTGTATCTTTCCAAAGGTTTGCATTCTACTTCGTTTTGGGTATCATTATTTTTAATATTTTTTTATGGCCTGGCTAACAAATATTTAAGATTTCATATTATTCTATCTAAGCATATTGCTGGGTTAATAAGAATAGATCCAGTCATATTGGTCAACATTTTATATGTTATAGCATTTCTCATGACCATGGCTTTTTTTATCAAATTTTTTATTGCAGAATTTATAAAAAAACCGGATTGGATTTATTTGTTTTTATTTGCGATATTTTTAAAAATTATAGCAATATTTTCTGATTTTGAATTTCATAACATAACTGAAGATTATTTTGAAGTTTTTTCATTATACTTTTTTTCAGCTTCGTTCATACTTGCATCAATAGCAGGGAAAACATATAAAAAATGAAAATCGCAATATTTCATCCACAGATTAGTGTTTATGGTGGTGGAGAGATAATTTCGCTAACAATAGCTTCAATACTATCTAAAGATAATAAAGTTGATATTTACGCACCATATAAGGCAAATCTTAAAGAAATTGAAAATTTTTTTGGTGTAAAGTTAGCCAATGTAGGGATCAAGAATTTAGGAATATTATGTAATTTATTAACTAAAATTCCAACTTTAAATACGTATAAACTCTCTTTCTATACTAAAAGAATGTTACGAATAAAAGGTTACGATTTAATATTTGATACCGGTAGCAATGGAATGTTTTATAAAGAAATAAAATGTAAGACCGTGTGTTATATAAATTATAAACAATTTCCTCGTTTAAAGACCGGGTGGAAAAAATTAACTAATTTTTTATTGATTAATCCCAAAAAGGCTTTTAAATACGACGTAATAATATCAAATAGCGAATTTACGAGAAAAGAGATTAAAAAATATTCTGATAACAAAGAATCTTTAATTGTTAACCCTCCAGTTTTTATAGACGATATTCCGGTAAATAATAAAAAGAAAAATTATATTCTAACTATAGGTAGATTGACCAATGACAAAAAGATAGAAGTCATGATCGAAGCATTTAGGAAATTGTATAGTAAGCTTGGTAGTAATTGGAAATTTCATATAATAGGTGTATTCAAAGAGGGCAATAATCTTTATGATAATAGTTACTATGATATGTTAAAATCTAAAGCTAAAGGATTCCCGATAATATTCCATGAAAATATGGAACATAAGAGTTTATTAAATTTTATATCCAACTGTAAGATTTATTGGCACGCCAGAGGTTATGGTGAAACTCATCCAGATGAAATGGAGAACTTCGGTATTTCTACAGTCGAGGCCATGGCTGCAGGTTGCGTGCCAGTAGTAATAAATAAAGGTGGGCAGCCAGAAATAGTAGACCACAAAAAAAACGGATTTTTGTGGGATAAGCCTGAAGAAATGATTAAATACACACAAGACTTAATAAAAAATGAAAAACTAATGAAAAAATTATCAATTTCGGCAATTAAAAAGTCAAGAAAATATGATTACAGGATATTTGAAAAAAGGATTAAAGAGGCTATACGTTCTTTATTTTGACTAGCTTCTTTATGACATCCATATCTTCCTCTGAAAAGGCCCTTAGCAAATACATAGAAATAAAATAAGTTGC
>CAZEDK010000047.1:0-11227 GCA_964511025.1 uncultured Candidatus Peribacteria bacterium | reverse complement strand
TCATTTTCCCCTCATTACTCTTAAATACCGAAATCCATTTTGTTTTTAGTATATTATTTAGCATCCGCACAGCATATAACATCATCTATGCGGTTCGCATCTTTTGTCTCAAAGATTTCCCTAAATTCAGCTCCTCTCTTACTTCTCATCCATTTCTAAAAATCTAGCTGCTCTCCCAACTTGACCAATGGTTTGCCTAGCGGCATTATACCATTGCTCAAGTTCGCATAGACGAAAACGTTATACGCAATTCTAAAAATATTTTTCTTTTAATAAGGAATTTTGATAGGCTTTTTTTCAGATAAAGGGATAAATTTGTTTTTTAAAAGCAGGAGGGGGAATAAGGTATTTTCTCCGTTAGCACTGCAAAAACGGTTTTATTTGTAGGGGAATTGGAATAGAATAATTCTGTTTAATTTTATGAATTATGGAAACTACAAAAATTGCTTTATTTAAAGGGAAAGGAATTAGAAAGATGCTATACAAAAATGAGTGGTGGTTTTCTGTTATAGATATAGTTGGGGTATTAACAGACAGCCCTGAACCAAAGACTTATTGGGCGAAAATGAAAGATCGTGATACCGAAATGTCGCAACCGTTCCCATTTTGGGAACAGTTGAAGTTGCTGGCTTCCGATGGGAAAATGCGTGAAAGTGATTGTGCAAATACAGAAGGCATTTTCCGTATCATTCAATCTATACCATCTCCAAAAGCAGAACCTTTTAAGAGGTGGCTTGCAAAAGTCGGCTATGAAAGGGTCCAAGAAATTGAGAATCCTGAATTAGCAACAAAAAGAACTCGAATGTTGTATAAATTGAAAGGTTATCCAAATGACTGGATTGAAAAAAGAATGCGAGGAATTGCTATTCGCGAAGAATTAACTGATGAATGGCAAAAACGAGGTGCAAATGAAAATAAAGATTACCAAATTTTAACTGCGGAAATTTCCAAAGCTACTTTTGGAATAACACCAAGCGAATACAAAAAACTTAAAAATTTAAAACGAGAAAATTTACGAGATCATATGGATGATTTTGAGCTGATTTTTACAATGCTTGGAGAAAGATCAACAACAGAAATTCATCGTATGGAAGATTCAAAAGGAATACCAAAATTGAAACAAGATGCAAATAGAGGTGGAAAGATAGCTGGAATTGCCAGAAAAGAATTAGAAAAAGAGCTTGGCAAGTCAGTAGTTTCAAAAGAGAATTACTTACCAAAGAAAAAATCTAGGAAATCTTTAAACTAAAATATAATTAAAAGATGAAAACCGCCTTAATCACGGGATCTGAAACTTTCGGGAAATATATCACCAATCCTACAAAATGGTTAGCACTAAAAACTGATGGCAAAATAATTAGTGGTCATAAAATTTATAGCTTAGTATTTCCATCAATAATTCGTCTCCCAAAAGATGCGGAAAATCATGGCGAAACAATAATAAAAAAAGCAATTGATATAAACGCTGATGTAATTATTTCTTTTGGTATGTCATCAGGTGTTAAAGGATTCCAAATTGAATGCAGTGCAACAAACTGGATAGAAAACGAAAAATATTGCCCACCATATGAAAATAAAGAAATGATTGATTCTGAAAAACCTGCCCAAGAAAAAGTTCAGATAGATCTAAAAACATGGGATCTTTTAAAGATCGAAAAAAAATTTAAAGAGAAAAATATCCCTTATGACCCCAATATATCTTATGATGCTGGACAGTATTCGTGTAATGGATGGATTTATCGCACAATTTATGCACTTAAAAATCATAAACTCAATATTCCTTACTTATTTGTACACACAGCATGCACCAAAAAAGCAATTGAGTTTATCAATGATTTTCCTAAAAACAAGGTACTTATAAAAGAAAATGATCTAATAGAATCTCTTAAAATTTTTCTGGAATCGTATAATCATTCTCTACAATATGATTAAACTCATTATAATGAATTTTGGGCTCCGAGCATTCACCCCTTGATCCCCTCTGCTCTCCGCCCAAGACAAAAAAAAATTTAAGATTAAAAGAAAAAAGCCTATCAAAAAAGCATTTGATTGAAAAATATTTTTAGAACTACGTATAACACTGTACATGCGGTTCGCTTCCTAAATTCAAAGCACAGCCTAAAATCAACCAATCCAAACTTCAGCTAAATCTAAAATCTCATCAGCTCTCCCAACTAGACAAAGCTTAGTATATTATAGGAATTGTCTAGTTCGCATATACAGAAACATTGTAGGAAATTTAAATTCTGTGCCTTACGTTAATTTATAATATCACGTCATACTATGAAACAATCTCAATTATTTACGAAAACAAGCAAAACTACACCAAAGGATGAAGTAAGTTTAAATGCAAAGTTACTTTTGCAAGCGGGCTTTATTGATAAAGAAATGGCTGGTGTCTATTCTTTTTTACCATTAGGTTTGATTGTAATGGAAAAAATCATGAACATAATCCAAGAGGAGATGAACGCTATCGACGGTCAAAAAATATCACTCACAGCTTTACAATCACCAGAGGTGTGGCAAAAAACTGAAAGATGGAATGATGATGTTTTAGATGTGTGGTTTAAAACAAAACTAAAAAATGGTGCTGATCTAGGTTTAGCTACCACACATGAAGAGCCTTTGACTCATTTAATGAAAAGGTTTATTAGTTCCTACAAGGATTTGCCTGTTTATGTTTATCAATTTCAGACAAAGTTTCGTAATGAGACCAGAGCAAAATCGGGTATATTAAGAACTCGTGAATTTATCATGAAGGATTTATATTCTTTCAACCGCACGCAAGAAGAATTAGATATTTTTTATAATAAATGTGCTGATGCTTATCGCAATATTTTTAAAAGAGCAGGAATTGGAAATCAAACCTTTTTTACTTTTGCTAGTGGAGGCTCTTTTTGTAAATTTAGTCATGAATTTCAAACTATTTGTGAAGCGGGTGAAGATATTATTTATATCGATAGACAAAAAAATATTGCGATAAATAAGGAGGTTTACAACGATGAAGTATTGAAAGAATTAGAAATTGATAAAAATAAACTAGAAGAAGCAAAATCTATTGAGGTGGGGAATATTTTTAAATTAGGAACTAAATATTCAAAGGCTCTTGATCTAAATTACATTAATCAAGAAGGAAAATCTAATCCTGTTGTTATGGGAAGTTATGGAACAGCACCGGCTCGTATTATGGGTACGATTGTTGAATTATGTAACGATGATAGAGGTATTATATGGCCAAAAGAAGTCGCACCATTTTTTATTCACCTATTAAACATTTCTAATAGTGATAGAGCTAGCCAGCTCACAAAAGAATATTATGAAAAACTTACTTCATCAGGTTTTGATGTTTTACTTGATGATAGGGAAAGTGTAAGACCTGGAGAAAAGTTTGCTGATTCTGATCTAATTGGATGTCCATATAGGCTGGTTTTAAGTGATAAAACAATTTCACAAGAAGCAATAGAAATCAAAAGACGTGATAATGATAAAATTGAGATTGTAAAGTTCAACGATTTAATAAAACACTTGAAGCAATAAACAGGCACAGAATTTAAACATCATATAACAGCGTGTATCTGGTTCGGCAGATTTGACGCAATTAGATTCAAAAGGAATGTCAAATCTACCTCTCCCAAATTTCGCAAAAAACAATTAGATTTTAACAGGAATTTTTGCGAAACTTCAGATACACGCGAACGTTAGCTGAAATATATGTTTTTCTTTTCGGCTATCGCCGAACTCTTAAAAAGAATTCAATTTTGTTTTTTTAATTTATAGAGGGGGATATGGTGTTTTCTCCGCTATCGCTACGAAAACGGTTTATTTATAAGGGGAAAAGAATTACAATTAAATTAATTTATAATATACAAAATATGGCACAAGTTTTTAAAACAACAGATTATACAATAGGAAAATTAATAGATGATATCGAAATCGGCGATATTGCTTTACCCCATATTCAACGTCCTTTTGTTTGGTATAAAAAAATCTCAAAAGTTCGAGATTTATTTGATTCAATTTATCGTGGTTATCCAATCGGATATTTGCTTTTTTGGGAAAACGCCAATCGTAGCGATTATAAAAATATCGGTTTTGAAGAAAAGAAACGCAAAATACCTCGATTTTTAATTATCGACGGTCAGCAAAGATTGACGGCTCTTTTTGCCGTTATGAAAAACCAGGAAGTATTAACACCTGATTATGAACAAAAAAAAATCAAAATAGCATTTAAACCGATAGACGTAACCTTTAAAGTCGGCGATGCCGCGACCGACCGAGACCCCGAATATATTGCCGATTTATCTTCCCTTTGGTCTGGCGAAGGCGACTTTGCGATTATCAGCTCCTTTATTAATCAATTAAAAGAAAAAAGAGAGATTTCCAAGGACGAAGAAAAAACAATATCAGCAAATATTCAATCGCTTATAAATATCAACAAATATCCTCTTACCGCTCTTGAAATTGCTCCAAATCTTGAAGAAGAAATCGTTTCTGATATTTTCGTTCGCATAAATAGTCAAGGCGTTAATTTAACACAAGCCGACTTTATTCTTACTTTACTTTCTGTATATTGGGAAGAAGGAAGAAAAGAAATCGAACAATTTTGTATCGATTCAAGAAAAATACCAGGAAAAGAAACCCATTTTTCTTCATTTAACTATCTTATCAAACCCGATCCAGACGATATGCTTCGCGTATTGGTAGGTTTGACATTCCATCGAGCAAAAATGAAAGATATATATTCAATCATTCGAGGACGTAATATGGAAACGGGCGAATTTTCTGAAGAATTAAGAACTCAACAATTTGATAAATTAAAATCAAACTTACCGACAATTCTTGATAATACCAACTGGCAAAGTTTTCTGAAAATTTTAATCGGTGGAGGATATAAAGACGAAGAGCTTATATCCTCAAAAAGTGCCGTCTTGTATAGTTATATTCTTTATCTTGTCGGTAAGCAAAATTTCAACACTAACAATCACGAACTGCAAAGAATTATTGGGCGTTGGTTCGTAATGGCTTCGCTTACAGGTAGATATTCTTCATCTCCAGAAACGGCGTTTGAAAAAGATCTTAATAGGATAAGAGAATTTAATCATGACGGTTTTATAAGCGGTCTTGAAAAAATAATCGGCGAAAAACTCACAAACGATTTTTGGGATATTACGCTTGTCGGACAAATGGAAACATCATCAGCAAGAAGCCCCGAAGCAAACGCATTTTATGCCGCACTTAACAAACTTGGTTCTTCAGTTTTGTTCTCCCGCAAATTTGTGGGCGATCTTTATGATCCGTCTCTCAAAATCAAAAAAAAACGATTGGAAAAACACCATATTTTCCCTCGTAATTATCTCATTTCAAAATATGGCTTTGATAAAAACAAAGATAAGGCAAAAATAAATCAGATTGCCAACTTCACATTTTTGGAATTTGAAGATAATATTGAAATAAGCGATGAAAAACCAAGCGAATATTTTGTCATGGTGAAAAAACGATTTAGTGATAACGAGGTAAAAGAAATGCTCAATCAGCACGCTATTCCAGAAAATTTTTATCAGCTAGAATATGACGATTTTTTGCAGGAGAGAAGAAAGCTGATGACTGGAATAATAAAAAAGGCGTTTAATAAAATATAATTATGGAAACAATAATTAATGAAGTATAAGGAGTTTTAGGCTATGGGCATTCACCCCTATTCTCTTTGCCCTTCATCCTAAATGAAAAAATTTATAATTAAATACTCATGCCAACCGCTCTCACCACCCACTACCAGCCATTCCTGGTCGAAATTCTAGAAAAAATTCAAACCGCCAGATATCAGATGCTGAAAGCAGTCAGTAAAGAGACCGTTAATTTGTATTGGAGTATCGGCAAAATGGTCAGTGAAAAAGTAACACAGGAAAAATGGGGAAAGTCTGTTGTTGAACAGTTATCCAAAGATTTGCTGGTAGAATTTCCGGGAATTAGAGGTTTTTCAGCGAGAAATATTTGGAACATGAAATCTTTTTATGAGACATATGGCAAAAATGAGAAACTGCAACCACTGGTTGCAGAAATTGGATGGGTGCAAAATTGTATTATTATTGAGAAATGCAAAGACGATTTAGAAAGGGAATTTTATATCAGACAAACCAAGGGAAAAGGCTGGTCTAAGCTCGATCTTATGGAAAAAATACAGCAGAATTATTTTCAAAATAGCCTTTTAGCCCAAAATAATTTTGAAAAAACTGTGACACAGGATCTAAAAGCCAGAGTCGCCTGGGAATTTGTAGATGATTATAATGTGGAACTTGTTAATCCGGATCAGCCCATATCGGAAAAAGAGCTGGAAAATACTATTGTCGAAAATATCGTAAAATTTCTCCAAGATATGGGAGGAAGTTTTGCTTTTGTAGGCAGGCAATACCGGCTAGAATATGACGATAAAGAATATTTTTTGGATCTCCTGTTTTTCAATTTCAAACTCAATTGTTATGTAGTATTTGAGCTTAAAGCCAGAGAATTTGATCCAAAAGATATCGGACAACTGCAGATGTATTTAATGCTCGTCAATAAACAGGTAAAACAGGAAAATCATAATCCAAGTATTGGAATTATTGTTTGCCGAAAAAAGAACCGAACGATTGTAGAATATATGCTTGCTGAAACCAGACAACCAATGGGTGTGGCCACATTCAATCAATACAAAAATCTTCCGGAAAATATCGCCAAATACCTGCCCAGCGAAGCAGAAATTATCAAAAGGTTGGGAAATTTAACGGACGATAGACTAAACGATACCTGAGTTTTCACAATTGAATAAGGTGTTTTGGGCTTCGGGCATTCACCCCTTAATCCCCTCTGCCCTTCGCCCAAAACAAAAAAACAAAATCGAATTCTTTTTAAGAGTAATTTATTGCATAAATTAAAGAAAAACATATACATCAGCTAACAGCGTATATCTGGTTCGCGCTTGCCTACCGGCAAATGCTCACCCATATTTTGCTCCGCTACGCTCCGCAAAACATCAGATATACGAAAACGTTATATGAAATAAATTTTTTTGGTATTAGATTTTTTCTCAAGCTACTTTTTTCTTTAGGAAAGGAAGTAAAATAAGTTTTTTTCTTTTTATTATAAAGGGGATATATGGATATTTTTTGCTCCATACTTCCGCAAAAAATGTTTATTTAATAAGGGGAATAAGGTGTTTTCTCCGCTATCGCTACGAAAACGCTTTATTAAAATTTTATCTACTGATACAATCAAAATATGATACAAACAAATTCAACAATAGAATTATTCAAAAAAATAAAGATTGAAAAATCTTGGTCTTTTTCTGATAAAACGAGAAAAGAGACCGCTTACATCACACACGGTTATCATCGTTATCCTGCGAAATTTATTCCGCAGATTGTTTCTCGTTTGGCAGAAAAATATACTAAAGAAGGAGATTTAATTGTTGATCCTTTTGGTGGTTGCGGAACTACACTTGTAGAATCAAAAGTAATGGGAAGAAAATCAGTTGGGGTAGATATTAATCCTGTAGCCGTTTTAATCACAAAAGCAAAAATTACTCCAATTAATCCATTGGAAATTGAAAAAGTATTTATTTCTCTGAAATTAAAATTGGATACTTACGATGAAAATACAAAAGTACAAGCCCCCGAACACGAAAGAATAGATTATTGGTTCAAACAAGAAGAGAAAAGAAAACTTGCTTTTATTTTCGCCGAAATTTCAAAATTGAAAGATCAAGACATTAGAGATTTTTTCTATTGTGGCTTTTCCAACATTTTGAAGAATTGCTCTATTTGGTTACAAAAAAGCAATAAGCCGACACGAGATCAAAACAAACAACCTTCTGATCCAATTCTTACTTTTTACAAGCAAATTAAAATGATGATGAGAGGTAATGCTCGATTTTATGAATTATCAAAAGAAAAAAAAAATTTGGAAATATCAAGTCAAGTTTATTGTACAGATGCAAGAACAATTCCCATTAAAGATAACTCAGTTAATTTAATTGTTACATCGCCACCTTATGTAACTTCTTATGAATACGCTGATTTACATCAATTGCCTGCGTTATGGTTTGAATATACAAGCGATTTAAGTGATTTTCGCAAAAGATTTATTGGTACTTCTTATCACAACAAAAAAGAGTTGGTGTTAAATAGCAAACTTGCAGAAATTATTAAACAAGATTTATTAAAAAAAGATAAAAAAACCGCAGAAGAAGTCTCAACATATTTTAGTGAAATGAATCAAGTCTTTACTGAAATGAAAAGGGTCTTGAAAAAAGGAGCTAAAACTTGTATTGTCATTGGCAATACAAGTTTAAAAGGTGTCGAAATTTTAAATGCGGAAGTTTTTGCGGAGCAATTACAAAATTTAGGGTTAAAAATAGCAGAGATTATAAAAAGAGAGATACCTTCAAAAAATCTGCCCTCTGTAAGAGATGAAAAAACAGGAAAGTTTGCAAAAATAACTGATAAAAACAAAGTGTCGGCTTATCCGACAGAATTTATTTTAATAATGGAAAAACTATGAAAATAAATGATCTCATTAAAATTTACGAAACAAAAAAGGATAAGTTTGGAATTCAAGCTTATCGTCATATTTCAAATGTTTTGAAAGAAGCCAAAGAACAACACAAAAAAGATTTTACAGGCAATGATCATGAGCAATCTTGGCGTGCTTTTAAAGGGAAAAATTTGGAAAAACTAATTGAGTATATTATTACTGACGAAGTAGAAGATCTTGACTTAAAAGTTGTAAATGGAAACACACTTGAAAGGACAAATGGAAGTAATCTATCAAAAGAATTGAGCTTGGTAAAAAGAAATCTTATTGTCGATTATGGAGAATTCGGTTCACATTTGCCTGATGTTGATTTGATTATCTATAACCCCATAACAAGCAAAGTTGTCGCTGTATTATCAAGCAAAGTAACTTTAAGAGAAAGAATTGCTCAAACTGGGTACTGGAAAGTCAAACTAGCTTCTGATGAAGCTACAAAGCATATCAAAGTTTATTTTGTTACGCCTGACGAAGACGGAACTTTGACAATAAAAATACCCGCTAAAAAAGGACGTGCGATTGTAGAGGTAGATACTGACGGAAGTTATGTTTTGAGTGAGACGAATATTGAGGAAAGCGATAAAGTAAAAATGTTTGATAAATTTATAGATGATTTGAAAGTTTTATTTAATAAAACAACTTAAAAATATGAGCAAACAAGAGTTTAACATTTTAGGAAAAAATATTTTTGAGTTTAGATATGATCCAATTATAAGTTTTTTTGATTGGAAAGGATCATTGGCTGAACACATAATCAAAGAAATGGGATTTGAGGGTTTTAAAGTGTCTCAAAACAGAATAGATCTAGTTAATCCTGACAAGCAAGATTTTTTAGTTTTTGTTAGTACACACAATGCAGGATTAATATTTGAAAATAATAGCGACAAAGAAGAAATTAAAAAAAAGATTGATGATTTTCTATCCTCCCTAAGTAAATTTAATAAATTTGAACCAAAGAGAATTGTAAGAATTGGAGCGAGGTGGAATTTATTATTGCATTAACGAAATACTACCTTTAATCAAATAAAAGAAACTTTTGAAAATTATATTGTTCAACTAAATAAATCTCCTTATCAAAAATTCAAAGAAGATTTAGTTGATATCGGATTACCGATGAATTTTAAAGGAACAGAATATAGCTATAACATTATGCATGGTCCAATGGATCACATGCAAGCATTAACGCAATTTTTTACTAATAGATTTGTTTATTTTGATAATTCAGGAAATGTAAAAAAAGAAATTCCAAAACACGGATTCTTTTTTGATATTGATGTTTTTAAAACAGAGTTAGGAGAAATTAATATTGAAAAAGTAAAAGAATTATCAAAACAATTTATTGATGTTGGCAAAGAAAAATTTGATTCGTTGAGTACAGATTTTTTTAATCAAATTAAATAAATGGCTAAAGAATTTGATTCACAAACTAATATCGGGAATATCCCTTCTAGCAATGAATTTCAAAGAGTTAAAGAAACTGCTACTGGTGGAAAGACAGGCGAACCAATCCGAGAATTGATTAGCGATAGGGTTTCTGATGTTGCTAATACTGTAAAAGGAATTTTCGCAGAACATAGCGAAAAACTTTTTGCTTTAATTGCCTTAATTGGATTTACCTTAGTTTTTTATGCAGGACATATTGAAAACTGGGATGATCTTTGGCGTTATTCAACATTTTTGATAGTAGTTTTAATTTTTTATCTATTTCTTCTGTTTGGTAAATGGCTAAAAAATAAATTTTCAAAAAAATAATAAACTATGCAAATTGAATCAACTACCCTTTGGGATTTCCCACGCCAAAATTATGGTGATAAACCTCATGGAAATAATAAATATAACGGTGTCACACCTGCTTTTGTGATTTGGAATTTATTGCAAAGATACACCCAAGAAGGTGATTTAGTTGTTGACCCTATGTGTGGAAGCGGAACAACGATTGATGTTGCTAAGGAATTAAATCGTCAAGTTATCGGATATGACTTAAATATTGTTCGACCTGATGTAATCAAAAATGATTCACGAAAAATCCCTCTTGCAGATAATTCCGTTGATTTTGTTTTTATTGATTCACCGTATTCAGACAATATCAATTATTCCAGTGATGAAAAGTGTATTGGTAAAATATCATGCGAAAAAATATATTTTTATGACGAACTTGAAAAAGTCGCTTCTGAAATTTTTAGAATCTTAAAACCAAATAAAGTAATGGCTTGGGTTATTGCTGATCAATGGATCAAAAAGAAATTTACCCCAGCGGGATTTTTACTCTGGCAAAGATTAGAAAAATATTTTGAGCCAATGGATATTGTTTGTCTGACACGCCATAACCAAACTTCAAATACAGGACTTTGGCACAACAGAGCAAGACAGTTTAATTTTTATTTACGAGGATTTAAATATTTATTTATAATGAGAAAACCAAATAAATAAGGCGTTCTCAAAAAAACTTATTTTACGCTAATAAGAAAAGAAAATTAAGGATAAAAAAATTTACATCATAGAACACTATGCGGTTCGCTACCTTTTTAACTTTTTATTATATACATAAATTAAACTTCCTCTCAGGTTTTTTATCAAATTAATAGTTAAAACTTCGCTCTCCCAACTTGCGCAATGATCGCCTATCGGCTATTTTATCATTGCTCAAGTTCGCATAGTCTCA
>CAZEDK010000046.1:3537-11269 GCA_964511025.1 uncultured Candidatus Peribacteria bacterium | reverse complement strand
AGATAAACGTCTCCCAAAGCTCAGTCTACACTTTTATCCTCTCAAAAATGGTGAAGGATCAGGATGTTTTAGCTCATAAAAAATCTCTTATTTATTCTTTCCTAAAATTTCCAAAAAGGATCCTAACGCGCTAAATGCTTTTTGAACAATTTCTTCATTTGGAATTGGAATTTTTAATGATTGCCTGCCTTGCTCATCTTTTTCTATAAAATTTGAAATATTAACTGTTTTTAGTTTTTCCAAAAAGTTCATTCCAGTTTCAAATAAATCTTTCATTGGCTCTAATATTTGTTTTTGCTGATTTCCATCATTTTTCAAAATATTTCCTATTTTCTCTGCTGTAACTTTTCCTTGTTCCGCTACATTTGGATTAATATTTTGCAAAGGTATATCAGCAATTTTCTCAACCGTACGCATAAATTGTTTAAATTTACTTTCACCCATAAATACTTCATTTTCACCATTATCCAAAACCCCAGCAAAAACAGATTTTTTAAATTTTAGAACATCTAACAAACTTTCTTCGATCGTGCTTTTGGAGATAAAATTATACACATTTACAGGTTTTTTTGCCCCAATCTATATACACGAGCTATTCTTTGCTCCAAAACCGCAGGATTCCAAGGGCAATCCATATTTACAACTATACTTGCACATTGAAGATTCAATCCAACACCACCAGCATCTGTTGATAAAAAGACCAAAGATTCAGAATCATTATGAAAATTTGTTAAAAGATCTTTTCTATTTTTACTTGGAACTCCTCCGTGCAAGTATTCATATTTAATTTTTCTTTTTTGAAGTTCCTCTGAAATCAATCTTGTCATACGTTGCCATTGACTAAATATAACAACTTTTTCTTTTTTCTCTTCAAAAACATTCTGTAGTAAATCCATAACAGCATCAATTTTCGTATCATTTCGTGTTTTTTCATCCAAAATATATGTGCTATCGCAAACCATCCTCATACAATTCAAATGAATCAACAAATTCTGTCTATCTTTTTCTGATAAGAATTTATATCGCCTCCATTTATTTACCAATTTACAAACTTGTTCATAATGATCATCATGCACATTTCTTTGCTCTTCAGTCATTTCAACAAAACAATTTTTATCAATACGTTTTGGAAGTTCTTTCAAAACTTCATCTTTTTTTCTTCTAATCAAAATTTCGCAAAGAGTCTTTTTGATATTGTGCAAATCCTTATATCCAACAACTTTATTAGTTTTATCCAATATTTGATGATTTGCTAAAAATCGAAATAATGGACCAAGCATAAAAGGATTTACAAAAGAAACTATCGAATGCAATTCTTCAAGTTTATTCTCAATCGGAGTCCCAGTCAAAACAATAGCGTAAGGTGATTTAATTGATTTTATAATTTGAGCTGTTTTGGTCTTCCAGTTTTTTATTCTCTGGGCTTCATCCAAAATTATAAGATCTGGAGCCATATTCTTAATATTATCAACATCATTTTTAACTGCATTGTATGTTAAAATTTTGAAAAATTCTGGATTTTGATATTGCTCTTTTCGTTTCAAATATGATCCTTCTATAACAAGCGTAGATCTATTTGTAAATTTTTCAATTTCAGATTTCCACTGATATTTCAAAGATGTCGGACAAATAATTAAAACTTTTTCAACACCAAATTCTTGAGCCATAATCTCAGTTACAGCAATCGCTTGAATAGTTTTGCCAAGACCCATATCATCAGCAATTATTATTCTTCCAGCTTTTGCAGATTTCAAAATTGCTTCTTTTTGATATGGATAAAGTTGTGTTTTTAAAAGTGAATTTAATTCAGGCGTATCTACTCCTTCAGGATATTTGAAATCAATTATTTCAGATCTATTGTTTCTATCTCGCACCTCAATAATAAAATCAGTTGCATCTTTATAACATCGAAAATTCTCATCAAGCTTAATTGCCTGCTCAATAAATTTTTCAAATATTTTAAAAGACTCCTTTTTTAAAATTAAATTTTGATCAAAATAAATTTCAGCAAGTTTTTTAAATTCATCTTTTTTATGGTCACCAATTCTAAGTGCTACTTTTCTTTCATTTTGATAAAGCAAACAAATAGATGAATATTTTTGTTCTGGAATATTTTTGAAAAACTTTTTAAATCCTCTTTTATTTCTAAGTTTATGCAAAACATATTCAATATGCTTGCAAGTCCCAAGTGTATTAGTCGCAAAATCAGGACATGAACAAAAATTTATATTTTTAAAAAACTTAAATTTAGTTTAATATTTAAAAAATTTTAATACAAATTTTTTATTTTTCTTAATTAAATTTTAGAAATTCATTGCTTAATCTACTCACATAAACTATAATATATATAGATTTGTATAGATTTTTTAAAAAATGTATAGATATGGAACAAGAACTATTTAGTATCGGAGAAACTGCCAATATGCTTGGGCTATCTATCCAAACACTTCGCAGATGGGATGCTAATGGTAAATTCAAAGCATTTCGTCCTGATCCAAACGGTCACAGGTATTATAAAAAAATTGACATTGATTTATTTCTGAATGACATAGAAACTCTAGCTGAAATCTGGGTAAATAAAGAACAAGGAATTGAACCTAACTCTGAATTTTATTGCACATACAGCAACATATTTAAAATTAAGCTAGATAAAATGATGGCAGATTTAAAAGATATTAGTGATTTAAAAACCGATATTTCCCTTATAACTGCAATAACAGGGGAAATAGGCAATAATTCATTTGATCATAATTTAGGCCAATGGCCTGACATTCCAGGAATATTTTTTGCTTATGATTTGAAGATGAAAAAAATTGTATTAGCAGATCGAGGACAGGGTGTATTAAAAACATTAC
This sequence comes from uncultured Candidatus Peribacteria bacterium, assembly GCA_964511025.1. GTDB lineage: Bacteria > Patescibacteriota > Gracilibacteria > UBA1369 > GWF2-33-10 > CAZEDK01. The sequence continues at coordinate 8,414 of CAZEDK010000046.1, read as the reverse complement.
AAAGAGTAAAAACGAACTTAAAAAATGATCAAGATGCTTTAGAAGTTGCTTTTACTGAAATTATAACAGGAAGAGCTCCAGAAAGACGCGGTAATGGACTAAAATTTGTGAAACAAATCATATTAACAAATCCCATAAAATTTCTATTTAGAAGTGGCAATGCTGAATTCAAAATTGAAAAAGAAAATTCTCAAATACATATCAATGAAACAAAAAATCAATTCCACGGTTCTCTTGCTATTATAAATTTCTAATTATTTTTTCTTTATCCTTTTTCCTTTTTCCTTTATTCTAAAATTATGCAAATCTTTCTAAAAAAATTTGGTGAAATCCTTACGTCAAGAGACACTGGTAAAGAAGCTTTTGCCGCATTTCAACCTGTTCTAAATAACTTATCTGATAATGAAAAAATTGAAGTGGATTTTGAAGGGGTTTCTGTTTTAACACCATCATGGGCAGATGAATTTCTCATCAGATTAACAGAAAAATTCCCAAGCAGAGTTACGTTTATAAATACTGAAAACGCATCTGTCCAAGCAACTTTAAAATTATTAAAAGACATACAATTTACAAACAAGATTTAATACAAATTTTTTATTTTTCAACCCCAATTTTCCAAATCCCTTTTTCCAAAAAAGCTTCTATTGTTTGTCTATTAGCTTTATTAATCAAATTAGAATGAGATATTTTTTTCTTTTTTGCGTAATCAACTAAAGTCATAATATTCAAATCTTCCAAATATGCTAACCTCTTGTAGTAACTATTTGTAATAGCTTTACCAACAATACTTTCCATAATAGAAGTAGCGCCATTTTCATCAAACTCTTTGAATGCTGAATAATACATTTTTCTATCAATAAATTTGATATTAACAGGCACAAATCCTTCTCGAATAAGTAAATAATTATTCATTACCCTGCCAATACGTCCATTCCCATCAACAAAAGGATGTATATATTCAAAAGTTAAATGAAGTAGTGCAATACGTCTAATTATACTATCAGAACTGCTCGCATAATATTTGATAAACATTTTTTCAAGCTTTTGTGAAACTTCTTTTGGATCTACTGCAATATGACTCCCAACTCTAACCCACTCATTATCTTTTCGCAATCTTCCAGCAAGATCATCGCGAATATTTGAAAGAAGCATCTTATGAAGTAATAAAATAACATCAACATTTAATTCTTGTTCTTTTGCTTTTTTATTTATATAAGAAAGAACCTGTGCCAAATTTTTGGCTTCAAAAATTTCTCTTTCTGAAATATATCTATCCAAATCAATCTGTAATAATATTTTTTCTGTTTCTTCAAGAGACAAAGTGCTATTTTCAATAGCATTAGAATTGTAAACCTGCTCAGCCACTTCCGCCTCACTAATTAATGTTAAAAGATTTTCTTTATCTACAGAAGCTTTATAATAACGCTCACGTAAATTTTGAATTTTATTATAAACACTTAATATTTTTGGCATATTTAAATATTATTTTTCACCATTTTATCAGCAAAACCGTGAAAAAGTAAAGAAAAATACCTTTTTTCACGGTTTTCATTTTATGAAAAAGATTTTTATTCAACTTTTTAAAAAAATCGAACATATACACGGTAGCATCTCTTTCTCTCTGTCAAGTTTTATTTTTGTAAAAATGATGTAAAATTATTTAAAGATTTAATAAAAATTCTTCCCTTGGACTTAATCACACAAATCAATACCGAACTAAATAAACTCAAAAGATTACGCCCGCTTAATCAGGGAGAAATCAAGGCAATTCAAAAATGGTTTAATGTTACATACACTTATAATTCAAATGCTATTGAAGGCAATACATTAAGTCTTGGCGAGACAAAAATGGTAATTGAAGATGGACTTACAATCGGTGACAAAACTGTTCGTGAGATTCTGGAAGCCAAAAATCATGGCAAGGTTACAGATTTATTATTTGATATTGTTGATAAAAAAATAGATTTGAATCTTGAACTTGTTTTAAAACTACATAAAGAACTTTTATTTGATATAGATCAAGAAAACGCTGGAGTTTTTCGTAAAATCCAAGTATATATTTCAGGATCGGAAGAGGAATTGCCAACTGCAAAAGAAGTCCCAAAGCTAATAACAAAATTTTTCAAATGGTACGAAGAAAATAAAAACAAACTACACCCATCAACTCTTGCAAGCTTAGCTCATTTCAAATTTGTAAAAATCCATCCTTTTGTTGATGGCAATGGAAGAATTGCAAGACTACTTGTTAATTTAATTCTTTTACAAAATTCTTATCCTCCAATTATAGTACCAGTAGTTTTAAGATCAGAATATATTGCAAGTTTAAAAAATGGCGAAACAGCTTTTTGTGATTTTATTTACAAAATTATTTTACAAAATATCAAAGACTATATTTCAATGGTGAAAAATTAAATTCTAACATCGATATTTTTCCCTTTCAAATACTCCTTCACTTCACTAATTCTAAACTTTTTAGTATGAAAAACAGACGCCGCCAAAACAGCATCGCTACCTGCCATAATTCCATCATAAAAATGTTCTAGTTCACCTGCTCCACTTGAAGCAATTAATGGAATATTCAAAACCTCACTTGTGGCTCTCAACATTTCCAAATCATAACCTTGATTTCTACCATCTTCATCAATTGAATTGAGTAAAATTTCCCCTGCACCTCTATTTTGCATATTTTTTAAAAACTCAATCAAATCAATTCCAGTATTTTCACGACCTCCTTTAATCCAAACTGTCCATTGAGAAGAGCTGAGAGCTGAGAACTGAGAACTGAGTAATTTTGTACTATTATTTTTCAACTTTTCCATCTCAACTCTCAGCTCTCGGCTCTCAGTTCTCTTCGGTGACACCGAAACACAAATCGCCTGCGACCCAAAATATTTGCTTGCCTCTGAAACTAAATCTGGATTCAAAACGCTAGCTGATTCAATCGAAACCTTATCTGCTCCAGCCTTGAGAATTTCGCGAATATCTTCAATAGATTTAATCCCTCCTCCAATTGTAAAAGGAATCGAAATTTCTTTTGCAACTTTCGATGCCAAATCAACTGCAGTTTTTCTTTTGTCAGATGTTGCGGTAATATCCAAAAAAACTAATTCATCAGCTCCTTCTTTTTCATAAAATTTCGCAAGCTCAACCGGATCGCCAGCATCTTTTAAATTGCTAAAACTAACACCTTTGACCACTCGCCCATCTTTGATATCTAAACACGGAATTATTCGTTTGGTAAGCATAGAATAGTTATGAGTTACGAGAACTGAGAACTGAGTTAAGAAAAAAATTGCAAAGTAATGTTTTTTCTCAGCTCTCAGCTCTCAGTTCTCTCAACTTAATCTCCCCCTCATACACCGCCTTTCCAATTATCACGGAATCACATCCAATTTTTTCTAACTTCCAAACATCATCTTTAGTTGAAACTCCTCCCGAGGCAATTAAATTTCCTTTAAAAACATTTCTTATTTTCACAATTTCCTCAAAATTAGGCCCTTTCATCATTCCATCTGTTGCAATATCAGTATAAATAATTGTTTGAACGGAAGCTTTTTTTAAATTTCTTATTAAATCAATTGCTTTTATTTTTGAAATTTCCTGCCATCCTTGTATCGCAACCAATCCATTTTTTGCATCTACTCCAACGACTATTTTTTCAGCTCCATATTTACGAATCATTTTTTCTACAAAATTTATATTCTGTAAAGCAATAGTTCCCAAAATTATTCGATCAACTCCTGCATTTAAAAGTTTTGAAATTGCTGATTCATCTCTTATTCCACCGCCAACTTCAACTGGAATTTTGATATTTTTCACAACATTTTGAATCATTTCAAAATTCTCCTGACTTCCACTTTTCGCCCCATCCAAATCTACAATGTGAATCATATCAGCTCCATCCTCTTCAAATTTTTTTGCAATTGCAACCGGATCATTTGAATAAATTTTTTGCTCAGAATAATCGCCTTGTTTGAGACGAACACATTTGCCATTAATGAGATCGATAGCTGGAATTATTTTCATCTTTTAAAAAATTTAATGTTAATACGTTATTATAAAAAAATGAAATTGTCAATATTTGACACATAAATAAAATGCAAAAATCTAATGGGAAAAATTTATAGCCGTTCATGAAGCTTCCAGGCTTGTATGTGTTTTATACCTTCCTTTGAAGGAAGTTCCATATCATCCATAGAAACAACTATTTTGGGATAATTGTCTTTGATTTTTTCTAAATTACCATATTCTCTATTTATAACTTTTTCATCATAAAGCAAATAGGCAACTTGTATATATAAAAGTTCATTTTTCTCAGCCACAAAATCAATTTCATTTTTGCCATAATATCCAACATAAATTTTATATCCTTTTGAACGAAGAACATTAAAAACATAATTTTCCAGTTTTTTACTAATTGCTTCGTCAAATGTAGAAGATAAAAAGTTTTTAAAACAAAGATCGTTAAGATAATATTTCTTTTCTCCTTCAAGAATTTTTTTACCTTTAAGATCGAATCTATCAACACCATAAATCACCAAACTATTCTCTAAATATCTAATATAATTACCCAAAGTAATAGCATTAGTATTTATCCATATATCTTTTAATTTTCTAATAATTGAATTTAGAGAAAAAAGATTAGCAATATTATCAATTAAAAAATTAAATAATTTATCAATAAGATATATGTCGCGGACTTCATATCTCTTCATCACATCATTAAATAAAATGGATTCTTTTAAAGATTTAACAAACGAAGTTCGAAGTTCATTATTTGGCAGATTATAAAGTTCAGCTATACCAGAAAAATTTATATAATTAACAAAATTTTCTTTTGTATTCTTGAGACGGCATTTTGAATTCGAAAAATGTTT
>CAZEDK010000046.1:0-3527 GCA_964511025.1 uncultured Candidatus Peribacteria bacterium | reverse complement strand
AATCTAAATACTCGCTATAATTAAATGGCAAAATATTTTTTTCAAGATAGCGTCCTGTCAAATGAGTAGCAAGTTCAGATGATAACAAAGTTGAATTAGACCCAGTAATAAAAATTTCAAAATCTCTTCTATGATCATGACTTAAAAAACTCACAACTTTCTCCCAGCCTTTAATATTTTGAACTTCATCTAAAAATAAAAAAACCTTTCCTTTTGGCTGGAGTTTCTCTAAATATAAATCTACAGATTGAAGTAGATTTTTTTTCGTTTTTATAATTGAAGATATTAATTCATTTTCAAAATCAATATATAAAATATTTTTCGGATTAACCTTATTATTGATTACTAAATTATAAATAATTTGTTTTAACAAATAAGATTTTCCAACCCTTCTCTGACCAATAAGGACTTTAATTAATTTATTGCCAATATAACTATTCAAATCTTGTAAATACGACGTCCTAATATAGCCCAAATCTCCAAAATCAGCATTCCAAAAATTATATCTTTCAAATAAATTTAAAATTATTTTCATGTCAAAATTATAAAGTACACTTTACATTTTATATCTTAATGTATATTTTGTAAAGTATATTTTATTTTTCTTACAAACAACAAAAATTCTTCAACAACTTAAGCCCAACCTCCCCCGATTTCTCAGGATGAAATTGAGTTCCATAAAAATTGTCTTTTTTCACAATCGCAGTAAATTCATTTCCATACTCACAAGTCGCCAAAGTATATTCAGTCACGGGACAATAATACGAGTGCACAAAATAAAAATAAGAATTATCTGGAATGTTTTTTAAAGAACTGAGAGCTGACCTGCCCGAATTGGTACAGGCGGGGAACTGAGAACTGAGTTTTATATTATTCCAACCAATTTGAGGGATTTTGAAAGTGAAAGAAAGTCCCCCTGACAAGGGGGATTTATGGGGTTTGACTTTAAATCTCTTCACTCTTCCCTCCAACGCCCCCAAACACTCCACATTCCCTTCTTCACTAAATTCATATAAAAGTTGCATCCCCACACATATTCCTAAAAAAGGTTTTTTAAAATTTTTTATAACATCAATCAAATTTAATTTTTTCAGTTCAGCCATTGCCTGAGCATTATGCCCTTGTCCCGGAAAAATAATTTTATCAGCTTTTGCGATTTCTTCTGCACTTGAAGAAATTTTATATTTAAAACCTAATTTTTCCAAAGCATTTGCAACTGAAGTTAAATTCCCCGAATTGTAATCAATTATTGTAATCATAAAAGAAATGAAAAATGCCCCATCTCAACAGCCTTACTCAAAGCCAAAAGAGAGGTTTTTGGAGTATAAAAAACAGCTGATTTTTCTTTATCTAAATTAATTAAATTCAAACAAAGAAAAGGACAACAAAACAAAGCACGTTTTATAAAAATCAAGCAATCTTGCCCCCTTGACAAAGGGGGGTAGGGGGGATTTCGCTTCTCCAATTCAGTAATTAATGGTTTCCAGAAATTTTCAATTTTTACATTCAATAACTTTGTTCGAATAGAATTTTCTTTTAAATCCCAATTATGATTTATTTTTAAAATTTTATTTTCTTCATCCAAATCAAATTCAATTTTTAAATCTTTTTCCAAACGTTCCGGATTATAAAGCCAAAATGGATGAGCAAAAATATTGTGAAAAGTAGCTTTCACCTGAGTTAACAAAACGTGTTGTATATCTTCTGCGAATGCTGGATCAAACAACTTAAATTCATATTTTCCATTTTCTTCAAAAGCAAAAATATTTCCATAATGATCGTCCCCATGTCCGACACAAACCGGCACTTTGTCATATTTAAAAGGATCCAAAACTTCAGTCGCGCTCAAAATCAAATCTTCCAAACTTGATTCATATTTCCTATCATTAATTACCCACTTGTATTTTTTTAATTCTTCAAAATTAATTAATGTTCCATCTGGCAAATTTATGTCTTTGTTTTGATAAAATTCATCGACTCTTGCAGTTCCATTTTTTACTTTTAATCTTCTATAAAAGAGCTGAAGAAGTCTACTTTCATCGTAAACTAAATTATCAACAATCTGCAAAGTATTAATTGCAACATTATAAAGTTTTTTATCTAGTTTCTTTTGAGCATTCAAAAATTTTTCTTCGAAAATCTCCCCTATTTCGCCCCTCTCATATCCATCCAACAAGGCAAAACAAGTAGGATTATTAATTTTTTCATAAATCAAAATTTGCTTACCAGGCACTCTAGATATATACAAAGGCTTCACAATAGGCAAATGATATTTCGCCAAAAGTTCACTGCTATAATATTCCTCAAGAATTTCATTCTCCTCTGTATGGAATTTAAAAAACAATTCTTTAGCACCATGCAAAGTAATGAAACCGTTCACTGAATTCAAAGATAATTGTGATTGTTTGATCTCAACTTTTTCTATATGCAAATATGGAAAAATTTCAAACAACAACTTTTTCAAAGCAATTTGAGCTTCTTCTATTTTATTTTGGTCAACCAAGTTTTTTATTTGCTGAACGTTCATTTTTCAGTATAAAGTATAGAGTGTTTTTGTTATGTTAGTGTCATCCCAGCGAAAGCTGGGATCCAGATAGGACAACTAAATGTGCAATTGAATTATCAAAATGTAATTTTTAGTTCCTAGATTCCCGCCTCCGCGGGAATGACATGGCAAACCTCATCCGCCGCCGCCCTTTCCAAATCCTCAAAACTATCCCCACCTGTCGCAACTCCATAAACACTAATTCTCAGCTCTCGGCTCTCAGTTCTCAGTTCTTCTCTAGCAGCAAGCCCAGCCTTCACGCCAACAACAGTATCCTCAACGATCACAAATTCTTTTACGTTCGGATATCTATTCACAACTTTATTAATCGCAAATAAATAAATATCCGGTTCCGGCTTTTTCTTCAAATTTTTCACAGAATCATAACCAACAATCCCTTCAAAAAAATTCAATATACCACAATTTTTCAAAATCATTTCAATATCTTCTTCTTTATTATTCGAAACAACATATTGCACAGCATTTTTATTCTTATTGTTTTTTAAAATTTCCAAAACATTTGGACACAAATCAAAACTTGCTTCTTTTCTCAGTCTTTCAAATTCAGTGATAAAAAATCGCAAATTTTCTTCACTAAATTTTCCCACTTTTTCCAAAATCATTTTACAAAATTCAGGTACAGCATAAGCAAACATACTTTTGATATACTCTTTTGAAAGTTCCTTCTCTATTTGAAATTCTTTTTTTAAAAGTGGATTGAGAACTTTCAGATCAAGCGCCAATGAGTCAATCAGCACGCCATCCATGTCCCAAAGAAACACCGTATTTGAATCTGTAAAATTCATAAAATTTGTGAAATTACATTTTTTTAGCAGTTTAACAATCCATCCATTTTTCATTTTTCATTCTTAATCTCAACTCTCAGTTCTCAACTCTCAGTTCTCTCAGTCCCAAAGGGACCCCCTTGGGCACGGCTGGAACGTTCTAGAACAAAGACATCATAAAGGGCACATTATTAGCA
>CAZEDK010000045.1:0-11300 GCA_964511025.1 uncultured Candidatus Peribacteria bacterium | reverse complement strand
CGTGTGGTGAAAAGTTTACACTAACTCCATTTTTTGCTGGAATTTTATTCAGTTTTTTGCTATAATTCATTGAATTCTAAATTTTGAATTATATATGTATCTGAAATTAGAAAAAATCAAATTGTTTGGAAATAGATTTGTTTATGGGGGACCGGAGGCTTATAAGGGCGATGAAGGAATGGCTGCTGTAAAGAGATCTATAACTGACAATAGTTTAAAAATTTTAAGTAATCTTTTTGATAATAATGATTCGCAAAAAGCAAAACCTAATGGGCAGCCTGAAAAAGGTTGGATGGATGATGCGAAAGGTTTATATGATAAAGCTTCTGCTTATATTGATAGTTATTTTGAAGAAGAATCTCAAAAAGTTGATAAAAAAGCTCATGCAGCTGCAGCGCCACTTAAACAAGTAGCACCGAATGCACCTTTGCCAGCTGATACAGTGAGAGCTAGGGAAACTTATGAGACAGGAGTGGCAGTTTTAACTGACAGAACAAAAGCACAAGTAGCTGGTATTGCGCAACGTATCGAAACATTATCTACTCAGTCTCTTAAGCTTATTGAGAAGTCGAATTTAATGACTGCTACTAGTTTAGAAAATGCTCAAAATAGAGAAGGTGATGAACCTGTATACCAAGAAGTAACTGGCACAGTTGTTAGCAAAGACACTGAAAGAACTATTATTCACACACCTGATGGAAAATATGTTGTCGTTCCTAATAATTTAATTCGTAGATAATTTTTATGACAGATCAAAAAGCTACAATTGATAAGGTAAAACAAATTCTTGAAGAGTATGATAAAAAAATGAAAGAACTTGAAAAGGCTTATTTGGATGAACTGCAAAAAATCATTAAAGAAGAAATTGTGCGTGTAGAGGCAAATCAAAAAGCATCTGAGGATCCTGATGCCATGCTAAAAACAGGTTTGATGACCGCATGAAAACGTTGATTTTTTAGTAGAAATTTGTGACAATAGATAACTCATAAATTTTTCTGATGCTTGTTGATAGAAAATTTGTATACTATCGATATAAGCCTAGTGATATAGAAGATCTAGTCATCGCATCTGCTTCTTATCAGTATATGGATAGCGTAATTGATCAGGCGGAAGGTCAACATCAGTCTCCTTCTTTTGTTGGTGAATGCCGTGGAAGCTATATTCGTGAAAAAAAATTGGGTCCTGTTTGCTTGATTGATAAGCAATCGGTGACGGCAGATTCTCGTCAAGTGCTTACTGGTATTGCAAGTCAAGTTTTTAATTTTCGCAGAGCATGGACTACCGCAGTGAATGGTGTTCGTGAAAGTCTCAGAACAACAACAATTGATATAGGGTCTCAAGATTCATTAACAGGTTTACTTTTAACTGATGACACTGCTAATGAATCTTTATCTGCAAAAATAGAGGAAATATTGGCTGAAGTTGACTTTTCTGATATTCCAGAAAGCAAACAAGCAAGAGAACGACAAAAATTAGCTAGGGCAATTTGTTTGTTGTGTACTGAGACGCGTCGTGATATCAGACAAGCGGTTGTTATTTCTCGTATGGCTAAACAAAAAGATAAATTGGATCAAGATTCTATTGGTGACACCGGTTTGTCTCCAGCACAAGTATGGAATGGAAAAGCTAAAGAATCAAGATCGGCTCTTAATACAAATGATACGAAATTATTTACTGCATGGATTTTTTATTTAAAAATGCTCATTGGCGGAGTTTTAGGTGAAAACTTTCAATTTACAGATAATGAAGAATTTACAAGACGAGATCTTATATTGGAATATCTTGGATCGATATTTTCGGATTGCCTGAGTCAGTCCATAGTAGTTGCCAACTCATGTCATGCAAGACAAGACAGCAGTCGCTTGAGGCATACCGGACATGCTTATATGAATCATTGCAGAGAAGTTGCTGAAGAAGCGGCTTTTGCAATATTGCCATTTTATTTTGCAAAAGCAATGAATGGAGCTAGTGAAGACTTAAAGCGTGCTGTTGTGATGGCGATATGTATTGCAATTATTGGTCCAATACATGATGTCGTTGAAGATGTTAAAGAGTGGGATGTCGATGCTCTTATTACTGATATTGTTTCAAGAGTTAATACATGGGATACAGTTTTTGCTACTCCATTAATGGCTATAGATGCATATAGAAAGACGCATTCAGAACAGGCTTATCAGTCGAAAGGATTAGAAGATCTTAAAAAAGAACTTCATCTGATTACTGAAGAATCATTAATCAAGGCTTTGAAACTGATAGAAAGAATTCTTTCCAAAGGCACTGAAACAAATTTATCAGATGAGGAAAAAGAGATAATTTTAAAACAGAATTTGGCTGGGCAAAAAGCAACTTTGGATTTGCTTGCTTTGTCAGATGATGATTTATCTCGTTTTAAAGATTTGACATCTCAGATGCAAGAAGAGCCTGATGGTCCTTTTTTTCGTGAATATGTTGGCTATGATAGAAAAATGACGACTTTTGTTGTAAGGGAACATGGGATGCCGGAAGCTTTGAGAACTACAGATTCTGTGATGGCTGATATTGTAAGATATGTTTCTTTGTGTTATAAACTAATTGATAGAAAAAACAATCTTGCTACCGTTTTGCAGGTTAATATAGATAGGCCTAGTGATGCGTTTAGAATACTTCGTACAAGTTATGAGGATATTGTGAGATATGCTTTGGCACTGTATCCAATTATTGGTGAGCCTATGGATTTGTTTAATGCTTTGCCAATGCTTTTGGAAAAATTGTTAGAAGTGTATAAACAAGCTCGCGATGGAGTTGAGTTGGAAGGTTATGGTCGATTTGACTCTCGAGGTGAATATGATGCAGAGATTGATGGTAAATTTATAGAAGAGATTGAGAAGCTTGTACAAAAATATCCAATTAGAGAATTGCCAGAGATATTTAGAGCTCGGATGGATGAAAAAACTAACGTTGTTAGTTAAGATTCTAAAAACTAATAAACTTCCTTCAGGTAGCAATTTTCGCAATAAACCCTCCTATGCTGAAGCTCCGGTGGGCAGGCAATTTCTTCAGGCGTATAAGTTGTTTTAATCTTTGTGTCACATTTCATGCAATTTCTATCAAATAATTTGATAGGGTTTCTCTTGTCCATTTGATCTTTGTATCTGCAATCATTACATTTTCTTGGAATTGGTAAATTTTGTTGTCTATAAAATTTTAATTCTGGAATCATTATTCTGTAATTTTTTTTGCAATCAATACAGCTTAATATTTCATTGATAATTGCATCATTTGTATCTTTTATAGAATCCGGAATTTCATAATTTTGTGTCAGATAATTCTTTGTATCTTCATCTTTCCATTTAATACTATCGTTTTTTGTTAATGGAAAATATGATTGCGCCATCGATTCGTTGTATGCAAAAGGTGAAAGAGAAATTGGGAAAAATTTGCCCCATTCAAATCCTCCCTGCCCCCCTTTGTCAAGGGGGCTTTTTTTCATATGTTCAATAATTTTTGGCAGCAACTCTTCATATTCCTCTTTTGTATATTGTTTGTTCAGAATACAATATTTTTTATTTTTTAATCCGGCACAGCCAAAAAGATAAGAAGAATAAAAACAGCAATCACTATAAAAAACATTATTGGAATCCGACACAAAAGTATTAAAAGCTCCAAAATTTAAATTTTCTACTCCTAAAGATTCATAAACCAGTTCACTTCCGCCCATTCCGTAAACATCTTGACAGTCATTACTTGTAAAAATCCATGTGCAGTAACTGCAATCTTCTATCTCAAATGAATCAAAACATAGATCACAGTTTTTTGAATTTATCAAATAATTACCAAGACAATTTTCACAATTTAAATTTCTATTTTCTCTATGGATAGCTTCTTTTGCGATATTTTGAAAATGCTCTTTTAATAATTTGAATTGTGAATATTTATGCGTTTCTAGAGATTTTAATTTTTCAAAATATTCTTCTTTTGAATATGCTTGATTGAAAATATAATACTTTTTATTTCTAAGTCCGCTAGATCCAAAACAATCTTGGCAGCCAATGCAGTCATAGCAAAAATAAAGTCCGTTTGAATTTTGACAGCTTTGACAGCTTAGGATCTTGGCAAAAAATAAGACAGCTCCCTTGCACTATCTTTTGCTTTATCTTCTTTGTTGCAAATGTAGTCATTTATCTCGATAAACTCCCACATCTGAACGAAAGAATCTAAAACAAAATCTAGCACAATTTAGGTGCCTTATTTTTTGCCAAGATCCTTATGCATCCATATAATTTATCGCTATCTACACAGTCGTAACAAAGTTGAATATTTTGTGTGTAGCTACAGTCATAAGAGCTATCTGCTTTGTTGGTATGAGCAAGGTACATTGAATCTTCGCACTGAGTAACGACAGTACACAAATAGCAGTTTTTGTTATTATAAGCTTGTTGGCAGTAATCACTATTATATGGATTGACATTAAAAAGAGCTATTCGAGGTACTTTGAGCAGTAATTCTTGAAATTGATCAAAGAAAGGACGATAAAAATCAAAATCTTGTCCGTATTCGATTGCGTCATATTTATCGCTCCACCATTCTTCTGTAGAATATACTTTGTATCTATTATCCGCTGAATAAATTGAAATGATTTCTTTCCCACTTAAATCACTTTTGCGTTTATATAAAGTTCTTTCATTGCGAAAATTAAGTCTGTTTTGAAGTTTGCAATAGTGACAGAGATTTGGAGCCGGTACATTGAATTTTTTATAAAATTCAAAATCTTGCGCCTTGATTTCAAATGTATTTTGACATTGAGTACACTGCATTTATTTTTTTGTTAAATACAATTCCATTCTATCTTATCTTTCTTTTAAGTCTACTTTTTATTATTTAGTATAATTGTGAATGTGTGCCAACAGATAGAAGTAATATAATTTCATTACCCTCTTTCCTATACCACACTCTAAAATCGCCAGTTACATTAAAAGAATATATCCCTTTTAATTCTCCTTTTAATGGGTGAATATTTAGCTTTGGATCTGAAGTATTATCGAATAACAATCTATCCTTTCTATGATTTTTAACTGAATTTTCCTGTCAAATTTTTCAAAAGATTTGTTAAATCGCTTAGCTGTCTTAATTATCATTTATTTAATTTAGATTTTAAATTTGCGATCAATTCTTCCTTGGAATTAAATATATCAAATTCACCATTTTCTATTTCTTCGTCTGCTAATAAAAGTTCTCTTTGAAGTATAGGATCATAAATTTCTTCTACTCCTCTAATTCTGGCAAGAGCTATCGATTTTAAAAATAAAGATACAGGTAGTCCAACCAAGTGAGCTGCTTTTTTAATATCATTCAGTTCTTGATTCTCCCAGCGTATTGTTGTTGTAATTGTTTGCATATATAATTAAAATTATTACATATCTATTATACTGCTAATAGATATGTTATAGCAATCGTAAAATCATCTTATCTTTCTTTGAAGTCTACTTTTTTATTAAAAAATTTGCTTAAATGGTACACTTTTGTTACACTGTCTGTGTGTTAAAATTAAAATTATGCCAACGCTAAAAAAACGTGTTAATTTAAGTCTTGATGATAAGTTGTATCAAGCTATAGAAGCTTTATCAAACAGAGACAGTATGCCAAAAGCCGCAAAAATTGTAGAATTTATTAAGCTTGCGATTGAAATTGAGGAAGATGATGTTTGGAATCTAATTATGGAAGAAAGAGATACTGAAAATGCAGAATTTATATCCCATGAAGATGCTTGGAAATGAAATATATTTTACAATATGAGCGTGTGGTAGTCGATCTAGATATTCCAAAATTTTCAAAAGATATTAAAGAGAGGATTAAAAGTGATATTGAAAAAAAACTTTTAACATTTCCTCATAAATATGGGAAACCTTTGAGAAAATCATTGAAAGGTTATCTAAAATTAAGAGTTGGTGATTACCGTGTTATTTTTAGGATTGAACAAAATATCATAAAAATTTTTGCAATTAAACATCGATCGGTTGTGTATAATGATAATTAATTAAATTCTAACTCCAGTTTTTTTGATCTCCCATGCAAGTGGATTTTCATCAGTGAAAGTTTTTGGTGAAAAGGCTATTGGTGAAATTAAAAGTTCATTGTCATTTCTAATTTTCATAAGCATCATTGTGGCCTCTATTCTGTCAACAAAAGCCGGAGAAATAATGCATAAATCTATATCGCTATCACTACGTTCTTGATTTTTTGCATAAGAACCATATATATATATATCCTTAATAAGGATTTTTTTTAATTTCAATTTTTCAATATAATTCGTGACCTTAGTTTTTAATTTTTTTCTTGCAAGAAAGTCGTTAGCCATTTGTATAAGTCTTTAATTATTAAAAAATATTTTTCAGTAAAATCTTCTTTGCATTTTTCAATAAAGCTTACAATTTCATTATCGTATCTAGCAAATTGATTAAGGGTATTGAGTTCGTTCAATTGTTCTCTTTGTAATGTTGTAAGCTTAAGATTAGCTTTTGATGCTAGTAATACTAAATCATGCGAATATGGCGCTTGATTTTTGGTCTTTAGCAATATTAATCCTTTTAATAATTTTTCAATTACCAAATGTCCCCAAAATAAGCACTGTGGATAATCTTTATTTTCATATAAATGCTGAAATGCGAGAAAATCTTTTTCTGCTCCTTCAATCCAAAAATGTAAAGCTTTTTCTATATCCATAATAATTGTAGTATATCAACATTTAAAATTTTGTATATAATTATTATAGCTGGGATGTGTTGACGCGAGATTAACAGTCTTTTTTGTTTGCGAAACTTATTGATATTAGTATAATGCTACAGCTTTTGTTCAAACAATTTTAAACATTATGTCCGAAAAGATAAATATTATGATAGATTTTGATAGCACGTTTATAAAAGTTGAAACTTTGGACGAGCTTGCTTTGATTTGCTTGAATGGCAGAAAAGAAAAAAAATACGTTCAAAAACTGTTATCACTATAGAAATTGGTGACAGGATGAAAGAAATTCTAAAAAAATTAGAGTCGAAAGCTTTTGTAATTGGTTCTGGATATGGTCATGTTAAAAATAGTCAAATAAGAATTGCGAATTTCCCGACAAGTAGTATTGAAGATATCAAGAACTTATTGAAGATCTTTTGAAAATGAGATGAATTAGCAGCTAGATTGTATTTTATGGATGGATTGGGGTAACTTCCTAACCGAATAAATCCATGAAAGTGGCTAGCTGCTAATTTGCAATATAAAGGATTTTTTTTGTAAATCTAGATATTTTTTGTAAAAAGTTTCGATTTTTAACGAATTTTTAACACTTTTTAATTTGGAGTGCTCACAATATCTTCAATTTTTGGAATTTCAAATTCTTTATTCTGTTCGAGAGTATCTCGGTTTTTCAATTGATATAAATATTCAAGTTTTTGTTTCAAAAAGAAAATATAAAAAGCTTCTCCAAGAATCACAGCTGATATTATTGCGCTTAGAATCATCAGCAGAATAGAATTTATAGTTTTCATATATATAAATTAATAACAGATCCTAAGTCTAATTTTTATCTGGTTTGATATTATAATGGCGAAATAGAAAATCGAGTATTTTTTGTCCGGTCGGAGCAGCTGTTTCAGAACCCCATGGACTTGTTTTGGTCTTATCAAGTTTGATTAAAACAAGAAATTTCGGATCAGAAACAGGTCCGAAGCCAACGAATGAACCTACTGTTGTTCCTACGCCGGACAAAGCTTTCCCAAATTTGTAAGTTTGAGAAGTTCCGGTTTTGCAGGCAACATAATATCCGTCCACTTGTCCTTTCTTGTCATAACTGTTTTCGCAAACTGCTATCATCATTGCAGTTATTTTATCAGAGCTTTCTTTTGTTATGACTTGTTCAATAATTTGAGGCTCAAAAATTTCGCTTTTGCCATTTTTATAATCTATTTTTTTTACAATGTATGGCTGCATCAAAGTTCCATCATTTGCAAGCGCAGCAAGACCTGCTACATGCTGTATTGGTGTGACACTGATACCTTGACCGAATCCTTTTGTAAAAAGCTCACTTTTGTCCCAATACGTGTAGTATTCGACAGTGCCAGCATTTTCATTGTCAAATTCGATACCTGTTCTTTCTCCGTAGCCAAATTTTTTGATGTAATTGTAAAATAAATTTTCACCTAATTTTGCTGCTACATGTGCCATACCTATATTACATGAATTTTGCAGCACCTCCGTCATTGTTTCTGTGCCATGATATTGATTATTAAAAGTTTTTATAAAGAAATAATCATTATCACTTTTTGGATTAGCTGTTTTTGGTACTTTCAGTGGTCCTGTGCATTGATGTGTTGATAACGGTTCAACTTCGCTGGCATCGAGTGCTGACGACATTGCTATTACTTTGAAAGTTGAGCCCGGTTCATATAAATCTGTGATGTTTTTATTCCTGTAAACTTCAGATCCGACATAGTTTTCATATCTATAATATGTGCCCGGTATTTCTTCATCTTCAAAAACTTCAAAACGTATATCAGGATTTCTTTGTGTATATAAATACAATTTTTTTTCTTCGCCTTCTCCTACTGCGGTTAGGTTATCTATTTCTGTCTGACTCAAACTAATTTCTTTTTTCTCAAAAACAGTACCGTAATTATTCGGATTAAATGTTGGGTAATTTGCCATTGCCAATATTTCACCTGTTTCAGGATTGACGACTAAAGCCTGCCCTGCATCAGCTTTGTAAATTTTTACGGCTTCTTCTAGGTCTTTTTCTGTTTCTAGTTGAATTGCTCTATCTATTGTTAAAGTTATATCAGCGCCATCTTCAGCGGTTTGTACCTTGCTATCGCCAACCGTTAAGATTGCACCGGTTGCATCTTTTTGAGATTCTATGAAGCCAGCCTTGCCAATCAAAATATGATTATATCTGCCTTCTATTCCATATTGACCAATGCCGGCTGAATTAACATAACCCAAAACCTGAGCCGCAAGATTTTGTTCAGGATAATACCTGTAATGTTCTTTTGTCATTTTTACACCTTTGTAAAGTTCAGGATTTTCTTTGAACAAAGTTTCCAATTGTTCTGCTTTTTCCGGTGCTAGTTTCCTTGCAATTATTGTATAATGATTTTTGCCTGCCAGAATTCTTTCCAAATAATCTTTGTCAAAATTTATTAGAGGCGCTAATTTTTTGGCACTTTTGCTTGCTGAATCTATTTCTTTTGGATAGGCATACAAATTTTTATCATCATTGATACGTATTCCGGTTAAATGTAATTTTTTAATTTCATTTTCCAGTTCCGGATCTACCTGTGTTATTAATAAAATCTCTTTTCTTATGTATTCATTCATTTGATCTTCGAGATTTTTTGTAAAATTCTCCATGAGTTCATTGTCATTTTTTTCAATTATTTTATTTGCATCTTCTGCATTGTCCGCTACAAGTTTCATTTTCTTTACTTCTCTTTGATCTTCTTCTTTTTCATGCTCGAGATCAAAAAGTATTGGGGCAAGATTTTTGGCTATAAGTTCTGCATTGTCATCTTTTGTAATTATAGATGGATCTGCGAAAAGTAAATTATATGTAGTTGTTGTTGCTAATTTAAATTTAGTTCCAGAATGCGGATCGGAAAGCAAGATTTCGCCCCTTTTTGCAGGTAATTTCGTGATTCCAAGATGTGATTCTTGTGCTATTTTTATGTAATAATTATGTCTTATTATTTGTAAATACAAGAGTCTTGCAAAGATGATCAAAAAAATGATTAAAAAACAAAAAAACAATATATTGACTCTATTTATTTCTATTTTAAATAATTTTTTCACTAATTATATTTTAGCTAAATTTGTAACTTCAGTATTTGGCTGAAATATGCTATGATTTTTAAGACTAAGTTTCAAGAGTTTCGCAACATGCCGAAAAAAACAAATTTACAAAATGATCTTAGAGTTATTACAAAAAATTTGCCTGACAGTAAATCACTGACAGCTCTTATATTAGTCGGTGCAGGGTCACGGTATGAAACAAAAGCTAGCAATGGTCTATCTCATTTTATTGAACATATATTTTTCAAAGGTGGACAGCGTTACTCTTCTGCGAAATCTGTTGCGGAAGCTGTCGATTCTGTTGGTGGTGAGTTTAATGCTTTTACAGGTAAGCAATATGCCGGTTATTTTATAAAAGTCGATTTCCATAATCTTAGTTTGGCCTTGGATATTTTGTCTGATATGCTTATCAATTCAACTTTTGACGCTGCTGATATAGATAGGGAAAGGGGAGTCATTCTTGAAGAATATAAGATGTATCAAGATACTCCGTCTTATCAAATTGGTTGGGATCTGGAGCGTTTGCTTTATGGTAATCAGCCTATGTCATGGGATCAGCTTGGTAGTCCTGATTTTATTTCGTCTGTGGCTAGGGATGATATTTTGAATTACCACAAATCTCTTTATACTCCAGATAATACTGTAATAAGTATTGTTGGAAATGTTGATCACGAAGAAGCCGTTAGTCTTTGTGGAAAATTTTTTAGTTTCAAAAATCTTAAAAAAGCTTTTAATTTTGCGCCGCTTGAAAATATTACTGAAGATAAAAAACTGATTTTAAGAAAAAGATATACTAAACAAGGTCATGTTGCGATTGGATTTCCTGCATATGGTGAATCTGATAGTAGGACATGGACGATGAAAGTATTGGCTATGGCGCTTGGCGGTAATATGAGTTCTAGAATGTTTTTGAAAATTCGCGAAGAAAAATCTTTGGCTTATTCTATCAAAACCAATACCGATGATTATACGGATACCGGTATTATATCTACAACAGCTTCAGTTAATACTGACAAAATAGAAGATGCTATTTCTGCGATTCTGGAAGTTTATTGTGAGTTAAAAGATAATGGAATTGCTGAAAAGGAACTTAACAAAGCAAAATCTTGTTTGAAAGGTAAAATTTTGTTAACCCTTGAAGACAGTGAAGAATTCGCGCATCTTCTCGGTAAGTTTGAGCTGCTTTATAATAAATTTTTGACTCCTGAAGAAATTATAGCCAATATAGACAGGGTCACTATTGCAGATATTAACAACATGACAAAAGATCTATTTCAAAATGAAAAAATAAAAGCATCTATAATTGGGCCATTTGAAGAGAGCGAAGAGCATAAATTAGAACAATTTTTGAAGTTTTAAGATTAAAATGCTTTATTTGATAAAAATTTAAACTCCAATTTTTCCTTAATTTCTTTCCAATTAGGACATTTAGATGATAAAAATTTGTGATAAGCAAGGCTATGGTTTTGATATTTCATATGGCAAAGTTCATG
>CAZEDK010000044.1:8039-12952 GCA_964511025.1 uncultured Candidatus Peribacteria bacterium | reverse complement strand
TCATTTTCCCCTCATTACTCTTAAATACCGAAATCCATTTTGTTTTTAGTATATTTCTACATTAAGACTTTCTAATTCTTCAGTTGACATTGATTTGACAGTCGCTTTTGTTCCGCATGGCATAAAAACCGGACTTTTTATTTCTCCGTGTCTGGTTTTGATTATACCGGCTCTAGCTTCGCCTTCTTTTGCTAAAACTTCGAAAGAAAAATTCTTATTCATAAACAAATTCATCTGATGGATAATTTTTTAGTTCAAGAAGGCTTCTGGTTGATTCTCTGCAAGCACCAGGATCCCAGAGTCCTCTACCTGTAGCATAAGCACTACTCATTGCATTTATCAGGTCGTAATAGAATTGATATAAGTCGGATTCATCTACGTATGCATACCCATCATAAAGCACTTGATAATTAAAAGAAAAACTGTGTTCGCCTTTGAAATATACATATCTTAATAATTCTCCTTGTGGAGTTTTATCATCTCCAAAAGCATCTTTTTTTAACTCAATTTCCTGATCCAAAAGGGCATTTTTTGTGTATGCCAAAGCTTCATCTGCATAACAATCAGCTGCATATAGTTCTGGTTTATCTACTCCAATTAATCTTACTTTCTCTCCATTTGTTAATGTTATGCTGTCATCGGTATTTACGGTTTTTACAATGTAAGTCCCATCATCGTGACCACCAAATTCCCATGTTGAAATTGCTTCTGGTAAATATGTATCCATGCCAGTTTGTAACATAACTATAGATCTAAAAATTAATTCTGCGGCAAGCCCTCTAGTTAGTTCATAGTAAGGATAAAAAGTGTTCCAATCTTCCGGGAAAAGATTTTTTTCTTTAATAACTTTTGCAAATGAATAAAACCATTCAGTTTTGTCGAGATCTATCCATGGAGAAGGTGATACGGCATCATAAGTGGTTGGGGTTATACTCAAAGTATTTAATATCATTTTTGAGCCTTCAGCTCTGGTTGCATTCCAGTCCGGATGAAATAATCCATCATGTTTGAAACCGCTTACAAATCCTAATGATTTTGCTTTGCATACTCTTTTTGTATACCATTCAAAATTTGGAATATCAGGAAAACAGCTTAATTCATCTTGCGAACTATAACTATCATAAAAGACATCCATTAGCATTTTTATCAGCTCCGCCCTTAATATCGGATCTTCAGGGCGAAAATATCCATCATAATATCCTTCGATAACACCTTCTTTCGTTAAATAACGAAGTGCAAGATAATATTCATTTGTTTCATCTATATCTCGGTATAAATCGTTGCTTGCTAAAGCTACTATAATTCCACTGCAAATAAATACAATTAAGAATGTTATAATGAAGAAGATTTTTTTCATATTTTGCTTTATACATTTAATATTCTTGCACAGTAAGGCTATTATGTTAATATCTGTTTTGTATTTTTAATTTAATTTAATGAAAAATAATAAACTGATTTACAAAATTTTTGTATTTTTTACTATCGTAGTTTTGATTCTACTGACTGTTGCGCCTGTTTTTTCCTATCTAAACCGTCAAAAAGCTTATCAAGCTCAAAATCCTCAAGAACCATTAGATTTACAGGTAGAGTCAGTGGAAACAGATAAGGGTACATTGGATATTGGTGGAACTGATGCCACTAATCAATAGTCTCTCCTTATATTAGATCTTTTGCTAGATATATTATATTTACTACGCTTGCCCTATCCAGTGGAGCTGAGGCATTGAAATCATTTTGAATAATTGCTTTTTCTGCTGCAAATTCTATGAATTTATCGTACCACTCTTCGCCTTCATTAGTTTCCCTGAGGTCTGCAAATGCTGTAAGAAACATTTTTAAGAATTCAGCACCGTTGACCGTGGCGTCAAGTCTTACAGTGCCATCTGGGTAGCCATTTACCATTCCTTCGTTGATAGCTTTTGCAAGCATACCTGCATACCATTGATCATCGGATGCGTCAGACAGATCAAAAGATGGATTTTGTATTGCTTCCCATTTCAGTGCGCGAATAATGAATGCTACCGCTTCAATTCTACTGACAGTTTTATCAGGCTTGAAACTACCATCCGGATAACCAGTTGTAATTCCATTTTGGAATGCATATTCCACAGCGTCGAAAAAATCACTATTTTCAGTCAGATCTGCAAAGTTAAATCTATTAATTATAATGTTGCCTTTTATTTGATGTAAAATATCGTGTACATATATTTCAATTTCTCCTTCGGTTTGTCCAGTTGTAAGCTTAATTGTGCTACATCCATTTTCAAATTTTCCTTTTGATAATTGATTTGTAGATAAATTTGCTTCACCTTGTAATATTTCGAGAAATATATCATTGATTGGTTTGCGTGTAGTTTTATTTGAATTTTGATCAAGTGTGCAAATATTTATTTCTTGTTCTTTATTTGGGTAATAATTTTCTGTTGTTATTGAGAATGATTCTATTTCTTCTTTGTTATCTGTAATGTCTATAATTTCAGCTGCTCCTTCTTGAGTATCAGGATTTGCTTCATCTATTGTTTCATTGTCTTCCTCTTTTGCAGGTTCTTCTTCTATTAATATATCTTCTTGACTTTGTGTCATGTTATTTGCTGTAACACTATCTGTATAATTGATTTCAGTAAGATTAGCCTGAATGAATTCCATTGGATCTATTGTGTATTTTTTCATATTTTCTATTCCGAGACCTGCATTCACGGCCTCGACAAAACTCAAACCGACATTTGACGATTCTTGTGACGAAAATGGCCAATATGGATGCCAAGGTGCAGTTGCTTTATCTATTTGTAGATGTAAATGTGGAGTTGTTGCAAATCCTTTTTCGCCTACCGCTCCAATTTGTTCACCTTTTTTTATTATGTCGCCTTCAGATACTGTTCTGAAATTTAGATGTAAATAACATGGATATATATTTTGTATTTCTTCATCTAAATTTACACCTGTAACTTCTGTACAAACAGTACCATCACTATCTTTTACTTTGATAACTTTTGCATTAGCGATTGAATATATTGGCAGATCTTTTGGTCCTCTAATATCAACTCCGGGATGGCTACCTTCCGGCTTGGGATCGTAAGTATAGGACCAAGGTATCAAATACGTATTCCAATAATTCGAAGATTGTTTGTCAGTTTTCTCAAGACTTTCAAGATATTTAGATTCATCAAAAGGGAAAAAATCTCTTGTTATTTCCTGCAAATCATAATTTACTTCTAAAGTATTGATATCAGTTTTCCAATCTTCATATTTCATGTCTGACCAATAAAAAGTATTAGCTAATGGATATATCGTGCCATCAAATGGCAAAGATTCTTCTATGCTATCAAGTACGCTGACTTTTAAAGTTTTTGCGTTATAGCTAGCTATAGCTATGGCAAACATGCAAAACAGTAGGATTAGAAACCAATGTTTTGTGTGACTACTTCTTTCAAGGAATTTTAAAAAACTATCTTCTTGCATTAGTTGTTTTACTAATATCAACCTATTATAGCCGATTTTGAATCTTTTGAGTAGATTTTATTTCTTCAAATGCTTTAATAAAGTTGTCTTTTGAAAATTTGGATGCGTGTTTTGATATTTTAAGTGGATTATATTTTTTTTCATTGATTAGAAGTCTACTTAGACCATCTTCTATCGAATTTAAATTATTCTCTTCGAAAAATTCACCTGTAATACCAGGGATTAAAATTTCAAGTAGTCCACCTTTTGCAAATCCAAGTACAGGTTTGCCGGCAGCCATTGCTTCAACTGGACTGATGCCAAAATCTTCTTCTCCGGGAAATATAAAAGCACGACAATTTTCTATATATGTGCAAACTATTTCATCAGATTTAAAACCTAAAAATTCAATATTTGGAGCTGATATTGATTCGAGATAGTTACGTTGTGGTCCATCGCCAATTACAACCAACTTACGACCTAGTTTATTAAATAACTTTATTGCAAGTTCTATATTTTTATAAGGAGTTAAAGTCGACACTATTAAGAAATAATTTTGATGAGTTTTTGAAACTTTAAATTTTTCGATATTTACAGGAGGATAAATTATTTTCGATGCTCTTTTGTAATATTTTGATATTCTACTTTGAACATTTTTGGAATTGGCGATATATATATCAGGTCTCTTTGAAGCGTATAGATCCCAGATTCTTAGTTGGTGTGTGATATATTTTATAGATATATTAGTCAGTAATCCTTTTTTTTGTTCTTTGAGGTATTCATTTTTCCAGTCCCATAATGATCTCATAGGACTGTGAGAGTAATTGATATGTTTTGTGCTTGAAGAAGTCACTATACCATGCGCAAAAGCTGAACTAGAACTAATAACCAAGTCATATTCTGAAAAGTCCCATTTTTCTACTTCGGTAGCTAATATTGGTAACAAATATTTAATTCGTTTTTTAATAAAATCCGGTTTTTGTTGTATGCTGGAAAATCTTATTTTTTCTTTTGGAAACACTTTAGCTACTTTTTCTTCATCATAGAGCAGTGTATAGATAGGCGCATTTGGATAAATATCTGAAAAAGCTTTTAAGACTCTTTCAGCTCCACCAAGTCGATTTAAAAAATCATGAACAAGAGCAATTTTCATTTTTGAAATTATTTTCTATAAGCTACCATTTCTCGCAGTCTATCAATTTGCATGTCATGTCTGGAACTTGAATCTTTTAAATCCTCCAAATCTTTTTCCATATTACAAATTTTCTCTACAATAATATCTTGGTACTGATATTCCATAAAATACATAAACTCTTTTCTAGTTAAACAAGCATCTATTTTGGAAGTTAATCTTGATTCTATTGCATGCATTTCATCTTTAGTAGTGAACTTTTTTAACGCATTTTTGATCTCATTTATATCATCTTTGGTAGCGAATTTTTTTAAGTCTTCTTTAATTTCATTTAGGTCGTCTT
>CAZEDK010000044.1:0-7939 GCA_964511025.1 uncultured Candidatus Peribacteria bacterium | reverse complement strand
TTTTTTAAGTCTTCTTTAATTTCATTTAGGTCGTCTTTGGTAGCGAATTTTTTTAAGTCTTCTTTAATTTCATTTAGGTCATCTTTGGTAGCGAATTTTTTTAAGTCTTCTTTAATTTCATTTAGGTCATCTTTGGTAGCGAATTTTTTTAAGTCTTCTTTAATTTCATTTAGGTCGTCTTTGGTAGCGAATTTTTTTAAGTCTTCTTTAATTTCATTTAGGTCATCTTTGGTAGCGAATTTTTTTAAGTCTTCTTTAATTTCATTTAGGTCGTCTTTGGTAGCGAATTTTTTTAGGTCTTCTTTAATTTCATTTAGGTCATCTTTGGTAGCGAAAGCTTTTAAGTCTTCTTTGGTAGCGAATCCTTGCAGTTTTTCGTCAAGAATTTTTTCCAGTATTTGGATGAATTTTGCTTCTTCCATAAATTTGAATTTTAAAAATTGATAATCCGAATATATCAACTGTGTTTAAAATATTACTTCAATAATCCTAAAAAATTAGATAAATTATTGCTTTTGTTTTGCTTTAATTTTATTTTTATGTCTTAATGCTGTTTAATCCTAACAATGTAAATAATGTAAGTACAGTGCTTGAATCCTCAAAACTATGTAAAAACAATGCCGCAAGGCTGATGCCAATGAAACTTAAAGCAAGAGGTGAATTCAAATTTTCATACAAAATACTGATAATTATAATGATAAATAAAATTGCGCCTAATAATCCAAGTTCAATAGCTATTTGAAGATACCAATTTTCTGTAATAATTGCCGGATTCATTTCAGTTGCAAAACGATAAGAAGCTGGTCCGCTAGTGCCTAATCCTAATCCTAATGGATTGTTTTTTGCGATTTCAATGCCATTTTTTAATGCTTCAAAGTGACCTGAGCTAGAATTTGGTCTAATTATTTTTTCTTTCAAGTTATCTAAGTTAATAACTGTTAAGCTAAAAAGCACAACAAATCCAGATACTGCTATTGCTAGTTTTTTTATAGAAAAATATTTTTTATATTTTGATTGACTTGTAATTAAGTATCCAAAGATTATTAATTCAACAAAAAATCCTAGCCATGCACTGCGAGAAAAAGTTAAAATTAAACTTACAATACCTAAAATAGTTATCAATAAATAAATTTTTCTTTTCTTTTGTAAAAAATTTGCAAACAATAATGGGATTGTAACAACGAGATATGCTCCATATTGATTTGGCCCTGCAAACGTTCCAGATAATCGACAAAAGCTGCTATTTTCAAGCTTTTGACAAAATGCAAGAGCTTGATTGCTGTACCATGTAGACCAATCATTTCTGAATCCAAGAAAAGTGAGATTTTCAGGTTTGATAAAAAATATTACAAGACCTAATATAATGGCTGTGCTACAACTATATATCGCTATTTTGTTTAAAGATTGAATATATTTTTTGTTCAACTGACTGAGGCTGAAAATCACAAATGTAATTAAAAAGAAATAATCATATCTAAAGCCCCATATCCATTGTTGTAGTCCTGATGGTGGGGGATTAATGAAGTATGACATGATTGCAAGTAAAAGAAATGTTGTTATTAGGTAGAGTGTATAGCGTATAGTGTATAGCGTATTTTTTTTAAATAATTTATAGAGATTTGGCAAGCATAATAGACCAATTATAATTATAATGAGTTCTTTCCATATAGTGATTCCGATATTTAAAACTGGTATTTGGCTTAATTTCATCCCATATTTCAAAATAGTTGAAAAAAACGCATGAAATGGCAGTAATGCAAGTAATACAGCTGATAAATAAAATTTAGTTTTTTGAAACAATCTTTTTAAACGATTAGTGGTTAATTTGATTATCCTCTAGCTATTGTACAGCAAATTATTTCTTTTGCGTCATTTTCTTTCAAAACTTTAGCACATTCATTGAGTGTTGTAAGGGTAGAACTTATATCGTCAATAAGAATAATTTTTTTGTTCAATATCTGTTCGTGACCATTTACAATAAAAGCATTTTTTAAATTTATTAATCGTTCTTCTCGATGTAATTGCGCTTGAGCTTTTGTATTTTTTATTCTTTTTATAGCTTTCATTTCGTTTCTCATATTTAGTGATCTGGCAATTGAAATGGTCAAAAGTTCAGATTGGTTAAATCCGCGTTTTTTTTCTTTCTTAGGGTGGAGTGGGATTGCTAGCAAAGTATATTGTTGAAAATCTTTTATTTCTTTCTTAATTGTAGAAGAAAGTAGCGATGATAAATATTTATCTAAATCTTTAATGCATCTATATTTAAAAGTTTTAATTAATTTTTGAATTAAATGTTGTTTTTCATATTTTGTTGCTATTAAAAGTCTTTCGAAATAAAATTTATTTTTCTCTGATTCACAATTATTGCATATATAGCCATGAGATAATGTATTTTTGCAAATTGGACAGTTTTGTTCTTCATTTAATTTAATTTCTTTTTTGCATTTATCGCATAACCATTGTCCCTCTTTATTGCAATTTAGGCATTCGATAGGAAATACTAGATCTAGTATAAAAGACGTAAAATTGTGGAGAATTTTTGTAAACATTTTTAAAAAACAGCTTAAATAATAAGCTAGCATATCAATTAGCACTTTTGATGGAAAATTTGTTAAATGATAAATTTTTGAAAATTTCTTTATCGAAGTCGTATCTGGCACAATGAAGAATGGTTTTATTCTGTGGTGGATATTGTTGAAGCTTATTGCTACTGATGGGAAAGAAAGGCTTCATGAGATAGAAAATCCAGAATTAGCACAAGAGAGGATGAAGAGCCTGAAAAAACAAAAGCAAATTTAAGAGATAATATGACAGATTTGGAGCTTATTTTTACAATGCTTGGAGAAAAAATGACAACTGAAATTTCCAATCAAGAAAAACCAAAAGCCATGTTAGAGCATAAAAATGTAGCCAGACGTGGAGGAGCTGTTGCCGAAAATGCACGAAAACAGGCGGAAAGTGAATTAGGACGCAGTGTGATCTCAAAAGAAAATTATTTGCAAGACGAGATAAAAAAGCAATTGAAAAAGCCTTAAAGTTTTTTGTTGGTGGGCCATCTTGGACTTGAACCAAGGACCAATCGGTTATGAGCCGACTGCTCTAACCACTGAGCTAATGGCCCGACTTAGTTTATAGTTATTAGTGATTAATTTTTAGTTTTACTAGCTAATAAACTAAGGACTAAAAACTGCAAACTTGCGAATGATTTATATCACGCTTTTTATAAAATTCCAAGATATTATTAGATCCTAAGTCTATTGAAAAAAATATTTTTAAAGGTATACTCTGCTCATCTAAATTCTTATATGTATATGTCTTACATAAATAAAGCAAAAAAAATTTTGCATTATGACCTGAATTTATTTAAAGCTGATATATTGGCTGGTTTGATTGTAGCACTTGTTGCATTACCACTTGCCATGTCTTTTGCAATTGCCATAGGTGTAGAACCTCAATATGGTATTTATGCAGCTATGATTGGAGGTATTTTGGCAGCTTTATTTGGAGGTTCGGACGTGAATGTCACAGGACCGACTGGAGCATTTATACCAATTCTTGCAGCTATTGTAATTAATTTTGGTTACCAGAATCTCCTGATAGCAGGATTCTTGGCTGGTTTGATATTGCTTTTTGCAGGTATTTTTAAATTTGGTAAATTGATAGAATATATACCTTATCCAGTCACACTTGGTTTCACGGCTGGTATTGCAGCAATTATATTTACGAGCCAAATTTCAAATATATTAGGATTGCAAGGAGTGGAAAAACACGAATATTTTCATCAAAACATCCTTGAAATAGTTAATCATATTTCGACATTTAATCTGTTCTCTCTTTTTATAGCTGTTTTGACGATGCTTGTTATGATTTTTTTGCCAAAATTATTATCAAAAGTTCCATCAGCATTAATAGCTGTAATTGTATCTTCTGTGCTAGTGTATTCGTTGCATATTAATATCGCTACTATTCTGACTGTTTTTGGTGGTATACCTAAATCTTTACCGCAGTTTATTTTTCCAAGTTTCTCTTTTGACATTGTGTATAAACTTTTACCTTCAGCATTTACGATAGCTATGTTGGGGGCGATAGAGTCTTTGTTGTCATGTGTGGTAGCAGATTCTATGACCAGAAAAACGCATAATTCGAATGCAGAACTTATGGGGCAAGGTATAGCAAATATTGTCACGCCTTTCTTTGGTGGGATACCTGTAACTGGCGCGATAGCTAGAACTGCAGTGAATGTTAAGTCTGGTGCTCAAACTCGTTTTGCCAGTATATTTCATAGTATTATTCTCCTTTTTATAGTGCTTCTTTTTGCTGATTTGGTGAATTATATTCCTTTAGCAGCTTTGGGAGGAGTATTGGTAGTTGTTTCATATCGTATGTCAGAAATTAAACATAGTTTGTCAGTTCTGAAAAATGCGGATTCTACAGATGCAGGTGCGTTATTAATTACGTTCTTTCTGACTGTTTTTGTAAATTTAACTATTAGTATTTCTGTTGGATTAATATTCGCCTGTTTGATTTTTATCAAAAAAATAAGTGATACAGCTGCTTTGCCAACTATTGTTGACATTTCAGATAAAGAAAGACACTTAGTGGCAGGAAATCATAATCTGAAATGTCCTCATTTAGCTATATATACATTGGAAGGACCATTGTTTTTTGGTGCTGCTAGGAAAATTATATCTTCATTGAAAAATATTAGTCATTCCAATGCGTTAATACTTAGATTTCGAGATGTGCATATTATTGATATTACCGCTGTTAATGCTATTAGAGAGATAATTGAGATACATAGTCAGAATAAAAACATATATATGTCGGGTGTCAATATTGATCTCTTATCTTATTTCAAAAAAACAGGTTTAATTAATATGATTGGTGAAGACAAAATCTTTAAACACACAAAAGATGCAATCAATCAAGCGCTAATTGACCAAAATTTACATAATGGTTGTGAAGATTATGCGATTACACAAAATTAAACGGGTGATTAGCTCAGCTGGCTAGAGCACTACATTGACATTGTAGAGGTCATTGGTTCGAGTCCAATATTACCCACCATCCTATTTTAAAATTTAATTATGAAAATATCAAATAGACTCAAAGAAATGCCTGTTTCATCTGTACGTAAACTTAGCCCTTATGTGCAGCCTTTGAAGGAAAGAGCTATAAAAATTTATCATCTCAATATTGGAGATCCTGATATCAAAACTCCAGAAGTTATGATTAATGCTGTGAGAAATTACTCTGATAATCCGGTTAGATACGCTCTTTCAGCAGGTGAAATACCTTTTATAAAAGCTTTGCAGATTTATTATGCAAAATTAGGACATGATTTTATAACACCAGAAGATATTATAGCTACTGCTGGAGGTTCTGAAGCTATTGTAATGACTTTTCTTTCAATATGTGATTATGGTGATGAAGTTCTCGTATTTGAACCGTTTTATAGTAATTATTCAGTTTGTGCTCAAGTTGCTGGTGTTAAATTGATTGCAGTACCAACTTATATTGAAAATGGTTTTCATTTACCTTCAAAAGAAGAAATTCTTTTAAAAATTACAGAAAAAACAAAAGGTATATTATTTTGCAGTCCAAGTAATCCAACCGGTACAATTTATACTCAAGCAGAAATTGAATTGCTTGTAGAAATAGCTCAAGAGAAAAATTTATTTTTGATATCTGATGAAGTATATAGAGAATATGCATTTGGAGGAGCAAAACATGTTTCATTGCTTTCTTATATGAATCAAATGTCAGATAGAACTGTAATGCTTGATAGTCTTTCTAAAAGATATAGCATATGTGGTGCCAGGCTGGGAGTTTTTATAAGTTTGAATAAAGAGCTTATGCAAGGAGTAATCAAAATAGCCCAGGGCAGATTATCGGCAGGACTTATAGATCAGTATATGGGGTCATTTCTCAATGAAGTACCTAAGTCATACATAGACGAAGTACAAAAAGAATATGAAAAAAGGCGTGATATTATGTATGAAGGTTTGCAAACAATAGAAGGTGTCAAAGTTTATAAGCCTGAAGGTGCTTTTTATATGATGGTTGAGTTACCAATTATTGATAGTGATGATTTTTGCCTGTGGTTGCTGACAGAATTTAGTTCAAACAACGAAACGGTCATGCTGGCTCCTGGAGCTGGTTTCTATGCAAATGGCAAAATTTCAAATCAAGTTCGAATAGCTTATGTACTCAAAGAAGAAGACCTAAAGAGATCGATTGCCATTATTGAAGAAGCTTTGAAAGTATATAGAACTATAAAGCCACTGTAATGTCTCCTTCAACCCTTGCTTGACATCCAAGTCTGTTAATTTCTCCATCTAGTCCCATATTTAATTCTTCTTCCGTCGGATCATTTAGATTTTTTTGACCTTCTTGGATCATGCACATACAAGTTGTACAAACCCCCATTCCTCCGCAGGCTGAAGTTTGAGGAATTCCGTTTGATTGTGAAATCTCCAAGATAGTTTGGTTTTTTTTAGCTTTGACTGTTTTTGTTTCATTTCCTAATATATAGGTTACATTAATATCGTCGGGCATATTTGAAAAATTTTAAATTTTAAATTATTGCAATTTTAATTCCATTAAAATTTAGTGTGTCATTCTTTCAAAGTCAAAGTCTAATTGTGATTTTTAATTTTTCCACTTTTGTCTTTCCTTTTTTTCCTTTATCTTAATTAAGAATTTAAAATTCAAAATTTCTATAAATGCAACAATACCTTAGCTTAATTCAGGAAGTTTTGGATAATGGTGAAGAAAAAAAAGACCGTACGGGTACTGGAACTATTTCGATTTTTGGTATTCAGCGAAAATATGATTTGAGAGATGGTTTCCCATTAATGACTACAAAGAAAGTGAATTTTGATTCTGTCTTACGTGAGCTACTGTGGTTTTTGAAAGGTTCTACAAATATCAATGATGATTTAACGCAATATACCAAGATATGGGATAGTTGGGCCGATAAAAATGGCAATCTTGGACCTGTTTACGGTTATCAATGGAGAAAATGGAACAAATTTACATGGGATGAAAAAGAACAAAAATATAATTTGAGTCATATTGATCAGATTCAGAATGCCATAGATTTAATTAAAAATAATCCTGATAGCAGAAGAATAATTGTCAATGCATGGAATCCAGCTTATATTGAAGAGATGGCGCTGCCTCCATGTCATAGTTTTTTTCAGTTTTATGTAATCAATGACAGGTTAGATTTACAATTATATCAAAGAAGCGGTGATATCGCTCTTGGAGTGCCTTATAATATAACAAGTTATGCCATGCTACTTCAAATGGTTGCGCAGGAATGTGATTTGATGCCAGGAATTTTTACGCATACTTTGGGTGATGCGCATATTTATTTGAATCATGTTAATGGCTTGAAAGAACAATTGAAACGAGAGTGTTTTCCTCTGCCAACTTTGAAAATTGAGAAAAAACCTTTCTTTGATTTGAAATTTGAAGATTTTAAATTGGAAAATTATCAGCACCATCCTTTTATTAAGTTTGAGGTGGCGGTATGAAAATTATAAATTTTCGATATTTGATTTATAATCAGATTTAAGTTTTTTATCGCAGATATAAACCGCTTAATACTCTTTGATCAGTTAAAGAAATAATACCATTTGCAATATCATCTATATCGCTTAGTCGTTCTCCTATAACACATCCAAGTCTATGATCAGGATATGAATCAAGACATTGAATACGAACACTCCTTAAACCTTCTCTTGTTAATCTTATTCTTGGATATATGTTTGCCCAGATATTTGAAGAATCAAATCTATTATATAAAAGAATCGATTCCCCAATATTTAGCCTTTTTGCACTATATGTTAATTCTGATAATTTCAAAAAAGTAAAAAATAGTGTGTATCTTGGGCAGCGTAGTCATTTGGGGGGCTGCTTTTTAAATTTTTGT
>CAZEDK010000043.1:2436-13460 GCA_964511025.1 uncultured Candidatus Peribacteria bacterium | reverse complement strand
GATTTAGCCCGCCTGACCTAATTCGGGCAGGGGTGGGTTGTTTTCGAAGCTAATCAATTGATTCAAACTAAAAACCAAATAATCAAAATAATGTTCCCGTAGCTCAATTGGATAGAGCATCAGCTTGCGGAGCTGAAGGTTACAGGTTCGATCCCTGTCGGGGGCACCATTCACTCATTCTCATTCTAAAAAACTACTTTGTTTTCCTGCAAAACTTTCTTTTTCTTTTTCAGAGAAAATTTTTACAGATCCGCATTGTCCATCAAAACCCGGATTGATTTGAATTTGTCCAAGTCGTACTTTTTTTATTGCTTCTGCCAACATGAAGCCAAATTCTTTTTCTATTTCTTTGGTTCCAAGCTCTAACAAAATGAAAAATTCATTACCAAAGGTTTTTAACATTTTTTTATAAATTTCATCGACTTTTTTGGTGTTAATTCCTTTGTTTTCAATTTCTGCGATAATTTCAGATAAAGGAATGCTTGATTGGAAAGGCCTGCTTTGGGCATTTTTTAATTTAGTATTTTTAAATGACAACTCTTCTATTCTATGCAGAATACCAATGCTTACTTTCTTCCCGCAAACAGGGCAAATGTAGTTGTTGGTTTTTGACTCGGCAGGGCTTAATCCAACATTACAGTTTCTATGTCCATCGAAATAATATTTTCCTTCTTCTGGAAAAAATTCAATTGTTGATACAAATTTTTTCAAGTCATTGTTTCTTATTGCATCGCAAATTTCGTAATAATCAAGCTTGCAATTGAATATATTTGCTTCCCTGCCAAGTTTTTTTGGACGGTCTGCGTTTGAATTTGAAATAAGTGCAAGCTTTCTTATTTCCGGAATTTTCAAATTCATTGCAGGATCAGATGTTAAGCCTGTTTCAAGTGCATAGATATAAGGTGTTAATTCTTCAAAGACTTCTTCCAAACTATCAAATCCCGATTTGGAAGCAAAAATACCAAAATGTGGGTTCCAAATGTCTGTTGGGATTAGCAGACAATCCGGAGATACTGATAATACGATTTTCAAAAGCTCTTTACAATCCAAATCAATTATTTTTTCCAGTTCATTGTTGATTTTTTTCAGATATTCAAATTTTGGGCAAATTATAAGATGATGTATTTTGCGTGTTTTGCCGTTTTTTTTGTAAACAGTGCGGATTTCAGTACTTAATACAAATCTTATAGGATTCCTACAGCTTAACGGGACTTCAAGTAATATTTCTTGTTCAAACTCAGGCTTCAAACGAAACAATCCTTTCTCTGCCGGTTCTAATTTTTCTTCCAATTCTGTAAGCCATTTTGGATCTGTAAAATCTCCTGTGCCAATAATATTTAATCCCTTTAACATCCCCCATTTGGTCAAATTAACTATATTCATTTCTTTTGAAGCTGCTTTTGAGTGGCGAGAATGTATATGAAAATCTCCTATTAGTTGCATATTTATTGAATCAGACAAATTAACGCAAATTTAGATGATGATGTGACTATATTAGCGCAAAAAATATCATTAACAAAAGCTAATCTTGTAAAAGTATTTAATACTATGTAAATTTTATAAGCAACTTTAATACGGAGAGATGGCAGAGCGCCACAAAGTGGCCCCTTCGGGGGTCGAAAGCATTGAATACTAATAGGCGTGTATGTATTATCTGTATATAATTCAGAGCGAAATAAAAAGAATGTTTTATACAGGAGTCACAAGTAATTTGGAAAAGAGAGTTTATCAGCATAACCATTCAAATACAAAATCAACAAAACCATATGCTCCATGGAGAGTAATTTACACGGAAAGTTATGCAGATAAACAATTAGTCTACAAAAGGGAATTTTATTTAAAATCCCCAAATGGATACATGGAAAAATCAAAAATAGTTCAAGAAAATCAATTTGTTTAATACGGAGAGATGGCAGAGCGGTCGAATGCGGCGGTCTTGAAAACCGTTAGAGGCGAAAGCCTCTCCAGGGTTCGAATCCCTGTCTCTCCGCCAGTTGTGAAACATTTTCATGAATTATCAGCAAAACTTATTTCAAAAATGGCTTTCTATACTTGTTTTTGTCAATAAAGATGCAAACAATGAGCATTCTTTGAAGGAATATTTTTTGGAGCAATTTTTGAAAAAATCAAAAAAATCAAAAACATTTGACTCATTTCTTAGCAAGGTGTATCATGAACTTTGCTAAGGATATTATTAGGTGGAAGTCGGTTTTGTAAAAAAATAAAAGGCAAAGCACGTGCCCTTATAATAATGTCACTTTGTTTTTATTTTTTTACTCTTCAAAAATGAGTGTAAAACTTTACGTAGGTAATCTGAATTACAGAACAACTTCAGATGGTCTAAAAGACTTATTCGCGCAAGCTGGCGAAGTTCTTTCCGCGCAGGTGATCACTGACAGAGCGTCAGGCAGATCTAAGGGTTTTGGTTTCATTGAATTTGAAACTGAAGCGGAAGCTGAAAAAGCTATCGAATTGTTGCACGATAAGGATTTTGAAGGAAGACAAATTATTGTCAACAAAGCTCGTCCAATGGAAGAAAGACCTCCGCGAAGAGATTTCAGAAGTGGTGGTGGTACAGGTGGAGGATACGGAGGCGGTGGGTTCGATAGAAGATAATTCTGTTGAATTTGAATCTCAAAAGAAAAAGCAACACTTTCAAGTGTTGCTTTTTTGTTATAGAAAAATTTTATTTAAGCACTTCAATGGCTTTCTCCATTTGAGGATCTTTTTTGGCTTCTATGTCTTCTTTTGTGATTTCAACAACAATATCTGGACTAATTCCTTCATCCTGAATACTTCTATCATTTGGTGTAAACCATTTTGCGACAGTCATTCGGAGACTTCCTCCATTTTTTAGATTATATAATTCTTGCACGCTGCCTTTGCCGAAGGATTGCTCACCTATGATTACACCTCTTTTCCAGTCCTGTATTGCTCCGGCAACTATTTCTGACGCTGATGCAGAGCCTGCATTGATAAGGACCGCAACAGGAATTTCACTGAGCCTGCCTTTGTCAGCTTTGGTGTAAAGAATTGTAGATTTCGTTTCTTCTCTGTATTTTATTTTGACAGATTCTTTTTCACCCAATACAAACTCAGAAAGTACATTTATTGCTGCATCCACGTATCCTCCACCATTTGCTCTTAAATCAACAATTAATCCTTTTGGATTTTTCAATATCAGTTCTTGCACGGCACGGCTAAATTCAGTTTCTGTATCATCTCCAAACTGATATATCTGGATAGAGTAAATGTCACTACCTAAATCTTTGTATTCAACATTTGGAATATCTATTTTATCTCTCATAATTGACATTTCAAGGGCTTCGTCTTCGCCTTCTCGCAGTATTGTTAAAGCAATATAACTATTTTTTGGACCACGTATTTGCATTACTGCTTCGAATAATGTTAAGTCACCGGCAAGTTTTTCTCCGATTTTATAAATTATATCTCCGGGTTGCAAGCCGGCTTCTTCGGCAGGTGAATTTTTTAATGGTGAGACAACAACAAGTAAACTGTTTTTTATAGACAGCTCCGCTCCTATACCTTCAAATTCTCCTTTTAAACTATCTTCAAAAGCAATGTTCTCCTGTGGATCCATGTAGGACGTATAATTATCCCCAAGCGAATTGACCAAACCTTTGATCGCACCTTGAGTTTGTATTTGAGTGTTGAATACGGTTGCGTCGTAATAATTTTCTTTGAGCACATCATAAACAGTCCAAAAGTCACTAAGATCCAAAGGACTAGTTTCTGTATTTATCTCGGCAGCTTCATTATCAGTTGTTTCAGGGATAAATTGAGGGGTTTGATTGATTTCAAGTCCAACAAAAATACCTATAAAAAATATAGCTATAGCTTGAATCACTTTTGAATAACGTAAATTCATTTTGTTCACTTTAAAATCTAAAATTTGCCTCGCAGCAAAAGGAGTATAAAGTTTTTTTGTCAGATAAGTAAAGACTTTAAAATCTGCTCCATAGCATTTGGTTTCTGACTTCGTGGTGAAAAAGAACTTCATTATTTTTGACATAAGCTCCAAGTGACAAAGGACTTCTTTCAGCAACTTCTTTTTTGAGGGTTAAATATTTATCGAGATTAACTTGACCGATTACTTCTTTGATAAAATCTGAATTTCCAAACTCTTCAATAGCTTCGTAGATATTTCCCGGCAATATTTGTTTGCCTCGAAGTTGTAGTTCCGAACGTAATCTTTCATATTCGCTTGTTTCCGCATGAACAAATTTTAAAGCGGCTGACAATATTATATAATGTGTGAAATATGGATTTGCGTCGGGTGAGACAGATCGAACTTCTATTCTTGTAGATTTTTCATTTCCAAGTGGTATTCTGATCATAGAACCTCTGTCAGTTGTTGATGCCTTGATGGCGTTTGGCGCTTCAAAATGTGGATCCAGTCTACGAAAGGCATTGACGCTTGGACAAAAACTTAAACACAATTCTCTGGCATGATACAAAATGCCATTAAGAAATCTGTTTGCAATATCAGATAGTCCATATTCGCCATCATCTCCATAAAATAAATTTTTTCCATTTTGGAATAGAGATATATTTGAATGCATACCATTTCCATTGATTCCAAGTATTGGTTTAGGCAGAAAAGAAGCTGTGTATCCCATTGATTTGGCAATTTGTCTCGCTGTTAATTTGTATAATAAAATTTGGTCGCATGTGAAAAGAATATCTGTATATTTGAAATTAATCTCAAATTGTGCCGGAGCTACTTCCGGATGATCTTTTTCATTTTCGAAACCAAGCGCTCTTTGTACTTCAGCGACTTTGTCGATAAAAAGTCTGAGAGTATCTTGAGGTAAAGTGTTAAAATAGCCACCTTCTGTTGTCACTTCAAAACCGATTGATTCATTGAAATGCTGTTCTGCATCAGTGCCTTTGAACAAAATTCCTTCAATCTCAGGTGCGTTGTTTACAGTAATTCCTTGTTGTTTGAGCTTGTCACAGATTTGCATTAATTGATTTCTGAAATCAGCTGAAAACATTGTTCCATCTTGATCGTGAACATTCGCAAACATCAAAACTTTTCCTGGTCCAAATACATCGGAAGGAAGCCACCTGAAAGATCTAAAATCTGCTTTTAAACGAAGATCCGATTTATCCTGCGTCGCAAATCCTTTGATGGACGATCCGTCAAAAGTAAGATTATCAAGCGAGCCTAGAAAGAATTTTTTATCATAATCAAGGATGTGTAATTTACCTTCCATGTCACAAAAAGCTATCATAACAGCTTTTACGCCTGTCTCATTTTTAAGCAATTCCATGATTTCTTTTTCAAACTCTTCTTGGTTTTTTCCTTCTACAGCTTCTTTTTTGATTTTTAGATTTCTTGTCTCCAATTCGCTGTAACTAAGTTCCAAAAAATTTGTCAATCCCCCTCTATTATTAAAACCAAGTGTGCTGTTTGTTGAATTCATAGCTGAAAAAATTAAAAATTATAATAGTTATTAACTAACATTGAAAAAATTACTTGAAAAAAGCTTGATTAGTCAAGTTATTAAACTACCATTAAACTACCATTATCCAAGCTTAGTCAAAGGAGCTACGTTAAGTGCTAATTTTTTGATTCCGACTTGTGGATCTTCAAAGGCAACTGTCGCTATTGATCCTGTGATGTTTAGGATTTTACCAAGTCCAAAATATCTATGCTCTACTAAATCTCCGGCTTTAAACAAATATTCTATTTCAAAAGTGTTTTCTACCGGTATTGGTTTTTTGTCATAATGTTCATAGCTGGATGCGTATAACTTTTTATTTTCTCTTATGTAATTGAATTCAAGTAAATTTTCATCGATATCTTTTACGAATTGGCTTAACGGTTTGGAACTGTATTCTCCATAAAGTAGTCTTTGCTGTGTATGTAATAAATACAAATTTTCTTTGGCTCTTGTAATACCTACGTACATAAGTCTTCTTTCTTCTTCGAGTTCTTCAGAATTATAAAGAGAATTCATGTGCGGCAAAAGTCCTTCTTCCGTTCCAACTATGAATACATTATTAAATTCGAGTCCTTTTGCAGAATGCAGTGTCATTAGTGTAACAGCGTTGTCACTATTATTTAAATTGTCCAGCTCAGAGACAAGCGCCACTTCTTCAAGAAATGTTGCGAGTGATATGCTTGGTTCTAGCCCATCATATTTACTGGCGACAGATATAAGCTCCAAAATATTTTCATATCTCGACTCTGCTTCTTTGGAATTATCAGAGAGTAGATATTCTTTGTATCTGCTTAAATGTATGACTTGCTTAATGACTCCTGAAGTAGGAAATTCCTGATTGGCTTTTTTTAATTCATCTATTAATTGTACAAAATTTAATATTACACTGTGCTTAACAGAACTCAAAAAATCTGGATTTCTCATTGTTTCAAAAAGACTCATGCCTGTGAAGTGTGCTTTGAATTGGATTTGACTAAGTGTTTGAGCGCCTATTTTACGGCTTGGAGTATTAATAATTCGCAGTAAACTAACTGAATCATTAGAATTTTGTATTAGTTTGAGGTATGCTAGTATATCTTTGATTTCCTTTCTTTCGTAAAATTTCACTCCTCCAATAATTCTGTACGGTATAGCGTTTCTTAGCATGGTTTCTTCAATAACGCGTGATTGAGCATTAGTTCTGTAAAGAATTACAAAATCATTATACGCAGGTCTTTCATGCTGTCTTAATATATTTCTAATTTCTCTTGCGATTAATTCCCCCTCTTCTCTTTCATTTATAGCTTTGTAAATTTTTATTTTTTCTCCTTCGATGTTTTCTGTCCACATTTCTTTCTCTTTGCGTTTTTTGTTTTTAATTATTATATTATGCGCTGCTTTTAGTATATTTTTTGTTGAACGATAATTTTGTTCCAGTTTGATGATTTGAGTTTCAGGATAGTCTTTTTCAAAATCCAAAATGTTTTGAATATTTGCGCCTCGAAAGCTATATATTGACTGATCGCTATCTCCTACAACGCAAAGATTTCTGTGTTTTTTTGCAAGCATCTTTGTTAGAACATACTGCGCATGATTTGTATCTTGGTACTCGTCAACAAGTATGTATTGAAATTTATCTTGGAATTTTTCAAGTATTTCTTCATTTTTTTCCAAAATTTCGACTGTTTTCATAATCAAATCATCAAAGTCAAAAGCTTGATTTATTGACAGTTGTTTTTCATATTCAAGATATAGATCAGCTGCTTTTCTGTGGAAATCTTCAAAAGCTTTTGTTTTGTATGTTACTGCGTCAATGAGTTGATTCTTTGCGCCTGAAATTGCATTTAAAATTGCTTTTGGATTTATTTTTTTGGGATCAATTTGCGCGTCATTCATGATGTTTTTCATAAGAGATAGGCAGTCGGCGCTATCATAAATAGTGAATTTATTCTCATATCCGCAAAAATGAGCTGTCTCTCTTAATATTCTTACACAAATTGAATGAAATGTTCCCATATTTACTTTCAAAGCTTCATCTGAGGAAATATTTAATAATTTTCTTAATCTGTCTTTCATTTCTTGGGCGGCTTTATTTGTAAATGTTACAGCCAAAATATTCCATGGCTTAATCCCATTTTCTATTAAGTAGGCAATGCGATGTGTAAGTACGCGTGTTTTGCCACTACCAGCTCCTGCAATGATAAGAATAGGTCCTTTTATTGTTTCAATCGCGAGTTTTTGTTGACCATTAAGCAATTTATAAAACTAAAAAATACAAAAATATACGATATACGATATACTTTATACTATATACTTTATACTTTTTACCATCCTAATTATGCGTCCAAACAGCCATGCCTATTTCTGCGAAATCCCAAACAATTTGATCAGCTTCGGGTTGCATTCTCACACATCCATGACTTACGGGTTTGCCAAGGTGCATTCCCGGTTCATCTTTCTCATCCCAATATTTATTTCCTTTACTGTTTAATAAATATGGTAACGAATGAAGTCCGTAACCCTGAAAGCCAATGTTTGAACGAGCCAATCCAAGCCAGTCTTCCATTACATAATGTGGCCATTTACTTCCTCTTCGTTTTTCTGATTTATTATATACATACCAGTTATCTCTTGGAGTGTCATACTTTCCAGGCAATCCACTTGATACAAGTAACTCAAAAAATTTTTCCTCTCCGTAACGTAAATACATTTTTTGGTCTGATAAATTCACTTCAATGTTTTTATCGCCATGCATATATGCTGTAGAACTTGTGATGTTGGCATTTTTTATTTTTTCATTGTCTTCGTTAGAGGTTTTACCGATAGGAATATCTATATAATAAATTGCATCACTCAGCCATCCAAATCCCGGAATCATGGGCCTAAAAAATTCTCTATAAATTCCGTCTTCCAAATCTTTTGGTACATAAATTTCAAATTCAAAACTCGTTTCTTCTCCGACTAAAACTTCAGAATCGGAAAGTATTATTCTGTTTTTATTATTATCAAAAATCCAATTGCTGTTTTTATCTCTATTCCAAAATTTACTTTGTCTATCTTGTGATTTTTCAGTGCCAAGATTCATTATTTTTTCACAATTTGAATCTTTTCCATACCAATTACTAGTGCCTGTATTTTTTAATTTCAAAGTTATTTTTGCAGTGTCTCCTTTCTCAATAATGCTATCGTAACTGATTTCTGCTGATATAAATTCAGTTTTATAGTCTTCCAGTGTATTACTTGAATTACAAACAATAGATTTTGTTGTTATTATTTCTTCTTTTTGTGCTTTTGCAATACTGATATTAGCTGTTAGTTGCTTAGATATTTCTTTGCTAATTTCTTTCTCATTTTCTTGTATTTTTTTAAAATTCAATCCTGATACTTGATGTACAGCAAATATCAAAAGCAATATTCCGACAAAAGCTATGCTTGCCCACTGTAGAATGCGTATACTATTTGTTTGGAAGAAGGACATTTTCTGTTGCTTTAATTGGTTCAAGTATATTTTTTTCAAGTTGAATCTCTTCTTCTGAAAATAAATTTTTTATTGCATGAATTGCGTTATTAACTTTTCTTTCATCTTGAGCTTTTGCATAAAACAGCTTAATGACTGCATTATCAGGGTCTCTTTTTAAAAGTCTTTCACAGATTTGTTTAACTTCAAGAAGTTTTCCTTCGTTCATCCACATACCAATAAGTTCTATCACCACATCTTCATCTTTTTTTACCATTAACGAAGGTCGTTTATTTCGCAGTCCAAGAAGAACGTGGGCAGCTTTTCTTCTCATAAGGTGATGAATATAAAGATATCCTACGAACACCAAAATAACCGCACTCCACAACATTTGAAATTGTAAGAAAAAATTAAAAGCCGCATGCAAACTCATCGCGATTAATAATCCTTTAAGCATAGTGCTTATTCTGTACGAATGTATTTTTTTAAATTTTATTAACCTGTACATGAGTTCAACGAACAAAAATTTTCTTCCCTGCCAATTTGCTTGCTGAAAAAATGGATCTGCAAATTTTGCCATCCCATAATAATATCCCATGATACCTGAAAAAACCATGTGTGCGCACATCGTCACAATTGATCTGAAACTAAATACGGCAACTATATCTATTATAGTGCCACTTTTTAAAATGCTATGTAAGTAGAAAAGATTTTCTGTAAATGCGAAACCAAGAGCAGCAATGACACCATATAAAATAGCGTCATTTATAGTATTCACTGAAATTTTGGAACGATCGACATAATGCACAACTGAATTTTTTGCGATTTCTTCAAAAATTCCAACAAACATAAAAGTAAGAAGAAATCCGATCTGAACATTTTTAACGGTAGAGTTGATATGAGCATATATGTCTAATTCAGGGAAATATGCCCATAAATATTGCAATCCGATGATTGGTAAAACTGTCAGCGTGCCAAGAATAAATATTACAAAAACAACTTTGTGGCTTTTATCCTTTTTGTAATGCATTATCGGAAGCCAAAGAAGCACAGGAATAAATGCCAGAATGGATACTAATGCAATTTCAAGATTGCCAAGTTCAAAAATTCTACCTAAATTTGCGCTAATATAATTGCTTGTCATAAAATTCCAAAAAAATCTATATATTTTATCAGTTTTCTTTGTTAAAAACAATGCTCATTGCAGTAACTGCTCACCGGTCAACTCACCCCCTGCCCCCTCTCTTCCTGAAAAGAGGGGGTTCTATGACCTGTTTGAAATCATTAATTTATTTTTACTGATTTATCATTATCCCCTCTTTTTAAAAAGAGAGGGGACGAAGGGGTGAGTTGTTTTGCCTATAATAATCTTTTAAGGACATTGTAACTTGAAATACAGCGGTGAGCAGTTCCTCATTGCATGTAAACAGATCAAACTGTAAAGTATTTATGTTGATAAGTTTTTGCTCAAATGTTTTGTCCGGACTGTAAAAATCCGATTACTTACGTGATTGATTCTCGTGTGCATCAAGATGGACAATCGATCAGGAGACGCAGAGAATGCAGTAAATGCAGTAATAGATTTACTACTTTTGAAAGACTCGAAACCAAAAATTTAATAGTTATAAAAAAAGATGCTAGCAGGGAAGGTTATAGTAGAGAGAAACTCAAACAAGGTATTTGGAAAGCTTGCGAAAAGAGAAAAATTACTGAAGATGATATAGAAAATTTATTAAATTCATTAGAAGAAAAGTGGTACTGCGGTAGCAAAGAAGTTGCAAGTCAAAAAATTGGAGAAGATCTAATGGAAGCACTCAAAGAACTTGATGAAGTTGCGTATATTAGATTTGCATCAGTTTACAGAGAATTCAAGGATGTAGAAACCTTCAAAAAAGAATTACAAAAGCTTATTAAATAAAGCTGTATTTTCTGCAAATTCATCTGTCATGCCTGCTATATAATCTTTGACAGCTATTGCCAAAGTATTTTTATCTTGCCTGTCTTTTTTGAATTCTATTGGCAGAAGTTCCGGATTTTTTTCGAAAAATTCAAATAACTTTTGAATTATTTTTTGTCCTTCTTGTGAAAGTTTTACAATTTTTGGATGGAAATAAAAA
>CAZEDK010000043.1:0-2426 GCA_964511025.1 uncultured Candidatus Peribacteria bacterium | reverse complement strand
TTTTTCATTTTAAGACTGAAATTAACTATTTTTATTTTTGAACAATAAACGTCATCCAATGATTGAATTGAATATTTTTTTAAATTTTTATCAGTTTGTAATGTCAAATCATTGATTATCAAAGTCATTAAGTTGCTTACAAATCTAGCGTTATAAATTTTGACATCGTCTATTTGTCCATAATCAGATATGGTTTTTGAAATGGCATGTTTGCAGATTTCTAAATCTTGGATTTGTTTAAAACTGATAAGCCCTGATCTGAGCCCGTCATCGACATCATGGCAATTATACGCGATTTCGTC
Source organism: uncultured Candidatus Peribacteria bacterium (assembly GCA_964511025.1). Classification (GTDB taxonomy): domain Bacteria; phylum Patescibacteriota; class Gracilibacteria; order UBA1369; family GWF2-33-10; genus CAZEDK01. Next base: position 2,124 of record CAZEDK010000043.1, on the reverse strand, counting down.
CGCAAAATCGACAATTTGTGCTTCCAAACTCGGGAAAATTCGAAAATTTTTATCAATATTATCATAAGCAGTTTGGTGCTTCATAAGTCCTTCTCTTACTTCGTGTGTCAAATTTAAGCCTCTGAAATCAGGATAAATATTTTCCAAATATTCAACTATTCTTTTGCTTTGTTCGTTATGCTCATAATTTAAGCCGTATTTTTTCATCATTTCATTCAAAGTGTCCTGTCCACTATGTGCAAATGGGCTATGGCCAAGGTCGTGTGCTAGAGCTATAGCTTCTGCAAGGTCTTCGTTTAGCGAAAGACTTCTTGCGATATCACGTGCAACTTGTGCAACTTCCATTGTGTGAGTAATTCGTGTACGAAAATGATCTCCTTCGCCGACAACAAAAACTTGAGTTTTACCTTTTAATCTACGAAACGCACGGCAATGAATAATTCGATCACGATCTTTTTGAAAGCATGTGCGAGAATCGCTTTCTTTTTCATCATATATTCGACCTTGAGAATTTTTACTCTTTACAGCATAAGGAGCAAGAAATTTTTCTTCACGATTTTCCAGATCTTGACGAGTAAGAAGCATTGGTGTTTTTGAAATACAGGTAGTATAATACTATATGAAATTTAATTTAAATACCATGCTGATAACAGATTATATTAATAGAGCATTAGAGTTAGCTGAATATTCAAAAGATGAAAATGGATTTATAGTTGCCGAAGTGCCAAATGCATCAGGTTTTTTTTCTCAAGGGGAAACTTATGAAGAAGCTAGGGAAAATTTAAAGGATGCAATCGAAGGTAATATAATCATTGCTTTACAGATGGGATTAGACGTGCCTATATTTGGCGATATTAAGTTTACAACTAAAAGTCAAGCATTATTAAATGTCTAAATTAACACCTTTGAAGCCAATAGAGGTTGTCAGAAAAATGAAAAAATTTGGCTTTCATGGTCCGTTTGCAGGTGGAAGGCATGTTCATATGGTAAATAAAGAGAAAAAATTAATTATACCAATACCTTATCATCAAGGGAAAGACATAGGAGTAGGTTTGATAAGTACAATTTTAAAAGAAGCAAATATTTCTAGAGAGCAATGGCTTTCTGTTTGAAGATTTATAAATGCCAAAACTATCTCAACATATTTCGCAGTTTATTACTTTTTGTGAAATTGGAAAAAATCAATCCAATAAAACTATTGAAAATTATGAACATTATTTGATGAGATTTTTGGACTTTGCGAAAGATATTGACGTGCAAAAAATAGATTTAAATCTAATCAACGATTACAGGCTTTATTTAAATCGATTGTGTAATCAGGAAAAAGAAAAATTGCTTTCAAAAAAAACACAAAGTTATCACTTGATAGCTTTGAGGGCCTTTTTGAAATATCTTGCGAAAAACGATGTTGAAACTTTGTCAGCTGAAAAAGTTGAACTTCCAAAAATTGAAAAAAGAACAGTGGAATTTCTTAACCGTGACGAACTGGAAAGACTTTTCAAAGCTGTTCCTTTAAATTTGAGGCAGGGTTTTAGAGACAGGGCAATTTTGGAACTTTTATATTCATCAGGGCTTCGTGTCAGTGAACTTGCATCTTTGAATCGAGATCAAGTGGATTTAAACAGAAAAGAATTTATGGTTAGAGGCAAAGGACGCAAGCCAAGAGTAATTTTTATTTCAAAGAGAGCATCTGGTTTCTTGGAAAAATATTTGGCAACGAGAGTGGATGCTTTTAAGCCTCTTTTTATCAATTATAAAAAATATAAAATAGATGAAGTTTTGTCAGATGGTGAAAATAAAAGATTAACAACGGTTTCTATAGAAAATATTGTCAAAAAATACGCTTTGGATGCAAATATTGTCAAAAAAGTGAGTCCGCACACTTTGCGTCATAGTTTTGCAACGGAACTTTTGATTAATGGAGCTGATATTCGCTCAGTGCAAGAAATGCTTGGTCATGCGTCAATTACAACAACTCAAGTTTACACGCATTTGACAAATCAGAGACTCAAAGAGGTTCATGAAAAGTTTCATAAATAAGTACCAAGTACCAAGTACCAAGTACCAAGTACCAAGTACCAAGTACCAAGTACCAAGTACCAAGTACCAAGTACCAAGTACCAA
>CAZEDK010000042.1:0-14354 GCA_964511025.1 uncultured Candidatus Peribacteria bacterium | reverse complement strand
TACCAAATTCTTTGTTGTCTTTTTAGTTATTCAAACTGTTTTCCGTTTGATCCTCTTATTCGGATTTGCTTTTTTGTTATTACTGTAAATGAATTTTGAAGCTAATTATAATTGGATAGTCTACACTTTCATCTACTACTATTTTCATTTTATAGATAAAGGATAAACAGACTGATCTTTTATTGAATTAGATGCGAATGCTAGACATGCATGAATTGCTTCTATATTAATTGTTGGATAGGACTTAAGTATTTCTTTTATAGATTCATTTTCTGATAATTTTTCTAATATCAAATCTACAGGTATGCGCGTACCTTTTATGATTGGTTTGCCATATAATATTTTCGGGTCTGAAGATATATAATTGTTCCAAGTATTATACATATTTTGTATTTTAAATTCCTATGTCCAAATTATACTATATAGCCTCTTTTTTGGAAATATATTATTAACATATTAATTCATTTGAGCTTTTCCATTTTTCCAATTAAAATAAAATTGTAATAAACTATTCACATGGTACAAATTCCTACAATTTCAAAAGCTTTACAAAAAAACATACAGGTCAATCAGTTGCAATAGTTGATGATAAATTAGTTGCTAAAATCTCCCTTGATATCAAAAGCAACGAGAATCCTATCGATTATATTTTGATAATCGCCAAAATCACTCATGGCTTCTTTAATATCATCTTCAGTTTCCATTGCAGCTTCTTCCATAAGTTCTTTTTTCAATTTGTATTTTCTATAAAGATCTAAAGCGGAATCTATAATAGAAGACATAGTATAAAAACATAATTGAATATTCTATTATCAATATATATTATCTAAATTTATTTGTCTATTAATTCAATTGAGCTTTTTTTATTTTGTGGTTAAAATAATTTTGCTAAAAATTGCATTTTACTTATATAAATTATATAATTAAATTAGTTTAAAACTTTAATTACTTTAATCATGCAAACACAAGAGATATTAAAATTTATTGGAAATGGACAGATAACAATTCCTCAACCTTGGAGACTTATGCTTAATATGCAAGATCAAGTACTTGCAATGATACAAGATGGAAAGGTAATCATTCAGACTATTAGTTTTGATGCTGATGATTTAGATTGGGATGTCGAAAATATTTCTATAAACACACTAAGTCCAAGCGATAAAAAACTGGTAGAAAATGGAAGAATTGATTATAAGGCAGGTAAAAAAGAAAAATTTATGAGTTTAGAGCAATTTATAAGTTAAATATGTATAAAGTAATTTTTTATAGTTCAAAGACAATAGAAAAAGATAAAAAGAATTTAAAGAAAAATTTAAAAGATTTTCAAAAAATAATAAATAAAATAAATATTTTATCAAAAGATCCTTTTAATAGTTTTTTAGATATCAAAAAACTACAAAAATCTAATGAGGAAGGTATCTTTAGAATGAGAGTTGGTAATTATAGGATTGTTTATGATATTGATACGTCAAATAAAATTATTTTAATTTATAGAATTAAACAACGTAAAGAAGGTTACGAATAACACTTCCAATTGAGCTTTTCCATTTTCTTCTCTAAAATACTTTCGAACTAAAAAAACTTTTTCCTTTATCCTATTCAAATGAAAGTAACAACAAAAAAACTTCCAAAATCAGAATTTCTTTTTACAATAGAAGCCGAGAAAGGCGATCTTGATAAATACATCAAAGATGCTTGTAAAGATATAAGTTCAAACATGCGAGTTAGCGGTTTTCGTCCAGGACATGTGCCTTATGATATTTTGGCAAATCATGTTGGAAAAGAATATATAGAAATGGTCGCGCAAGAAAAAGCAGCTGCAAAGATGTATTCTCAGGCGGTGACAGATGAAAACTTGATGCCTATCGCTTCTGCTGATTTCAAAGTTTTGAATAAGGATCCTTTTACATTTGAAATCAAAGTAGTGCTTCTTCCGGAAGTGACTATCAAAGGACTTGAAAAAATTATGATAAAAAAAGAGAAAGTTGAGATAAAAGATAAAGATATAGAAGATGTTATCAAAGAACTTCAAATAAAAAAATCACGTTTCGAAGATATGGATAGAAAAGTAGAAAAAGGGGATAGAGTTGAAATTTCTTTTGAAGGTTTTGACGCAAAAAGTAGAGACAGCCTTCCTAATACAAATAGCAAAAATCATCCAGTAGTAATCGGTGATAACACACTTGTTCCGGGTTTTGAAGATAATTTGATTGGACTGAAAAAAGATGACGAGAAAGAATTTGAAGTAACTTTTCCAAAAGATTATCATGCAACTTCCATGCAAAGTAAAAAAGTGAAATTCAAAGTCAAAGTAAACAGAACTGAAAAAAGAATTATGCCTGAGCTTGATGAAACTTTTGCAGAATCTGTGTATGGTAAGAAAATTTCAATAGAGGAATTGAAAAAATATATCAAAGAAAACCTTGAACATGAAAAAATTCATCATGAAATTAAAAGACAAGAAGAAGAATTTTTGAAACAATTGAAGAGAATATCAGAACTTGAGATTTCTGATATTCTGATTGACAGGGAAGTGGAAGGACTTATGAGTGAACACACTGAAAATGCGAAAAAATATAATATTGAATGGTCTAAATATCTTGAAATTTTCAAAAAAACAGAAGAAGCCTTGAAAAAAGAACTCAGAGAAAGTGCTATTTCGAGGCTTACGAATAGTTTGATAATTGAAAATGCTTTAAAATATGACAATATCACACTTGAAGCTGGCGAGCTTGAACGCAATATCAAAACTTACATTGCAAGCCTACCAAAAAAAGAGCAATATAAAGCAGAAAAGGAGTATAAAAAAGACAGCAGTCAGTACAGAGCAATGTCTCACAATCTCAAAGTAAAAAAACTTTTTCAGAAACACATTGAAGGTTATGAGCACAGCTGTTCTTAACGCATAATACTTAATACTTTCCCCTTATCCCTAACTTATGTTAATTTTATTTCTAGCATTATCAGCGATATTCACAGTCTTACTGCTTCTGGTTTCTTTTGAAAATGTAGCAGGCAGGTGTACCGATCTTGTACTTTTCTTTACCGAAATAGACTCAAATACCACAGTTACTTTTCTTATTTTTGCTGTCGCTTTTATCGGAGTTATGACAGGGCTTTCTTATGCAGGACTTCTGTGGCAGCTTTTCAAACAACCTGAAGAGGAAGATGAGGATGAGTAGTGTATAATTTTATTGTTCAAGTTTAAGTATTTATCAGTATTTGCAGGACAGAAGCTGATTTGAGATTGAACAAAAAAAGTGAAAATCTCTTGCATTTTGATCTCATATTTTATACAATAAAGTCGTTCTGTATAAAATATGTATACAAATATGTCCAATATCTTAAAACGATTATTTACTTCGTCTGCAAGAGTTAAACTTTTACATCTTTTTCTTCTTAACTCCGAAAGTGAGTATTTCGTAAGAGAATTAACGCGAGTTTTGGATGAGCAAATTAATTCTATCAGAAGAGAAGTTGATAATTTGAAAAAAATAGGACTTTTGACTTCACGCAGCAAAAACAGGAAAAAATATTTTAAAGTAAATTCGTCATGTGTTATTTTTGAGGATTTGAAAAATATCTTTATCAAAACTATGGATTCCAAGGACGCATTGACTAGAAAAATAGCTAAACTTGGAGATCTTGATTTAATTTTGATGTCAGGCTTTTTTACCGGTAAAGATTCTTCAGTTGATCTGCTTGTTGTTGGCAAAATAGATGTAAATACTCTTGAGACTTTTTTGGATAAAGAAATTGAAACAGATAAACCTCTTAGATTCAGTATTATGTCTAAGCAGGATTTTTTATATAGATTAGAGTGCAAAGACAAATTTATAACCGATTTAGTAACAAATAAGTCAAACATCATTGGCGTTAATAAGCTTGGAAAGTTTTTGAATAAATAAAAGCTATTGATTTACTTGTAGCTCTTTTGTAGAATAAGCGCGCTTTTTATTTAAAATTAAAAAATGTCAGATCAAATATTAATGGAAATTGGCAATGCATATAAGCCTTCTAAGCTTACTGAAGTAAGACCCGGCTATACTGTAAAAGTTTATCAAAAAATCAAGGAAGGAAACAAAGAAAGAATACAAGTTTATGAAGGTTTGATAATCAAAGTTAATTCAGGTAACGGCATAGATTCGACTATGACTGTTCGAAAAATAGTACAAGGGATTGGAGTAGAGAAAATTATTCCTCTTTTTTCTCCAACAATTGACAGAATAGAAATTGTTAAAACAGCGAAAGTAAGAAGAGCAAAACTATATTACATGAGAGATAGAAGTGGTAAATCTGCCAGATTAAAAGAAACTTGGATTAAACAGAGCAAAGAGCCAATAAAAAAAGAAGAGTTAGAAGATTTGGCTCAACCTTCTATAGAAGAAAGCAAAACCGAAGTAGTATGAATATTTTAATTTGTGGGAATTACGGAGCTACTAATATTGGAGATGAGCTTATTTTAAAGGGTTTATTGCGGTGTATCTTTGATAAAGATCATATTGTTACCGTTCTCAGTAATAATCCATTAGAAACTTCTAAAAGATATAATGTTAAATCTGTTTATTTTTTGCCAACAGGTTTTAGATCATTTTTATATGCTATATGCACTTTTAGTCTTTTTAAAAGTTTATATGCTTATATAAAAACTGATGAATTTATTTTTGGAGGTGGAGGATTAATGCAGGATGAAAAGCCAAGAGCTATTTTTATTTGGTCAGTACATATAGCTTTAGCTTTGCTGTTACGAAAAAAAATTAAAATACTGGGAAATTCAGTCGGACCTTTGAATAAAAAATGGAGCAGGGGACTTGTAAGATTCTTATTTAATAAAGCTGAAGAGCTTACCGTTAGGGATGCAATTTCAAAGAAATTGTTAAAAGATATAGATGTTAAAAAAGAAATCGCTGTAGTGGAAGATTTTGCATTAAAGTTGGAGATTCAATCCCCCAAACCCCCTTTATCAAGGGGGCTATATATTATTCTATCTCTTCGTGATTGGCTAACAGGAAAAGAAAAACAAAAATTTGAATCGGAATTGATTTCTTTGATCAATTATTTAACTCAGGAAAAGCATTATGAAATCATTGCAATACCATTTGAAAAACTAAGAGATGATGACGAGAGATATCTTAATTATATACAGGGTAAAGTATTGAATAAAAAAATGTTTCATGTGCAAAAATACAGTTCAAATGTGAATAAAATTTTTGAACTGTATCAAGGTGCAAAGTGCGTTATTGGCATGAGGCTGCATTCAATTATTTTAGCAGAAAAATTTAAAAAGCCTTTTATAGCTTTGACTTACTCAGATAAGGTGAAAGATTTCTGTGAAAGCATTGGGAAAGAAAAAAGATGCTTTGATATAAAAAAAATAAATTTTGACGCTATATATGATGTTCCTGAGTCCCTCTTTGCTCAACAACTTTTGTAGCTAATTTTGCTCCAAGTTCACAAGATTTTTCAAGTGACCAGTTCTGTGATATTCCATAAAGAACTCCTGCCCTGTAAGCATCTCCGCAGCCTGTTGGGTCTATGACTTTTGACGCTTGAAAAGCTTTTATGTTTGTAATTTTACCATCATGTATCAGTTCAGAACCTTGATCTCCATGTGTGATAATAAAGTTTTGTTTGTTTTTTAATAAATCTTCTTTTTTAATATTTAATTTTCTTGAAAGCAATTCCCATTCATAACTGTTAACTATTGTAACGACACTATTATCTACAAAATCTTTTAATTCATTGTTATCAATAGTCGGTAATTGTTGGCCAGGATCAAAGATGTATTTAATTCCATATTTTTTAGATTCTTCTCTGATAGATATCATATAATCTGCATCTTCAGGAGCTATAATTGCGATAGAAATTTGCTTATGAAAAGCGTGAAAATTAACTTTTTCCTTGTTGAGCATAACTCCGGGTGCAAAAGTAATTACTTGTTTTGAATTTTTATCTGTTGTTAAGTAAGCCGTTGCAGTATAGCTATCGTCATGAATTTTGATTAAATTTGTTGCAATTTTTAATTTTTTAAAATGAAGCATGTAATCACCAAAATCTTTGCCGGCACGTCCATAGAGTAAAAAATCTGCGTTCAAAAGCTTTAAATTATAAGCCAAGTTTCCAGCGCAACCGCCAAAACAAAGTTTTTTCTCTGGTGCATAAAAACAAACACTCAAATTATCTAATTGATCTTTCAATATGACATCAGAAAAAAGTCCATCAAAAGAAAGCAAATGATCGTAAGCGAGCGAACCTGTGACTAATATAGACATTTGATCGGCTTTTAGCTATTCAAGTACCCTCGTTCTCGTTTCTTTCTTGTAAGCTAACAACTCATCGCCTTGCTCAATTTGAATATTTCCTGTGAATTTGATGCCACATTCCAAACCTGTCTTAACCTTTTCAACTTTTTTATCAACTATTTGAAGAGAACTTATTTCTCCATGCCCCACTTCTTCGCCTTTTCTCATTATTCTTATTTTGGATTTATTTTCTATTTCTCCTGATAATACTTTGCATCCTATGATCATTTCTTTTTTCTTTGTGTAGAAAACTTGTAATATTTCGATCCTGCCTAATTCAACTTCAACAATTTCGGCTTCAAGTAATCCTGAAAGCAAATTCTTAACATCATCAATTAATTTATAAATAATTTTGTATGAAAGTATTTCTACGTTATGTTTTTCTGCAATTCTTTCTACCTGTCCCGGCACTTCACTATGAAAGGCAAGTATAATAGCCCCTCCTGCTGCTGCCATCATTACATCTGATTCTGAAACAGCTCCAACACAGCTATGGATAACTTTCAGATTTACTTGATTTGTAGGCATTTTTGACAGAGACCCCTTAATTGCCTCGAGTGAACCCTGAGTATCCGTCTTAATGATTAATTTTAATGTTTTCAAATTTCCTTCTTTTATTTTCCCTATAAGATCAGACATAGTCATACCCAAACTAAATATATTTCTAAGTTTCAAAATATCAGATATTGCCATTGCTTTCTGTCTTGCTTCTTTTTCTGACGTAACAACTTGCAAAATATCACCACTTCTTGGAGTAACAGATAGTCCGGAAATCTGTGCCGTATCTGATGGATATAACGTTTTCAGTTTTTTCCCTTTGAAATCTTTCATTGTTTTGATTCTTCCGTAAGCAGAGCCGACAATGACATTATCCATTGTATTCAAGCTGCCACTGTTAACAACAATTGTAGCAACAGGTCCAAGACTTAAATCAACATGAGCTTCGATAACAGTTCCCACTGCAGGTCTGTTAGGATTTGCTTTCAAATCAAGCATATCCGCAGTGAGTAATATCATATCAAGAAGTTTGTCTATTCCTTCGCCTTTCAAAGCTGATATAGGAACCATAACCGTATTACCACCCCATGCTTCTGATTGCAAACCGTGTTCTGCAAGTTCTATCATTACTTTGTCTGGATTAGCTCCTTCTTTGTCCATCTTGTTCATTGCTACAATAATTGGTATCCCTGCGTCTTTTGCGTGATTGATAGCCTCTATTGTTTGAGGTTTTACTCCCTCATCAGCAGCAACGACGAGTATTGCAATATCAGTGGCTTTTGCGCCACGAGCTCTCATAGCGGTAAAAGCTTCATGACCCGGAGTGTCCAAAAAAGTTATTTTTCTGCCATTTTTTTCTACCTGATAGGCTCCAATATGCTGCGTAATGCCACCTGCTTCTGTTGCAATAACATTTGTATCTCGAATTGTATCAAGAAGTTTTGTTTTACCGTGATCGACATGTCCCATGATACTAACTATTGCAGGACGACTAACAAGAACTGATTTATCATCTTCATGTAATAATTTCGCAAGATTACCTTCCATCATATCTTCAATTTTTGCTGCACCTCTTTTTCTTTTTATATTTACTCCCAACTCAAGTGCTATAACACTTATAGTATCGTAATCTATTTGCTGATTGATATTTGCCAAAATACCATTTTTCATTAACTCACCAATAATTTTTGCAGCACTAATACCTGTTTTTTCAGAAAATTCTTTTACAGTGATAAAATCTTCTATCGTTATAGCTTCGAGACTAGCAATTTCTATATTATCTTCTTTGCTTTTTTTTATTTTAATTTTTTCTTTTCCTGCAGTTAATTTTCTTTGAGATTTAATCAAACTTTTCTCTTTTTCTTGATGTATGATTTCATCATAAATTTCAGCAGTATCCATTTCTTCTTCATGTAATCCGGTGACATTGCCAAGTTCTTCTTCTACAAGTTCAGCTATTTCTTCATCAATTTCAATGGCATTGTCATCAATCTGAAAACCAAAATCACGAATATAAGTCATTAGAAGCTTTGTTTCTAATTGCAGTTTGTTTGCAAGATCTTTAATTTTAATGGCCAAGTTTTATAAATTTTAAATTAGCAAAGGAGCCTCGCTAAATTTACAGTAAATAACCAGCAAATGAAAGGCTTTGTTTCAAATCACTTACTGATTCATCAATTTATACAAAATTTCAGCTATTTCTGAGCGAGTAATAGGCAAATTAACTCCAAATTTTTTTTCTGAAATAGGTGAAATCAAATCATATTTTTTTGCTGTTTCAACATAATCGAATGCCCAGTGTGATTTGGGTAGATCTTTGAAATCTACTTTTGGGCTTTTATACAGATCAAAATCAGCAGCTCTAAAAATAATTGCCAAAGCTTCTGCTCTAGTGATTGTATCATTTGGTTTTGCATATAATTCACAAAAATTATTATTGTTGCATTGCTGATAACCTTTGACAACATTTATTTTATAAGCCTGCACTATATATTTGTAATACCAATCTTTTTTTGATAGATCCACAAAAAGATTATCTCCGCTTTTTATGCCACTTGTAGCAATATCAAAAGCTTCAAAAGCCATTTTTATAAGTTCAGCTCTAGTAGCATTTGTATTTGGATTCATATCATTTTTCACCGAATAAGTTTTGAGAATTTTTTCATTACTATAATTATCTTCATGCAACAATATTGGTTGACTATCAAGGTTATCTTCTACTATATACATTTTGTAGCTAAGCCCAGATATAACTTTTTGTTTGTTTAAATAAGAAAAATATTCTGAAGAATCGTTTATATTGACAGTTAAAAATTCATCTATCCGAGATTGATCTTCATCTTCCAGCTGTATATGTATTTTTTTTGTACCTGTTGTAGTGAATTTTTTGTGCCAACTGCATGTATTTGAAAAATTTTGATCATAAATAATATCATCTTTGCCACTATAGTCACTATCAATCCTGCATTTAAAATCACTTTCGAGATCTGTAGAAAAACTTGCATCAATTATAAATTCCGTATTAAAAGTTCCTTCTGACTCGGGAATTAAAAAAATATTAGCAACAGGTGAAGTATTTTCAATAAACTGTACTGTGTATTCTTTTGTTATACTACCTGAAGCTGGATCTCTGACTTCAAGCAAAACGGTTTTTTTGCCTGTAGTTCCGTATGGATAGGCGTGCTTTACTTTTTCCTTATTTTTTGAACACGCAATTTCCATAACCTGATCGCCATCAAAATCCCAACAAAATTCCAAATATTCTTTTCTGAATTGATCATGTGTCGTAGCACTGGCATCAAAAGTAAATTCTTCGTTGTATGTTCCTGTTTCCGGTGAAACTTGAAGATCAATTATTGGGCCATTATTTTTAACAACATTTACTTCAAGTCTGTATACGCTTCTATTTTCGCTATCATCTTTGACTAGAAGTTGAATAGTGTATTTCCCGGTTTTCCAATATATATGTTCTGTTTTATAATTAGCTTCCGGATAATATTCTTCTTCCGTTTCATCACCAAAATCCCAATAGTAGCGAAGCTTATTCCTTGCTGTATCTGTATCCTTAGTACAAGATGCATCAAATTCAAAAGTTGCTCCAAGATCTTCAGAATTATCTCTGGTGCCAAAGATAACGCTCTCATTTGCATTTTTCATCCCGGCGTGAGTGTTGGCTTTGAAACATGCAACCGGTATCGCAGTTTCCGGATTATCCAGCTGAAAAGCTGCCTTGAACAGTTCTTTGTCGCTTCTTATTATTTGCAATGATATTGCAACAAATGCTATCAGTAAGATCAAAATAGCTTTTTTGTGTCGATGTTTATGTTTGTGAATATTAGGCATCGTTATATTATAACAAAAATTCATATATAAATCATATTGATTTTAGGTTTGAACTATCGTATGATATAGTACGATTAATTAATCGTACTATATCATGTTAACAAATAATACTATTAAAGAAAGATTAAGTATTACAATTGAGCCTGTAAATAAATTATTTTTACAGGAATTTGCTGAACAAAAAGAACAAAGTATGTCTGAAACTGTAGACCATATTTTAACATTGCTTCGTGATAAGTATATTGAAGAAGAAATGAAAAAAGGATATATACAAATGGCAGATGAAGACCTTAAAATTGCAAGAGAATTTGACTCAATTATTCCAGAAATAATTTTTGCATTACAAAATGACTGAAAACTTTCCAAGATATGGAGAAATATGGCTCGCTTGTTTTGATCCATCACTTGGATCCGAATACAAAGGAACAAGACCTGCTTTAATTATTCAAAATGATATTGGCAATAAACATTCGCCAGTCACAATTGTTGCCGCAATTACAACAAATTTATTCCAGACTCCGGTAACTGTTCTAATCAACAAAAAAGATTCCGGGCTAAAAGAAGATTCTATAGTTAAATTAAATCAGATTTTTACTATGGATAAGCAAAGACTAATTAAAAAAATCGGAATTTTGCAAGAGGATAAACTTATGAAAATCAATGAAGCTTTGAAGTTGAGTTTGAAGATATTTTAGCAAGGAATTTTCATTTCGCACAAAATGCAAAACGAGATGTTGTATTCCAAATATCTTTGCTTCATAGTTGAGCAAATAAAATAACAAAGAATTTTAGCTTACTGGATTTCCGACCCGCCTGTACCGATTCGGGCAGGTGTGGCCCGGGAATGACAGTAGTGGATTTTTAATATGCCCTCGCAAAGATTACTCTTTGTTTCGAAGCTTTTCCGGTTACCATGCAAACGCCTGCTTCTTCTTTGTTGTTCAGTGGTATACATCTTACTGTTGCTTTTGTTTCATTTTTAATCTTTTCTTCAGTCTCGTTAGTTCCATCATAATGCGCCAAAATAAAGCCTCCTTTTTCTTCTAAAGCTTTTTTGAATTCTTCGTAGCTATCAACAGGATATGTGTTTTCTTCCCGAAATCTTAGCGATTTATAATAAAGATTTTTTTGAATGTCATCTAATAAAGATGGGATTATCTTATTTGCTTCATCAAAACTTATTATTTCTTTTTCTCTAGTATCTCTTCTGGCTATCTCAATTGTATTATTCTCCAAATCTTTCGGTCCAATTGCTATTCTAATCGGCACACCTTTCATTTCATATTCCGCAAATTTCCATCCGGGTTTTTTTGTGTCATCGTCATCAAATTTAACGTCAATATTCAAGGCTTCTAAATCTTTTACAATTTTATTAGCTTTTTCTCTTAGTTTTATTAACTCTTCTTCGGTTTTATAAATTGGCACTATGACTACTTGTATAGGAGCAAGTTTTGGAGGTAAAACTAAGCCTTCATCGTCACTATGGCACATAATCAAAGCGCCCATAAGTCTTGTGGAAACACCCCAGCTTGTTGCCCAGACATATTCAAGATTACCATTTTGATCTGCATATTTGACGTCAAAAGCTTTTGCAAAATTTTGTCCGAGAAAATGTGAAGTGCCGGTTTGTAAGGCTTTGCCATCCTGCATCAATGCTTCAATACAGTATGTATCAAGAGCCCCAGCAAATCTTTCATTTGGAGTTTTTTTGCCTTGTATTACAGGAATAGCAAGATAGTTTTCAGCAAAATCAAAATAGACTTTCAACATTTTTTCCGCTTCTTCAATAGCTTCTTTTTCTGTCGCATGTGCTGTATGTCCTTCCTGCCAAAGAAATTCACATGTTCTAAGAAAAAGTCGCGTTCTCATCTCCCATCTGACTACGTTGGCCCATTGATTGATAAGTAATGGAAGATCTCTATACGACTTAATCCATGTTTTATATGTATTCCATATTATTGTTTCTGATGTTGGACGTACAATTAATTCTTCTTCTAATTTTGCATCAGGATCAATAATAATTTCTCCACTCTTTTTATCCTTTTTTAATCTATAGTGAGTAACTACAGCACATTCTTTCGCAAATCCTTCAACGTGGGCTGCCTCTTTACTCAAAAAACTCTTAGGTATAAAAAGCGGAAAATATGCATTCTGGTGACCTGTTTTTTTGAACATTTTATCAAGCACACTCTGCATTTTTTCCCAAATTGCATAACCATACGGCTTAATTACCATACATCCTCTTACGGCAGAATAATCTGCAAGACCTGCTTCAAGCACTATATCGTTATACCATTTAGAGTAATCCTGCCCTCTTGGACTTATGTTTTTTGCCATATATAAATTGGGTTAAGTTTCTGAAGCAACAATTTTGATTTTTATATTTTCCGGAATACTTGGAATTGTAAGAGCCCATTTTGGCCATGATACTATTTCCACTTTATTTATTTCAGGAAGATTTTGTATGTAATTATTAGCTTCATCAATACTTTTACCAGATATATTATTGATAATTTTTTCCATAATTCTTTTGCCTGTTTCAGTTTCTTCAGTTAAATTAAACTCTTCAAGTCCCTGAAGAGTTGCAGTGATTTTGATTTTACTATTTTTCTCATCAATTTCCGAAATTTCAAATTGCAAATTTTCAGCATAAGATTTGACTAGTTTTTTCTTCGGATTGCTGTGTTTGTTAAGTTCAACTTTCATTATATTAAGCAATTCGTCATAATTAAAGTAGGGTACTGATACATGCATCGATCCATTTAAATCAAATTGAGCTAAAGATTGACCTTCTATATTTTCAGGTAAAATAACTTTTATTTTATCTTTTTTCACTACAACGTCATCTAATATTAAATAAAATTTTGTTGAATATTTTTGGTTTAAATTCTCTATTTCCTTTTTCAAAGTTAAATTCATATTTTCTATAATTTTTGTCTTGATAAGTTCTTGTGCCGCAAAAACATCTTCTTTTGTAATGACTTCATGGAATTTGGTAGTTCCGCCCGTCATTGCTTTTTGATTCTCACCATAAATTAACTTCTGATTGCCTTCGTTGAGCGCCGGTATGAAAAACTTAGTGCCGGCAGGAATATTACCTTTCTCGCCAACCAATTCAGCAAAAATATTTAACTCATCTGCTATTACAGCAACATCTAAGATTCCAGCTGTGTCATCTGCATTCTTGGCAGGCACTGTAACGTATTGTTTTGTTCTGAACACTACTCCTTCACTTGTTTGAAATCTTGTATTATTGATAAGAGTCCATGGATTGTTGCTTGTATTAAAAATTCTAATTGTACCTGATGCATTTGTTCCTTCAAAAACTTTGCCGGTTGCATGGTATGTCATTGTTTCAGAAATATCTGTTTCATAAAAATACATTGGCAAAATACTTTTTTCAGCTCTTTTTATTTCTCCATCATATTTCACGCTGTCCGCTAGAACAACATTCATACTTTGAGATATCACATTTGCTTTTGGTGTTAAATATATTGTTGCTCCCGGAAGGATAATGTAAGCACTTATAATCAATACAGCGATACTCATTAATATCAAGGTAGATAAACCTCTAGTACTTGGCATGGAGAAACTCAACTTATGTCCGGAAAGAATTTTTGGTCTTTTTTTGAAATGTGAAAATATTTTTTTAATTCTATGTGAATTTTCACCGCGAGCTCGAAAATCTTTCAGTATTTCAAAGATAGTCTGTTTATTTCTTGAAAGCTTTTTCAAAGAATTGCGAAGATTCATATTTGAACTTGCAGCAATTGGTTTAATATCTACTTCCTTTGCCGAATTTATATTTTCATTCCATTGCAAAGAAGAATCTATTTCATTTGAAGTTACAATGCCTGCCTGCCTTGCTAAATGTAAACCAATTTCATCTTTAGTAATCACCTGAAGTGTTTTTGATAATTCATCTGACTTCTGTTTTAGAATTTTAAGATTTATTACACTTTGAAAAAGAGAAGCTTCTTTTGGAACTATCAGAATGATTTTAGTTTCTTTTGCTTTTTTAAGCGCATCAAATACATGCGTAACCTCGTCATCTATTTCAACAAAAATTACTTTTGCTTTTTCTTTGATATTATTTTTAGTTTCTTTAGTTTCTTGTTCTTTATCCGATTTTTGTTTTCTGGAAACCAATTTGTTTGAAGTATTAAGTATTAAGTATTAAGTATTAAGTATTAAGTATTAAGTATTAAGTAT
>CAZEDK010000041.1:0-14402 GCA_964511025.1 uncultured Candidatus Peribacteria bacterium | reverse complement strand
ATATCAAATTCATAAAATCTTTCGGTTTTTAACGTTTTTTTAACACTTTTTTAAATATCTTTTAGCTCCGTTGCCATAAAAATGCTTTTCACAATTGATTCGCTGTCTATTCCAAATAATTCTATTTTTTGATCTTTTACAAAATTTTCTAACTGTTTTTGTAGTTTTTCTTTGTTTTCAGTAGATTTAGCTATTAAAAAATTTTCAATATCAACAATTTTATCTTCCGGATATATAAAAAAATCACCATTTATCTTAATATTCTTTATCACTTCATGATTCAACAAAAGAGAAATTTTGATAAGTTTACCGCCATCAACTTTGTATACGGATTTTAGCATCATTTTGCAATTTCAAACTTAGTCCCAAGTTTTTTTATACATTCTCTAAGTTCTTCCACCCATGTTACCCCAAGATCTTCGACATTAATTCTAAGCTTGCTACCAGTAATTTGCCATTTTGCATTATATTCAAGCATATTCATAATATTCTCCGGTTTGATTTTGTCTGTCATAAAAAGAACTATTTGTCTGTTGTTTTTATCATGAATATTTTCTGCTTTGACAGTTGTGATATGGGCTTTTTTTGCAAAAATTTTGAGCTCCAAAATTCTAAATAAATTTGCTAGCTCCAGTGGATACCTACCATAATCTTCAACAATATCAGCCATCAATTCTTCCAAATATTCCATGCCGTCAGCCGAAGAAAGTCTTTGATAGACGGCAATTTTTTCTTTTGTATTAGGTATGTATGTATCAGGAATAAATGCCGGCAGTGGTATTTCTATTGTTACATCTTCTATCTCGCCATTTTCTGAAAGATTGCCAGCTTTCATGTCTTCAACGGCCTGATTAAGTAATCGAACAAAATGACTCACTCCAACCACACTTAACGTTCCATGCTGATGTACGCCCAAAATTTCACCAGCTCCCCTTATTTCCAAATCTTTCATTGCAATTTGAAAACCGCTTCCAAGCTCTGTAGCTTCAACAATTGCCCTAAGTCTTTTCTTTGCGTCAACCTTTAACCTTTGCGCATGATACAAAAAATAGGCATAAGCTTGTGTTCTGCTTCTGCCAACGCGCCCTCTAAGTTGATATAACTGAGCAAGCCCAAATCTCTCAGCATCATTTACTATAAGAGTATTGGCGTTTGGTAAATCTATACCGTTTTCAATAATCATCGAACTTACCAAAACATTGTATTTTCCATCTTTGAAATCCAAAATATTCTGTTCAAGAGTGTCTGATTTAAGTTTTCCATGAGTAACTATAATTTTCGCTTCCGGAACAAGAGCTTTGAGTTTTTTTGCCGCGCTATCAATTGTCTGAACTCTATTATGCAAAAAATAAACCTGTCCGCCTCTTTCAAGTTCCCTTAAAATCGTTTCCCTAATAAGACCATTTGAAAACCTTCTAACCTCGGTAATAATTGGGAGTCTTCCCGGTGGTGGTGTTGTAATAGTTGTAATATCTCTCAGACCGTTAAGGCTAATATTAAGCGTTCTTGGAATAGGTGTTGCTGTTAAAGTTAAAATATCAACTTCCGCGCGCATCTTTTTGAAAACTTCTTTTTGTTTAACTCCAAATCGCTGCTCTTCATCTATTATAACCAAACCAAAATTTTTGAACTCAACATCGGGCTGAAGTAAACGATGCGTACCAATAATAATGTCAACTTCTCCCTTTTTGAGGCGTTTGAGTGTTTCTGTTTGTTCTTTTTTTGTTCTAAACCTGCTTAGCATTTCTATTCTTATATCAAAATCATCCATACGAGATTTAATGGACTTATAATGCTGATCTGCAAGAATCGTAATAGGAGAAATCAACGCAACCTGTTTACCGCTTTGAACAGCTTTAAAGGCTGCCCTTATTGCAACCTCTGTCTTACCAAAACCCACGTCACCGCAAATCAATCTGTCCATTGGTTTTGTACCTTCCATGTCGTTTTTGACATCCAAAATGGCCTTTATTTGTCCAGGTGTTTCCTCGTAAGGAAAAGTTTCTTCAAATTGTTTTTGTAAATTATTATCAGACTTGTATCTGTTACCTTTTACCTGGTCTCTTTTAGCATAAAGCTCCAAAAGTTCTTTTGCTATTTGTTGCGTTTCTTTCTTAACTTTGCTTACTATGTTCTTCCATTCAGCCGACCCAAGTCTTGTTAGTTTTGGCTCTTGACCTTCTCCTCCTATAAATTTATTCACTTTTTCAGCTTGGTCGATTGGCACAAACAGTTTGTCGTTTTCTGCGTAAGCTATTTTCAAATATTCTCTCGTTACTGCATCTATTGTTCTCTTTTCTATTCCCTGAAAGATTCCAACTCCATGATCTACGTGCACAACATAATCATTTCTTTTCAGGCTGGTCAAAAAATCAAGATACACACTTTTGTCTATCTTTCTTTTTTTCTTGTTTTCATCTTTTATACCAATTAAATCTTTGTCCGTTATCAGTGTAACTTTCTGTTGCGGATTTTGAAAAGATTCCACAAAAACATCATCTTTAAACGTTTCGTGAATTCTAATTTGCCCCCCTTCGTTGTCAGCAAAAGGCTGCTCAACAATAAAAGGCAAGTCTTTATCTCTAAGCAAAGCTTCCAAATATTGAGCGTGTTTTGTGACTATTAAAACCTTCCATCCTGACGACACTTTCTCTCGAAGATCCGCGGCAAAATCAAGTAAATTTTGATATTTGATTATTGAAAAAGTGTGAAGATGATGAAAGTCTTCCTCGTCTTCCATAAAAGGCGTAAGAATTAACTGTTTAGTTCCCGAATTTAAATTTTTAACAAATTTTTCAATCAAATCTTCATGCTCTGATAAAAGTTCCCACTCGTCTTCTATAAAAAGATCTCCGGAATTTATATATTTGGAAATGCTTAAATCTTTTAATTTCAAATTCTGTGACAGAATATCAAGCCTGTCAACCGTAGCAGATGTTGTTTTTTCATCTTCATCCAAAACATATATATTTTGGACCGTATCAAATTCTATTTCTATTCTAAAAGCACCAGTAAATCCAAGTGGTGTGACTGTAATGTTCGAGGCTTTTTTAAAATACTGCCCCCTGCTAAGCCCAGGGTTTTGTGACGACGTATAACCAAAATTAATCAGCCTTTCAAAAAATTGCACATAATCTATTTTATCTCCTTTTTTCACGCAAAAACTTTCAGCAATAAGCTCTTCTTTGTTTGGATATTTAAGGAGCACCTCCTCATAAGTCAAAACTATTATTTTGTCACTCGTCGACTGACTGCTAAGATTTTCTTTGTTTAAAATTTGTGCCGAAAAATCTATTAGAACTTTTGCTTTGTCGTCATCACAAGACTCCAAAAGATGAAGCGGTACTATGTTTTTTCCCATCCACCTTTGCAGGTTTTGCAATAAAACTTCTTTTTCTGCTTCAGTCGAAACAACCCAAAAAGTATTTCCTTTGAAGTTTTTTAAAATTGATGACACCAAAAAAGCTTTTACTGAAGCGTTTGCAGCACCTGAGACGTGTGTTTTGTTTTTTTCCGCAAAAATATTCTCCACCTCCTTAAACGAAAACTGCGGAAAAAAATCAAGTAGTTTCCTGTATTCTGACACCTGTTTTATTTAATTTAATATTTAGAACCGCTGTATAAATTTTACCTAAGCGGCATAATTATATTTATATACCCATTTTTATTCAATGGCTTTATAATAATCGGAGTAATTTTTTCTCCCATTTCTATTTTCACCTTCTCTGTTTCTATGTTTTGTAGAACATCTATCATATAATTTGTGTTTATAGAAACTTTTGTGTTTTTACCTTTAACTTTTACCTTTATTGATTCTTTTGACTCTCCATTTTGTGTTTTTTCCGTAAAAACATGCAAAACCTCATCGTTTGTTACACTCATCTGTATGCTTCCGTTGTTTTCCGAGGCAAATATTGCAAGCTTCTTAAGCGCAAGAATAAATTCGTCCCTCAAAACCTCAACCTCGGTTGTAGAAGATAAAGGAATTACAGATTTATAATCAGGAAAAACCCCCTCTATAAGCCTCGACATTAATTTAACGTTTTTCCACTCAAAAACAACCTGATTTTTTGCAAAAATTATATGAACAGGATCTTCTCCGGAAATTATTTTGGAAAGTTCCAAAAGTGACTTTGATGGAATTACAACTTTTAATTTGTTTTCTGTGTTACCTGTGGTACTCAGTTTTCTTTCTGACAATCTATAACTATCAGTTGCGGCCATTTTAATTTCCATACCATCCAATTCAAAGAGTATCCCCATTAAAACAGGCCTTGATTGGTTTGTACTAGCGGAAAAAGCAACCTGTGAAATCATATTTTTTAAAAGATCAGCGCTTAGTGTTGTCTCAGATTCTTTTTCTATTTTTGGTATAATTGGAAAATCTTCACTGTTTATACCTTTTATCTTTGTTTCTGATATTCCGTGTTTTATATTCAAAAATCCTGTTGCGCCAACTTGAATTTCTAAATCTTCTTTTTCAGAAAGCAAAGCAATATATGATGATAAAATTTTCGAAGGAACTGTAAAACTTCCTTCTGTTTCTATTGTTGCATCAAATTCTGATTGTATCGCTATTTCTAAATTCGTTCCAATTAAGACAATTTTGCCATTTTCTGTTTTAATTAGTATGTTATTTAAAACAGGCAGTGTGTTGTTTGCTTGTATTGCTCTTTGAACATTTTGAAGGCTTATCAAAAAATCCTTTTGTTTGGATATGAACTTCATTTTTTAAATTACAAATAATTTCTCTCTCATAGAGTGTATTATAAGTTTTTTTTAAAGAAAAGCCAAAATTTGAATTACACAAATAATAAACACTAAAAACTTACTAAAAAAATGTTTAAAAAATTTAATAATATTAGTAGTAATAGAAAGCGCTTTTAAATTTTAAAAAAGATTGGACAATACCTTTTAAGGTTTGTAATTGGTTAATTAGTTATATGGAAAGGCTATCTGCCGAAGGTGTAGACAAAAAAACTGTTCTTTTAAAGCTAATACATACAGCGAATAATAGTTTTGCACCATGATAAGAGTTGTTTTTTCGAAAAAACATCAAAAAAATCAAAACATAAAAAAACATAAAAACCTATACAGGTTCTAGGTTTACAAAGTATAAAAAATTTGAATTAGACTACAAAAATATTTCTGTTAAAAAGTTGTGCAAAATCGGTTCAAAAGATAAACCAAGATGGCCAGAGTTGACAAGCTTAGACGTTGAAAATGCCAGGCTTCGCCGGAAAAACCTAAAAAGCAAAGCAAAACTCAAGAGTGCATTTTGTAATATATGTTTGATTTATCTATGACTGAGCACGTCAATAACTATTATAACAAGAGGTTTCCTGTCAAGAATTTTTTCAATGAAGCTGCTGATTTTTCTGCTTAAAAAATCCTTTGAGCCCTTTATATTGGCCTTGGGATTGGTTTTGATGAATTCATTGTAGGTTTTTTCGATGAATTCGTTTATTTTTGGATAATAAAGTTCGGGTTCATTTTCATAAAACAATCCCCTTGACGTCATAAATGTATTTTTGTCTAATTTATTATTTCTTGTTTTGAGGTTTATAATTAATGCGCCACAACTGCCCATGGTTTTTCTTTCATCAATTATACTGCTGCCGTCAACGCCAACACTGTTACCGTCTACAATTACATGTCTTGCCAAAATTCTTTCGTTTAATTTTTTAACATGTCCGTTATGCACTTCAAGAATGTCACCGTTATCTATTAAAAAAGTATTTTTTTCGGCAATGCCCTCTTCCATGGCTAATTTTTTATGAGCTGAACGCATAAAATGGGTACCGTGTATTGGAGTGAAGTGTTTAGGCTTAATTAACCTAATTAATTCTTTGCATTCGTCTACATAAGCATGTCCGGAACTATGAACGGGAATTATTTTATTGTGAATTATATTTGCACCAAGCCTGCTTAAATTGTCTATCATTTGATGTACAGCGGTTTCATTACCAGGAATTGGTGATGAAGAAAAAATAACAGTATCAGTTTTGTTTATTTTGAAATAAGGATGCTCACCGGAAATCATTCTTTGAATAGCGGCTTCTCGTTCTCCTTGGCTTCCTGTACAAATTATAAGAGTTTTCTCTGCTGCAATATTTTTAGCTTCTTTTGAAGATAGCAGTAATTTTTCCGGATATTTTATAAATTCAAGATTTTTTGCGACTTTTAAGTTAGTTTCTATGCTTCTGCCACTTGTAAACACGTATCTGTGGTTTTTTAAGGCACAGTTAAGCAATTCTTGCATCCTGCCAAGTTGAGATGAAAAGGTTGCCACAATGACACGATTCTTGGCCTCACTTATTATTTTGTTAAGGTTAAATGCAACCTCTTTGTCAGGAATAGTTCTTCCGGGATTAAGCGCATTTGTTGAGTCCGAAAAAAGAATATCTATACCTTTTTCACCAAGTTTGCGCATTTTTTCAAGATCTTGAGGAATGCCATCTGATGTATCGTCGCAAAACTTGAAATCTCCTGAATGCACCATGCTGCCTGTTGGCGTTTTGATATAGACACCTAGTGCATCGGGAATACTGTGTGCAACTCTATAAAATCCAACCTTCATTTCTCCAAATATTAAAGTTTCTGATGGGTTAAATGTTACTATTTTTACTTGTTTATCGAGCTTAAACTCGATTAATCTTTCTTTAATCAGACCGGTTGTTAATTTACTTGCGTAAATTGTGGGGAAATTTAATTTCTCTATAACATAAGGTATCGCGCCAATATGATCTAGATGACCGTGGGTAATTATGATTCCTTTAAGATTTTTAAGATTTTTGTGTACATGATCAAGATCCGGAACGTAATAATTGACTCCACATGCTTCTTGTCCGGGAAAGGCAATTCCCATATCAATTAGTAGCATATTTTGACCATATTCCACTATCATACAATTTTCACCTACTTCATTTACCCCGCCTGCACACATTATTCTCAGCCTTGCTTCTTCTTTTTGTTTTTGTCCACTGTAAAAAGCCCTATCCTCATCAAAACCAATCAAACGTCTTGGATTTTTAGTTATTCTGTGTTGTGGATAATTGTGATGTTCCCTGTTAGGTTGTTTTTGTTCTTTTGGCTTTTTTTGTTTTTCTGATTTTTCCCAGTGAAATTTCTTTTTTTCCCGTGTATTCAACCATCCGCCAAATAAATTTTTCAAATTATTAAATTAAAAACTAAACTCTTTTCTATTTTATCGGAAAAAGAAATTTTTAGCGAATCAACTTTATCGGGAAATAGGTTTTGATCAAATTCTAAAAAATCCGATTCATAATAAAAAATCTCTTTTTAATATATGCAAAATTGAAATAAAATGCTATGATTTAGTCTCGAGTTGCGAGAACTGAGAACTGAGTTGTAATTCCTAAAACTCAGTTCTCAGTTCTCAGCTCTCGGCTCTCGGCTCTTAGTTCTTTCACAATATGGGGATGACTTGGTTTCGACAGGAAGATACGAAATACCAAAATTGCTGCCAGGTGATCGCACTGTCTCACCTTCCTCCTTCATAGCTTCATGCGACGAAGGAATAATCCGTCCAGTGCAAAAATAAATGCTGAAACAGCAAAACTTTCTTTAGCTCAGGCTAGAGAAAAAGCATCCGCAACGTTTGCAAGTATAGAAAAAGCTATGGCTGACGCTATAGCTATGTTCGAACCTGCATACGCTTACGCCGCTTAAACCTTCTGGCTTTTAACCCGGAAGTCGTCTAACTCCTAAGGCTCCCAGTAAGGGGATTAGGTGTCATTACAGGGATGCTATTTCTAGTCGGATTTTGCTAGAAATTTAAGATTTTGAAATCAAAAGTTTGGAAATTTTTGCTTTGTTTACTATTTTCAGACTTATAACAAATAAAGCTATGGCACGTAGAAGTTTTGGGTTTCCTTTCTGGACGCGGGTTCGACTCCCGCCATCTCCACCATTCTTCGCTCTAGGGAGCTACGAATGGCACAGCCATTTTAACATTTTAGCGAAGAATGCCTTCCGAAGCTTTCTTGTCCTTTGAAGTTTTAACGTAAAAGGAAGCGAAGGATGGGCTAGTTTAGTCGTTTTCGCGTTTTATGCGAAACGTCATATTTATAATTTTTATAGTTACTGTAACTTTTATCTACAATAGCTTTTTAATACCATTTCGCTTTCAAAATGACATTAATGCTCCGCCCATTCTCCGTAGAAGTTTCTACTTCGAAGGATGAATAGCTTAAAAAAATGTCAGCAACTATAAAACTAAATAACGCCGTCAAAGCTTCATGGTATTATACAGTGATTTCTATAGCGAAGGAGTACAAATATGTATTTTGTTTATATCATTCAAAGCGAAAATTACTCTAACCAGTTATATACTGGTTTTACAGAAAATATATCAACAAGGGTGCAAGACCATAACGAAGGTAAATCAACTCATACAAATAAGTTTAAACCTTGGAAATTAATATACCATTGTGCTTTTAACGATAAAAAGAAAGCTTTAGATTTTGAGGCATATCTAAAAACAGCTTCTGGAATTGCTTTTAGAAATAAAAGGTTAATTTAATTATGAAAATCGCTCAACTTAAACATATAAGCTTTCCATCCTTCTTCTATTTCTGACTGAATTTCTTCATCTGTTAATTGTTCTTTGGTGTAGTTTTTTAAATAAGTTCCGTGTCCGATATCTTGTACTATACCTTGCTGAACAAATCTATCATATACAGCCTTTACTCTTGGCTGTTTGGTGCAAGAAATTATATAGGCATTCGGATGCCTTAATTTTAAATTCTGAAGTAATTTATCCCTTAAATTTTTTGAAAATCCATGTTCTCTGGAATCTGGTCCTACGT
The DNA here is from genome assembly GCA_964511025.1 of uncultured Candidatus Peribacteria bacterium. Lineage (GTDB taxonomy): Bacteria > Patescibacteriota > Gracilibacteria > UBA1369 > GWF2-33-10 > CAZEDK01. The sequence goes on along the minus strand of CAZEDK010000041.1, from coordinate 5,571 downwards.
ATAAATTTTCTATTTCAAATACAGGGTTACCATCAATTTCTCCTTTTAGAGTAAGTCTTGCAATGCCTATAATTTTCTTTTCTTCTTTTAGTACAACTGTATTGTTTTCTTGAAGAGCAATTTTCCATCCTGTCACTAGTTCTCTGGTCTTTGCTATTCTTTTGTCTACATCTGGCTGTGTTTCGGCTGCATAAGCACTTATTGCAGGTTCTAAGTCGCCAATAGTTAAATTTGTTTGTACTTCATCGCCAACAAAAATTTTAAATTTTTGTTCCATAGTTTTTAAGTTATATCAGTTTATTATATCATAAAATAAGTAGAAATATGGCTGAGATTTTAAATACTCACCGTATCAACATCTGCAAGGCTAATATATGTAAAATCACTCTTGTTTTTTGATGTAGCTAAAACCATTTTAAATAAATTTTCTATATTTTCATTCATATTTATAAAGTCAATTATTTTATTCGCTTTTTTAAAAGTTTGCATTGCACCATTTAATTCATCAAAAAATGAACGACTGGCATAGTTTATATTTGTGAAATCTAAAATAATATTATTTTCTTTTGATTTTAATATGATATCTGCTAATTCTTTTGCTGTTTGACGTAAAATCAAACTTGAACTTTCAAATATTGTAGCTAAATTTATAACTTTATCTAACATAATTGTATAAATTGAATTTAGATGGTGGTAAAATCTTGCGCCTTCTGTTGCAGAATGCATAAAAGCTGCATTCCCTGTAATTATTAAGAACTCTCCGTGAATATCTTTGTTTGTAATTGCAAGCCTAGTGTTTCTTATACCTGTACCTCTTTTTATGTCTCCAAATTCTGTTTTTGAAGAAAGCCCTGTCTCCAATACCTGTTTTAATGCATCCATATGATCTTTGATGTCTCTTCTTGCTTTTTTAAGTGATTCAAATATGCCTACTCCATCATCAATTATACAAACCTCACAAGCATTTAATTTTTTCCAATATTGTGCAAACAAATAAACATTTTTAGCCCTTGAATGTTCTTCAATATTATCTAGCATCTCACCCAGCAAAAACCCAAAAGTATTGTTGCTAATTTGTTTTCAATAATTCTGTTAGCTCATAACTATCCAAATTCCTCCATTCTCCTGTTTTCATGTTATTAAGTTTGATATTCATTATTCGGACTCTTTTTAATTTTTTAACTCCAAATCCTAAACTACTACACATCCTGCGAATTTGACGGTTAAGGCCTTGAGTTAAAATAATTCCAAATACATTTTCTCCAATTTGCCAAGTTTTGCATGCTTTTGTCATAACATCAAGAACCCTTACTCCTTTTGCCATCCGTTTCAAAAAAGTGCTACTTATTTTTTTATCCACTGTAACTGTGTATTCTTTTTCGTGATTATTTTGCGAACAAAGAATTCTGTTTACAATATTTCCATCATTTGTAAGTAGAATTAACCCCTCAGAATCTTTATCTAGTCGTCCAATCGGGAAAATACGTTTATTGTGGCTTACAAAATCAATTATATTGCCTTTTACTTTTCTTTCTGTTGTACAAGTGACGCCAACCGGTTTATTTAGGGCTATATAAATTTTCTTTTCCGCTTTTTTTAGAAGTTTCCCATTCACACGCACTTCATCGCCATCTCTTATGTCCAAATCTGCAATATGAATACCGTTAACCGAAACGCGTCCTTCTTGGATTAGTTTTTCAGCTTCTCTTCTAGATGCAAAGCCACTTTGACTTATGTATTTACTTACGCGCATTGAGTTAAAATAATCATTTGTATTCTTAACTAGTTTTTACAACTAAATTTGAGCCTGCGTCAAGCAATTTGAATCTTGCTCTGCATAAATGCATTTGTTAGTCTTGCAGAAGAATAAAGTAAAAAAACACATTGACTTCCAAACTCCCAAAAAAACCTAAGAAAGTACTGATTCTTGGCTCTGGTGCTCTTAAAATCGGAGAAGCTGGCGAGTTTGATTATTCCGGCTCACAAGCAATCAAGGCTCTAAAAGAAGAGGCTATTTCGACTGTCCTCATCAATCCAAACATTGCCACCAATCAAACCAGCAAAGGTCTAGCTGACAAAATCTACTTTTTGCCGGTAAATGCTTACTTTGTCGAAAAAATTATACAAAAAGAAAAACCGGACGGAATACTTTTGAGTTTTGGTGGACAGTCCGCTCTCAATTGTGGAATAGAATTAGAAAAACTCGGAATTTTAGAAAAATATAATCTAAAAGTTTTAGGAACTCCACTGAAAGCAATCAAGCTAACAGAAGATCGTGAACTTTTTAACAAGGAGCTTAATAAAATAGACATAAATGTGCCAAAAAGTATTCCATGTACAAACAAAAAAGCAGGACTACTTGCAGCAGAAAAAATAGGATATCCGGTAATAATAAGAGCGGCTTTTGCTCTTGGAGGCAAAGGGTCAGGTTGTGCAAAAAACAAAGAAGAATTAACAAAAATGCTGGATACGGCTTTTGCATTTAGTCCTCAAGTATTGGTTGAAGAAAATCTAAGCGGATGGAAAGAAATAGAATATGAAGTTGTAAGAGATGCTTATGATAACTGCGTAACAGTGTGTAATATGGAAAATTTTGATCCGCTTGGAATACATACAGGAGAAAGCATAGTGATAGCGCCGTCCCAAACTTTAAACAACAATGAATATCACAGACTTAGAGAAATTAGCATGAAAACAATAAGACATCTTGGAATAATAGGTGAATGTAATATTCAATTTGCACTAGATCCATATTCTGTTAATTATAGGGTTATAGAGGTCAACGCAAGATTGTCAAGAAGCTCTGCCTTGGCGTCCAAGGCAACAGGCTATCCTCTCGCCTACATTGCCGCAAAACTTGCTTTGGGACATAGGTTATCAGAACTGCGAAATTCAATAACCAGCTCTACAACTGCTTGTTTTGAGCCAGCTCTAGACTATGTAGCACTCAAAATTCCAAGATGGGATTTGGATAAATTTCGTAAAGTTTCACATCAAATTTCAACAGAAATGAAATCGGTAGGTGAAATTATGGCACTCGGAAGAAACTTCGAAGAGGTAATGCAAAAAGGTCTTAGGATGTTACAAATTGGATTTCATGGGCTGGTAGCAAATGATCAATTAAATATCAAAACAGAAAATCTGGAACAGGAAATAAAAAACCCAACCCCAAAAAGAATCATAGCTATATCAGAAGCACTTGAAAGAGGATGGTCAATAGAAAAAATAAATAAACTTTCCGGTATAGATCCTTGGTTTCTTGGAAAATTAAAAAATATAGTTTCTACTAAAAATGAATTATCAAAAGCAAAAAAAACTTTAACAAGAGAACTTCTTCTTAAAGCAAAGAAAGAGGGCTTTTCTGATAGACAAATTGGTGATATTGTCGGTAAAAAAGCTCTAGAACTAAGAAAGTATCGCAAAAGTTTAGGCATTTTACCTGTTGTAAAACAAATAGACACACTTGCAGCAGAATATCCGGCAGCTACCAATTACCTTTATTTAACATATCACGGCACCAAAAATGACATTGATTTTAAATCAAAAAAGAAAAAAGCAATCATATTAGGGTCAGGGCCTTATTGTATTGGGTCTTCAGTGGAATTCGATCTTTGTTGTGTAAACACGGTACGCACATTTAAAAAAGAAAATTATGAAACAATAATGATTAATTATAATCCTGAAACTGTTTCGACTGATTACGATATTTGTGACAAGTTATATTTTGATGAACTTTCTATGGAAAGGATTCTTGATATTTATGAGATGGAAAATCCTGATGGCATAGTTGTTTCAATGGGCGGTCAAGTGCCAAATAATTTGGTAAGAAAACTTCATCGCAATAATGTAAAAATATTTGGTACAGCTCCTGAAGATATTCACAAAGCAGAAAGTAGACAATTATTTTCAGATCTTTTGGATAAACTTTCGATTGATCAGCCTCAGTGGGATGAATTTTCTGAAATTAAAGCGGCATTCAGCTTTGCAAAAAGGGTTGGTTATCCTGTACTTGTCAGGCCGTCTTATGTTCTGTCCGGTGCAGCAATGAGTGTGGCTCTGAACGAAGAAAGTTTAAGAAACTATTTAAACAAAGCCGCAAAAATTGGCAATGATGCCCCTGTTGTAATAAGTAAATTTGTCCAAGGCGCAAAAGAAATAGAAGTTGATGCTGTTGCACACAATGGAGAAATATTAATATTTGCTATCGCAGAACACGTAGAAAATGCAGGCGTACACTCAGGAGATGCTACAATCGTACTACCCCCACAAAAATTATATCTGGAAACCATTAAAAGGATTAGAAATATTTCAAAGAAAATTGCCAAAGCTTTGAACATAACTGGTCCTTTTAATATACAGTTACTTGCAAAAAACAATGAAATCAAAGTCATTGAATGTAATCTGAGAGCCAGCAGAAGTTTTCCTTTTTCATCAAAAGTAACAGGTCACGATTTTGTTGAGATTGCCATAAAGGCATTTTTGGGGAAAATTAAATCAAAGGCCTACCGCAAAAAACATTATCAAACCTTAGATTTTGATCATGTAGGTGTAAAAGCTCCTCAATTTTCGTTCTCAAGATTGAAAGGTGCTGATCCAGTATTAGGAGTAGAAATGGCATCCACAGGAGAAGTTGCATGCTTTGGAGACACGCTTGAAGAAGCCTTTTTAAAGGCCATGATATCTGTGGGATTTACGATCCCAAAAAAAAATATTCTATTATCAATAGGGCGTATTGAGGATAAAGCTGATTTTTTGGAAAATGTGAAAACTCTTATACGGCTTGGATTTAAACTGTATGCAACCGAAGGTACTCATAATTTTCTCAACATATCAAATATAAAAAGTGAGCTTGTTTATAAAACCCATGAAAGGAAAACTCCAAATTTACTGGATTATCTACAAAAAAAGAAATTTGACCTTGTTATAAATATTCCTAGAAATTATTCTCATGAAGAAATAACAGCTGGGTATAATATTCGTCGCACTGCTATAGACATGAACGTTCCTCTTATAACAAATTTACAAGTTGCCAAGCTACTCATTGAAAGCATTAGCAAAATTGGACTTGAAGATCTACAAATCAAAGCTTGGAGCGAATATATATAATTTCCTTGCATTTAAAAATTATTTTCGTAGAATAAAGATGTTACCCCTTTTTAAGATTGTTAACTGCTCTCTAATAAATCCACTTATTTCCGAGATTTCTGACGTAAGCTAAAGTCATAAAAGTGGGGCAGTTCTGCCAATTGTGTTTGCTTTTGCAAGTGGATTGGGGTAACCAGAACTGTCCCATTTTTATATATCACATGAAAAAAAGCTATAATTTCCAAAAATCTCCTTATAAAATTTGTAGTTGCGGATATCGTTTTGAGGATAAATTAGATTTATACGAAAAAAGTCTTCCTCTTGGCATGATTGATCCAAAATATACAAAAAAAAACCAATTAGAGCTACGATTTTGTCCGCAATGCAAAACCAGTTTTTCTATTCAAAAAAATTCTAATTCTTCTCAAAATTAATTTTTAAATTTTATAAACCATGAAAAATATAGTTACCATATTTTTTCTATTT
>CAZEDK010000040.1:0-14522 GCA_964511025.1 uncultured Candidatus Peribacteria bacterium | reverse complement strand
AAGGGGGTTGGGGGATTTGTATCCCAATTTCTTCAAACTGTTTTCCGTTTGTTCCCTGAAATTACAATTTGAAATTACAATTTGATTTCTCATGATGGGTTGGATATAATAAAAACGCAACTATCCAACCTACCATGTATTTACGAAAAAACTTGTCAAATCTTTTATGCGAAAAACTTAAAAAGTTGAATAAGTTGCGCCCTTTGGCGCAAGCTTTGACAGCTAAATTGAAAAAACGTTTTGAGATCGAAATGACTTATAATTCCAACGCAATTGAAGGTAATACTTTAACACTCAAAGAAACTTATTTAGTGATTCAGTACGGAATTACCGTGAAAGGAAAGTCTCTCAAAGATCATTTAGAGGCAAAAAATCATCAAGCCGCTTTAGAATATCTTTATGAAATTATAGAGCACGATAGAGCAATTACTATTTCGCATCATCTAATTAAAAATTTACACGCTCTTGTTATCCAAGATATTAATAAAAATATTGCCGGACAATATAGGAAGGTGGACGTATTCATCACAGGGACTGATCATAAACCACCAAGTGCTTTGAATGTAGAAATAGAAATGAATAATTTGGTTAACTGGGCTAAAGAAAATATCAACAAAATCCCAACTGTAGATTTTGCTGCCATTTTTCATCATAAATTTGTCAATATACATCCTTTTGAAGACGGAAATGGACGCACAGGTAGATTACTTATGAATATATTTTTAATGCGAGCCGGTTTTCCTTTAGTTATTATCCAAAAAAATGATAGGCAAAAATATTATCATGCTCTTGCTCTAGCTGACCTTAATAAATATCAGACTTTAGTAAATATAGTAGGGCAAGCAGTACTACGTACTTTAAATATTTACTTGGATACATTAACCGAATCATCGAAAAAAGAAAATTTCATAACATTGGCACAAGCGGCAAAATATTGTTCTTATTCTCCAGCGTATTTAGGTAAATTAGCAAAAGAAGGCAGGCTAGAAGCCTTCAAAGAAAAACGCAACTGGCTCACATCACAAAAAGCTTTACAAGCTTATGCTGAATCTATTGACAAATCAAAAAACCCACTACAGCGAAAGTTACATAAATTATGAATACATGATACAATATCCAGATTAATTCAAATTTATGTTCCAAATATTCAACGCTATTTCAATTATATTTATCATCATTTTAATTGGCTATTTAGGTGTAAAAATAAAAAAGGTTCTTTTGCAAAATCATTAAGGGTCTTGGTAAAAAATAAGATACCTAAATTGTGCTAGATTTTGTTTTAGATTCTTTCGTTCAAATACAGGAGTTTATCGAGATAAATGACTGGATTTGCAACAAAGAAAATAAAGCTAAAGATAGTGCAAGGTAGGTGTTTTATTTTATTTTTTGCCAAGACCCTTATATTCTGGTTTAATTTGCATATCGTAATAATCCAATCTTTCTGAAGATACTATTAAATTTTTATCCTTTTGAGACACCCACATATCGAAATAATTTGCATTCTCTTGAGCACCGTATTGATTATGAATATATATTTCTTCGCCTTTTACCGCAATTAGGTTAAAAGATTTTACATATTTTGCTTTTTTGCAAAGATACTCTGTGTTTTGCTTCATCAAAGTCTCAAAAGAAAGATTTGGATTCTTTTTAATTTTATTTTTGAAAAAATTATAAATTTTATGAGATCCTATCTTACCTTCCATTTTCAAACGCATACCTTGAAGATTTCCATTAAACGCAAATAAAAAATCTTTATCGCCAAACGGTTGGTTGTTGTCCAAATCTCCAATTGTGTTTTCTCCAAAAGCAGATCTTGCATGTACTAGTACGAAATCAGTATAAGGTATTTTTTGAATTAAATCGGAAGCTGCCCAAATCGGTTTTAGACTTTTTAAAATTTTTAACTTTTTGTCCTCATTGAAATAAGCAATGCCAAACCCATCACCCTGATACTGCCAAGAGTTACGACACTTCAAAGCGAATTGTTCTATTATCTGCCTCAAATCATCTTTCTCCTTCAATTTGACCAGCAAGATCCTGCACATAATTCTATTTTTAAAAAAACCGCCCCTTAATACTTAATACTTTTCTCCAAAATCCTTCCCAAAAAAACTATTCCCCCCAATCTTCATCTTCTTCCGGTGCAAGATCAAGAGTAACTTCATCATCTTCTGTTATTTCTGCCACTTCAAGTTCAGCTTCGCATTCTTGACATTGAAAAATTTCCCCTTCTTCTGTGCCAACCGGGATATCAATTTCGGCATCACATTCTGAACAGTTAGCTACTGTATCATTTTGTACTTTAGACATATTTGTAATATTTAATATAATAAAGATATAATGAAGACAAAAATCAGTTTAATAAATTTAACGAAGTAGTCAAATAAAAAAATACTGATTTTGCGAAATTCCAATTTCAATTCTGTACTTTACTTAAAAACTGTTTTGGAATTATAATTAAAGATGAATTTTACTTAATATTTATGATATATTTGGCAATAATAGCCAGCGGACTGCTTTCACTTCTGATTTCTTATATATTAGGGACAAAACAATCCAAAGACCTGAAAGATAAAATTAAAAAAATATCCATCAGAATTACTGAAATGCAAAAAGAAGCAGATACTTTAACAAAAGAAGCGCAAACTCAAATTGAAACAATAAAAAATCAAACTGAAAAGGAAGAAATAAATTTCCTCGAAAGAAATAGTATTTTAGAAGAAAAAATTAAAGTAAAAAATGATATAATGATAAAAAAACTTGATAGAAATAACTCATATCAACAACAATTGACTGATATAAAAAATAAAACAATAGAAATTCAAGGCAATATCAAACTAAAAGCTGCACAAATTACAGAAAGTTTATGTAGCAAACTGCAAATGAATAAAAACGGCATTTTGACTCATATAAAAGAAAACACAGAAGCAAATTTTAACAGACTCACTCCTATCTATTTAGAAAAAATCGAAGAAGATTTTGAAGAAAATGCTTTCAAGGAGGCTAAAAATATCCTTACTTTTATTATGCAACGATTCACCATGGGAAGCTCTGTAGACAAAAAAGACATGAGCATAACCGTTCCGAATGAATTGATGAAAGGAATGCTTATTGGAAAAGAAGGTAATAATATTGAGTACGTAGAAAGAAAATTAGATATCGATGTCTTATTTAATCATCATGGAGAAGATGCTATTACAGTCTCATCACATGATTTACTCAAAAAAGCTATAGCAAAAGAAACCTTGGAACTGCTTATGAAGGAAAAAACGATTACGCATAATCTAATTGATAAATGTTTTGAACAAGCCCATAAAAAAATCAATAATATTATGCATGACATGGGCAAAAAAGCGGTAGCTATGCTTGGTCTAAAAGATGTACCTGAAAAAATTTCCGATCTCTTTGGTAGGTTTGAATATAGAACAAGTTACGGTCAAAATATTTGGTCACACTCAATGGAAGTTTGTTTTTTTGCCGCAATGTTAGCTGATGAAATAGGTGCTGATTATCAAATCGCAAGATTGGGAGGTTATGTGCATGACTTAGGCAAAGCAGTAGATCTTCAAATTATAACTGATGAAGGTTATCAAAAACAAATAGCCATAGAATTATTGGATGAAAATATTGCAAATAATCTAAAAGGCACTGAGGGGCATGATGATATTAGTAAAATTATTATTGATACTTGGCAGTGGCCAAAAGATGAAAAACTAAGAGAGAGGGCGAATTATGCAGCTTATTGTCATCACGATAAAGTTCCTTTCACTCTCCCTGAAGACCACTTGGTCAAAGCGGCCGATGCGATTTCTGCCAGTAGGCCAGGGGCTAGAATGGAAAGTTTTGAATGGTATTTGCAAAGAATAAAAGAACTTGAAGAATTAGGTTTACAAGCTCCACATGCAAAAAAAGCATATTCAATGTCAGCAGGAAGAGAACTGAGAATAATAATAAATGAAAATGAAGTTAACGATGAACAGTTAGACTGTATCGCAGAACTAACAGCAGAGAAAATTCAAACAACGCTCAGTTATCCTGGAAGAATCAAAGTTAATATTATAAGAATAACGGAATTTAAAGAAAAAGTCGCATTGAAACAGTAGATTTACTATGCAATAATCTTCTAAAGATGTTTTCAAAAATATTTTCAAAGAATAAAAAAGAACAAAAGCAAGAACAGCAAAATAGTACTCTCGACAAAGTTGTAATGGGTCTTATTATAGGTGGCGCAATAGGCTCAGCTTTGGGATTAGGACTCGCTCCTAACGAAGGCTCGAAAACAAGAGAAAAAGTCAAAGAAACTGGTAAACTGACTTGGAAATGCAGCAAAGCTATATACGATATAGCAAAAAAACGTGTAAAAAAACTAATTGAGAAAAAAATAAAAAAATCATGAGAAAAATTTTCTTTCTTTTCATATTTTTCAATCTAATAATATTTCCAAGCAATACATTTGCATTGAATTTGCCTCCGTTGAAAGAAATTGCTAACAGTAACACAAAAAATCTCAAATTAACTGAACAAAGTATATTATTTAATGTGGCACAACTTAATCAGAGTTTTTTTGTAAAATTATCAGATTTAGGATTACAAGAAGACCTTAGTTTCGATTTGAACAAATTAAACGCGAGTCTTGATGAGATATCAACAAAATTTCCAAAATATCAAAATGCTTCTTATTTTTATGAAAATAGCGAAATAAAAATTTCAGAAGAATCTATCGGATATGAATTAGATAAAAATTATCTCAAAAAAGAAATTCAGAAGAAAATAAATGAATTTGATTTCAGTGCGATACAAATCAAGCTTCAAAAAAAAATACCGTCTATTACAAAAGACAATCTAGAAAAATATAAAGATCAAATAAAAGATAAGCTAATAGATATAAAAATCTATTTTGATAATCAAAGTTTCAATCTTCAACCTGAAACTTATTTACCATTTCTAAGAGTAGTATCAACAAAAAAATTATATTGTGATTTTTTGAATCAAGCTATTGCAATCGAAATTGACACCGATGTCGATTTAGAACAATGTGTCATCAAAGAAGATTTAGAAATTTCAATTTCACAAGAAGCTCTTGGAAAATATATAAAAGACACTTTGTCTGACAAAATAGAGAAACAGGCACAAAACATGAAAATATTTTATAATGAAGAAAATCAAATAATATTCGAAGGAGAAGCTCAGAACGGACAAAAAATAGCAACAAAAGAATTTTCTCAAATGCTTGCCTTAAGTGTTTCGGAAAACATAAATAATTTTGAAATACCAGTAAAAAAAGAAAAGGCACACATTGACACTGACGAAAGGCTTAAAGAACTAGGCATAAAAGAATTAGTAGGTGTCGGCTATAGTAATTACTCCGGTTCAATAGGCGCAAGAGTATACAATATTAATTTCGCCATCAAAATGTTTAATGGTCTTATTATAGAGCCTGGAGAAGTTTTTTCATTTAATGATCATATAGGAAACGTAGAAATCAAAAACGGCTGGAAGTTGGCAAAAATTATTCAAGGAGATGAAATAGTTGACGGTGTTGGAGGTGGCGTTTGTCAGGTCTCAACGACCATGTTTCGAGCCGCTCTCACAAGCGGTATAGAAATCACCGAAAGACACGGACATTCCATACAAGTTTCGTATTATTTGGACAAAAAATATCCAAATCACGGACTAGATGCAACCATTTATATCGGCTCAAAAGATTTAAAATTTAAAAATAATTTTGATAAAGCGATATTGATACAGGCCTATACTACAGAAAGTGGCGATGTATATATCAAATTTTATGGTAGCTCAGATGGCAGGAAAGTAGAAATTTCAAAACCTGTCAGTTATGGCTATAATTCAGCACCGGCAGTATTTGAAGTTTCAGCAAACCTTGCGCCTGGAGAAAAAGAACTTAAACAAAAAAGCGTCACAGGATTTCAAACTGATTTTACGAGAACTATTTCCAACAACGAAGAAGTCAAAAAAGAAGTTTTTCATACCAATTATAAATCTTTTCCGGCGAAATACTTAATTGGCGAAGAAGCTCAACTCTAAAACTTTCGCTTTTGCAATTTCATTATAAGGACTCAGGTCAAGGACTTTTCTATAGTAAATATAAGCTTTTTGCTGATCTTTGTCATTTTCGGCATAAGCAGCGAGGATAAGCAAAGCATCAATATCTTTAAAATCTTTGTTTACCCATTTTTCATACTGTTCTTTTGCTTGCTGCGTATTACCCATTTGTTCATATACGCGCGCCAAATTTAAAAATCTCTCTCTTTTGCTCGGATCCATTTCAAGGGCTTTTTCATAGGCGGAAACAGCTTTTTGTAAATCTCCGGATATGTAATAACATAGTCCCAAATTTGTATAATAAATCGGATTATCATGTTTTGATACCAAAAATTCATATATACTCTCAGCTTTTGAAAACTGCTCTGTTTCCAAATAAACTTTTGCAAGCATGTGATTGATATCTTTATTGTCTTCCTCCATAGTCAAAAGATTAATCAGATATTTTTCTGCCTCTTTGAATTGTCCATCTTTTAGAGATTTTTCGGCTTTATAAAATAATTCTTTAAAAGTTCTAATATTATCATTCTTCATTTCAGAAATACTTTCTTCTTGTGAGGCTGTTATTTGTTTTTTAAAAAATAAAGCTTTTTTTGCAAGTTTTTGTTCACTCAATATGCTATGTTTTTCTTGCCATATAATACTTTTTTTAATCAAAAAGTAACGGTGTGCAAAAATGGCAAGCAGCCCAACGATAGATATCAAGAGAAGAATTAAACTAAACATAAATTTCTAAACTTTAGACTTAAATTTTCAAGTACCAATCTTTGATTGCAATTCCCATAAATTCTATCCCTAGCCTCCGATATTAGAAAGGGGAATTTTGACAAATGAATTTTTTCAAAAATTATTTTAGATGTGATTAATTCCCAAATATTAAGAAATTCAAGGCAGTTTTGCTTCTCCGAAGCTATTTGTTCAATATAAAGCCAAAATCTTACTATATTCTTAGTTTCTATAAAAAATCTTATTTCGTTATCTATATCAACTAACAAAGCTTGATATTGCTCATCGTTCAATATTTTGTGAAGTTTTCCGGGACGACCTGAAGCAAGAGCAATGAATTTTTCTAACAAAGCTTGATCAGTTTTGTCATATTTTTTTGCAAATTCTTTCATGTCAAGATGCGACAAAGCATTACAATAAACAATTCTAGCTCTCGATTTTATTGTCTCCAAAACTTTTGATAAATCACTTGCAGTCATAATAAAAATAACTTTTGGATTTGGTTCTTCAAGTGTTTTCAAAAAAGCATTTGAAGCGTCTAATGTAAGTCGATCGATATTTTTTATCAAAACAATTTTGTATTTTCCTGCACTACTAAGTAAAGCTTTATTACAAATCTTCCTTACTTCTTCTATTTTTAAACTTTCTCCATCATCATCAAACACCGAAATATCAACATTCGATTCTAAAATTTGATCTTCAGACATAGCTTGAATTTTTCTAGAAAACTCTTTTGCTAAAGTAAATTTCGCAATTTGAGAAGCTCCGCAAATAATGTAAGCGTGAGCAAGATTGCCTGAACTCAAATCATACATCAAATTGTGAAATTGTTTTTTGTGGCCTATTAGCATAATTCATCAACTATCTTATCCATTTCAATACTATGTGAACCTTTGACCAAAATCAAATCAGCTTCCTGAATAAAAGTCTTTAAAAACTCCGCAGCCATATCCGAACTAGAAAATTTGAAAAACTTTTTATCGCAAGATTTGCTAAAGCCCTGAATAAGTAAATCCGCGCTATGACCTACCGCGATTAAAACATCAGCTTTTTTGGCAATATATTCTCCAATCTCAAGATGTTTTTGATCGCTATATTCACCTAATTCATTCATTGAACCGATTGTTGCGATTTTTCTTTGCGCCGGAAGTTCAGCAAGCAAATCAAGTGCTGCCATCATAGTTTTCGGCGAAGCATTATATGTACTGTCCAAAACAATTGCATTATTCGAAGTAATCATCTTATCCATTCGATGCTTTGGGAGTTTGAAATCTTTTAACAAAGAAATAGCTTCTTCAAGTTCAACATTCAAAGCAAGCAAAGTAGCAATTGTGGCTCCAAGAACTGTCGCATGTTGTTTCCCTAAAATTTCAAAAGAAGAATCAACCGACTTATCTCCATAACTAAATTTAATTTGTAGTCCATTAATATCGCTATTCAAAACAGTAAGTTTCAAAGAAGCATTATCAGATTTTTCTCCAAAATCAATAATATTACAATGCAAATCATGCTGCGCAGAGGCAACATATCCATCATCACTATTCAAAATCGCAAATCCATTTTTTGGCACTGCGTACAAAAGTTTCTTTTTTTCATCCCAAATATCCTGTTCACAGCTGAAACCATACTCTACATGATTGAGGGTTATACCTGTCACAATTTGAATATCAGGCTTCATAACTTTCAAAATCAAATCCATGTCATCTGGCTTATCAATGCCAAGTTCTAATATAAGTTTTTGATATTTTTCTTTTGAAAACAGCGCATCAAAAAATCCATGTCCAAGTATTCTCAGCCAAGAGAAAAAAGAATGCTTAGCGCCAACTTTACCGGTTTTCGATATATTCAAAATATCCAAACAAATACCATATTCCGTATTAAAGCCTTCTTTGTTTTTTCTGACCATAAACTTCTGTTGCAAGGCGTGAGCCAAAGCATCTCTGACACTAGTCTTGGCGAAACTGCCTGTTATTCCAATAATTTGAGGTTTGATTCGCCAAAGTTTAAACTTGGTAAATTGCCTGAGTATAAAAAATACAGTTTTTCGAAAAAATTTTTGCATTGTTAAAAAAAACTAATCTTCAAATCCAAAGATCAGATTAACATAAAAAATAAATCTTTTAAAGGCTGAAGCTAAGTCTTCAAAATTTCACCCATCCTTTCCAGACCAGCCCTTAATTTTGCTCTAGGTGCGCCTCCATTCATTCTAAAGGATCTACGTATAGGACTTGAGTTTGGTATCTCATGCTCTGGTCCATTAATCATTTTTATGCCAGGCACAACCAATAAATCATTGCTGGCAAAAATCTGAAATAAGTCCATACACAATTTTTAGATTTTTCAAGTGCAAATTTTGCAACTGCTTGCTGGTTTTTCTTTTTTTGCTTTCTTTAAAAGAATATGATATCATTTCATCATCAAAAATGATAATTATCCAATATATGCAATTTTTGGAGTTTCAAAAATTTTGCAATCAAAATAACTTAAAGATTTTTTCGATAAATGACCTAAAAATATTATTTTCAGAGTACTCAATGCAATATTTACGTCTCAAAATTAATCGTTGGGTCAAAAAAAAATATTTAAAAAATCTAAAAAAAGCCTTATATACTTTTGGCGGTGAGAATATTGATGAATTTGAAATTGCTTCAAAATTGGTAACTCCATCTTATATTTCATTGGAATCAGCTTTGTCTCATTACAGCATTATTCCGGATATAAGCGCCCAAGTTATTTCAATCACTACAAAAAACACAAATAGTTTTGAACTCAATCAAACAATTTATAATTACCATCATATCAAAAATGAATTATTTTCTGATTTTTTTGAATTAAAAGATGGGATTTTTATAGCTTCTCCTGAAAAAGCAATTCTTGATTTTTTATATTTTAGAAATCCAAATTGTCATGATCAGTTTTTTGAAAGATTAAATAAAGAAATTTTAAAAAATTTAAACCTGAAATATCTTATGAAGCTTTCAAAAAAATTTCCTCAAAAAACACAAAAATTATTAATTAAAATTTAAAATTCCTGAAATGTTAACACTTACTGATTTATTAAAATATGCTGAAATTGAAAAAATGCCTTTAGAAAAAAGAAGAGGTATTTTGCGGGAATATTTACAAACATTAATTTTGTTTTATTTGCAACAAACTGATTATGCAAAAAACCTAATTTTTATAGGAGGTACAGCTCTACGATTTTTTTATAATTTAAATAGATTCTCAGAAGATTTGGATTTTAATTATTTAGGCGTTTTAAAAAAAGAACATTTGTACGAAATAATGATTTATATACAAAAATCTTTGCTGAAAGAAAACATTAAATGTGAATTTTCTATACATAAATCAGAAGAAACATATTTCCATTTTAAAATTTATATACAATTTATAAATATTTTACAGTTTTATGGCTGCAGTGGGAAAATTTTCAAAAATCTTCATGAATTTGAAAAACTTTCAATTCAGCTTGATTTTCAAAACTTAGGCAAGAAAAATTATCCAGTAGAAAAAAAAGTTATATCTAAATTTGCTAAACAGTTTATATTCAATACGACTACACTTGATATGTTTTTAGCAGAGAAATCAAATGCTATTTTGTATAGAAAAAATGCAAGAGCTAGGGACTTCTTTGATTATATGTGTTTAATATTTGCAGGCGCAAAAATAGATTTAAATTATCTAGCTGATCGTGATATCTTGGTAAAGAGTAAAGATGAATATAAAAAGAAAATGTTTCAAAAAATCCAAGAAACTGATTTTGAAAAATTAACAAAGCAGTTATCTCCATTTTTATTTAATATTGAAGACGTACAAATAATGAATAATTTTCAAGACATAAGTTCAGATTTAATACAAAAAATATAAATTACTAACTCTCTAAAAATGCTAAAAAAACAATTCTTTATTATCTCTTCCATATTAATTATCACAACATTATTATTCTTGAGCTCTTGCAGAACAAAAACGGAGCAGAATCAAAACACCCAACAATCTAACAATCCACAATTTATGCAAAGCTCAAAACCGAAGACAGGCGACACGATTGCCGTAATAGAAAGCAACAAAGGAACAATGAAAGCTGTATTATTTGAAAAGAAAGTTCCTGAAACTGTGAAAAATTTCAAATTCCATGCAGACAAAGGCAATTATGACAACACAATATTTCATAGAGTAATTGAAGATTTCATGGTCCAAGGTGGAGATTTCCAAAACAAAAACGGTACAGGAGGCTATAGCTACAAAGGTCCGGGTACAAGCTTCAACGATGAATTTGATCCTGATTTGAAAAATATAAAAGGTGCGCTTTCTATGGCAAACAGAGGAGCTAATACAAACGGCAGTCAGTTTTTCATCGTTCATGCAAAATCTACCCCATGGCTGGACGGCAAACATGCGGTTTTTGGACAATTATATGAAGGGTTTGACGTATTAGATGAAATTGCAACTAGCGAAGTAGGTCCAATGGATAACCCGCTTGTGCCTATAGTTGTTACAAAAATAACAGTCGAGAAATACTAAAAACACTCTAAAACATATCATCCAGATCAAAACTTATACAGAATTTTTCCTTTAATTCTTCTTTGTATTTATCATCAAGTTCTCCAATTTTTTTGATAATACGTATTTTGTCTACGGTTCGTATTTGAAGGATATCTATTTTACAAACATTAGTTAAATTATTTAATTTACTTGGATTTACAATAAGAGTATGGGGAAATTTTTTAATAGTTGATGTAATAGGACATACAACCGTAGTGGTTGAGGAATGATTAGCTGGATTATGCTGCACAACTATGCACGGCCTAGTACTTTTTTGTTCTGATCCAAGTGTTGGATTCAAATTTACTAACAAAATATCATATTTCTTGATCTGCATTGTCTATATCAATTAAATAATATTCCATTCCCATTTCAGCCATTTCACGCATTTCTTCCAAATATTCTTTATCTTCTGCCATTGCCTTATAAGCATTTTCAATCTCCCTCTTCTTTTTAGCTCTCATATATAGAGCCAAAGCTTCTTCAATTATTTCTCTTTTGGTCTTACCGGAATCTTTTTGCTCTTTTTGAAGGAAAGAATAATAAGCAGGTAAAAGATTTGTCATTAATTTCGCGGTCGCCATAATTTAAATTTGATATATATGTTTATATATTAAATCATATATATCAAACTGTCAAAAACAATTTCTATCCCATCACAACTTCTTTAATTCTTTCAAAGACCTTTGCATGATTCATAGCAAGATCAGCCAGCATCTTCCTGTTGATATTGATTTTCTTAATTGTCGCATTGTGAGTGAATCTACTATAGAGAACACCTGTAAGCTTCAATGCCGCACTGATTCTAATAATCCAAAGAGCGCGGAAATCTCTCTTCTTTGCTCTTCTGTGAGCATAAGCATACTGCCCTGCTTTCATGATAGCTCTTTTGGCTTCGTTAAATAACTTACTTCTGCCCCATCTGTAACCTTTTGCAAGTTTGAGGACTTTTTTATGGCGTTTTCTTGTTGCTACACCTCTTTTAACACGTGTCATATTTTAGAAATTTTAAATTTTGAATTTTGAATTCTCTCTTACGCATGCGGCATCATTCTTCTCACTGCCTGCATTCTGCCACTTGAGACTTCAATTAGCGTTGGCAATCCTTTTTGTTTCTTGGATTTGTTAATCATCAAATGATTTCTTGCAGCTTTCTGATAAAAAAGTTTCAATTTCCCTTTTTTTGTCTTAATTCTAATTCTCTTCTTAAGACCAGAATGTGTTTTTTGCTTCATAATAATATATTACTTTTTTGGTGAGAGAGTCATAAATACATTTGCCCCCTGACTCTTAGGGATTTGATCTATTTGCGCGTATTCTGAAAGTTTTCCCGCGAACTGATTAAGTCTTGCAACAGCCATTTCCCTATAAGCTTGTTCTCTGCCTTTGAGTATCAAGGCAACTTTGATTGGATGTTGAGCTTTGAGAAATTTGATCGCTTGATTTACTTTGACTTCCAAATCGTGATCACTAATCGCAACACTCAACCTAATGCCTTTGATTTCATTTGCTTTCTGTTTAACTTTGTGTTTTCTATCTATCTTATTCTGTCTATAAATCATTTTTCCAAAATCTGTAATCTTGCAAACTGGTGGATTATCATTCGGAGAAACTTCTACCAGATCCAGACCTTGCTCGTCAGCCATAGCCAGAGCTTCTTCTATTGTCAGCACTCCAAGTTGCTGCCCATCATCAGAAATTAATCTTAGCTCCCTGGATCGTATCTGGTGATTAATGCGAAAACTTTTAGAAATAGAATTAAAGTTAAGAAAATATTTGCCCTTTTTAAAAAGGCTTATAGATTGTATTAAAATAAGACCATTAGGTCAAGCAAAAACGAAGAAATCACGACATTCTTCTATGCAAAGCCGAACAAAATAAAGTTTTCCAAAACTTTTCAACTAATTGAAGGCGATCTATATCAATCTGACCTGACAAATCTTTTGTGATATTAAGCAAATCTTCTATATTATAATAAGTAACCTGACAAGCTTTGCTAGCTATGATATTTGCTGTTGCCTCTTTTCCAAGTGCAAAACGTTCAAAAAGAATTTCTTCCGCGCCGGGTTGAACATTGCAGTGTCTTATACGTTTATCTCCTTTATTAATGTTAAATTCACCACTTATTACTATAGCAATCATTCCAGGGCGAGGTTTAATTTCTTGATCTGCCTCTACAGTCTGAGATTCGCCGGTAATTTCTAAATCTTGCAAAACTGAAACTAATTTTATTTTGCTAACTCCATAACTTGCTTTTGCCGTAGCAGTTGGCTGCTCCTTTGCCAGAATATCTGTAGCAGTCTCAAACAAAGCTCTCAAAAAATTTAACATCCCCTCTGGACAAGCTTTTTTAAAATTTTCCATTGTTTGAGAAGCAATAGCCAGCACTCTAATACCTGCACTGTCTGTCTCTGGCACACGCAGATCAATTGTACTATTTGTAGACCCTTTAAGTATACTTTCATCACCAAGCATCACAGAATGTCCAAATATCCGTCCACTAGGAGCAGGAATTTGAAACCATTCATCTTTACCATTCTTACCTTCCAACTGTTTATCTCCTCCATTTGGACCTAGAGTACAAATTACATAAGCAGCATTCATAGCTTGTCCCTTGTTCGCAACAGATCGATTATTACGTAAAATTCTTTGATCTTCACATAACAATCGCGCTAAAATTCCTTTTTGTTCAGCAGTCATATATTGAGTCTCGCGACAAAGGAGCAAAATGTCTTGTATTTGCTCTAATGTTAAATTGGTATTTGGATCTTCTGGCAATGAAATTTCTTTTACAGCAAGAGAATCCTCACCTGAGTCTATTGCGGTCTCATCTAATTCTGCTACATCTAATTCTGCTACATCTTCTTCTTCTGCACTTTGCATTGTGCCAGTCACACCATTAACATTCGACAAAAAACCTGATCTTACCTGAGAAACAACATGTCCTGCCACTTGTTCAGCAGCGACAGTTGTACCTAACCCAGGCATTGTAACTTCAAAACTACCTTCACCCACACATTTAACTTCACTCTGTCTATCGTTAGCCATATTCAAAAAATTAATTATTTAAAGAGAGTGGATTTTATACTTCAAATGGGTATTAGGTCAAATAAATTTTTCTGATCATTAATATTTACTACCAACACTCTCAATAAACTTCTCAAAATCCACATAAGAAATTTCCAAAGTTG
>CAZEDK010000039.1:0-14625 GCA_964511025.1 uncultured Candidatus Peribacteria bacterium | reverse complement strand
ACGAATAATTCAAAGACAAAAACGTAATAAAAAGTGTAGACACTTTCGCGCTAAACATTAAAAAACCTTGCAAAGATGGGAAAATCTCAACTGTCAAAGGCAAACTAATAAAAGGCACAAAATCACCAAGGAGTCTGAGCTTAAAAGCAATCAAAAATCCCACTATTATCATAGTAAAATCCAGTGGAATCTTAATCAAACCAAATACAATTTCAGATTTTTTCATATTTTTTGAAAGTCTAGTATTTTGATTAAAGTACAAAATCCAAATAATTTTCTTTATTTATCAATTCTATGGAACTGTTTTTGTAGGTATCCAAGAATTCTTGTGGTTTTTTGAAATTATTTTTTTGCCATTTAAATTCATATCCAAATAATTTACCTTCACGCTCTTCAATTAAATCTATCTCTTTGCCGTCCCAAGTTCGCCAAAAAAAATTATTAGCATAAATATTATGATAATATTTTTTCTTTAATCTTTCTATTAGAATAAAATTTTCCCAAAGCTGTCCAATATCATTTCTCAGAGCTAATTCGTTAAAATTTGAAATTATTGCATTACGAATACCATTATCATAAAAATAATATTTCCCTTTTTTGGTTATTTCTTTACGTAAGTTAGCACTGTAACCTCTTAAATTATAAATAACAAAAGCTTTTTCAAATAAATCTATATATCGAGCGACAGTTTTATTGTCAATTTCTAAACGATTGCCTAATTCAGTAAATGATACTTCACTGCCAACCTGAAAAGCAAGTAGCCTTAATAAATCCAGAACTAATTTAGGACTTTTGACTTTTTCTAATGCAAAAATATCTTTTAGTAAATATGATCCAACAATTTCATTCAATATTTTTTCTTTTTCAAATTTATCATCATTAATTAGAACTTCAGGATAAGATCCAAATATTAAATATTTTTCTAAGTTTTGACTTAATTCAACTTTATTATATAAGTTATTAAGTTCTATTTGAGAAACTGGAAACAACGTAAGATTAATTTTACGTCCCGTAAGAGGCTCTCCTATTTGTCCAGCCAATTCAAATGATGAAGAACCTGTAACTATTACTTTTATATTTTCGATATGATCAACTATAATTTTTAATCCTTCTCCAATGTTTTTTATTTTTTGTGCCTCATCTATTACTACTAATTCATAATTTTTTGCATATTCAATTGTTTTCTCAAAATTATTTCCTCCCAAAATTTCATGGATGCTTAGATTCTCTCCGAAATCCAGTTTGTATTTTAAATTTGTATTTTGTAGAAAATTTTTAATTAAAGTTGTCTTGCCAACCTGTCTAGCACCATAAATAACTAAAACTTTATTAGCTTTGATGTGTTTTTCTAAATTATTATAAATTCTTTGTATTTGCATGATTTTAGTATATGACACTCCTTGTAATAAGTCAATTTCGGGGAATGGTATTCTTTGAATCAAAGATTTCCCCTTCTTAAATAAGCCGAGTTCTGTCCCTTCTACGCTCTATCGAGCTTCGAAGGGTGTGTTAATCTGTCTTGCTATGTCATTGCTGACAAAGTTAAGCGCTTACGAGGCATAAGGATCTAAGACTTTTTTCCTTTTTTATGTCCTCCCATATAAGCTTGCAGCTTGTAGAGTTTACCTGTGTCCTCCAAAGCTCTTGAGAGCTAAGAATGGACGCTCCCACTTGCTTCCTGCCGAAACAGGAAACAGTGCGGGACTTTTCACCTTTCTCCAATGCAAAGCATTGAATAGTATCGTCTCTGTGGCACTGGTCCTCATCTTAGGCATTACCCTAAAAGGATGGGCGTTACCCACTACAATGTCTTAGAAGCTGCTCGGACTTTCCTCTCACCTTCAATTAAGTGAAGGCAAGTAAACACATTTAAGAAGGGACCATCATTATAACATAAAACACATTAAATTAAATAAAAAATTAATTTAACTTTCTTCCGTATTCACTTTTGAAAAAGAGTGCCGTTTTGAGACATTGCTTCACCTTCTCATTGGTCGGTTCGATTTTTATCGCTTGTTCCAAAAGAACAACAGTTTTGTCAAAATTCTTTTCATGTAAATAACAAACCGCTAAATCAGATAGAATGAGACAATCATTAGGATTGAGATTAAGCGCTCTTTCCATAACAATCAAGCCTTTTTTTCTATGTCCACTGTGAAAATATGACCAGCCCAAACAACGTAAAATCTCAGGATGATTGCGTTCAATTCCGTCAGCTTTTTCGAGATTATCTATCGATTGATGCCATTTTCCCATACATGAATATAAAAATCCTAATAAATAGTGACCATTAGCACTGCCCGGATTAAGTTTGACGGCGTATTCAAGAGCTTTTTGAGCTTTATCGTATTTTTTGAGAGATAAATAATTGTCTCCTATTTCCTCATAAGCTTCTGTACAATCAAGATCAGAAAATATCGCTTTTTGACAAAGTTTAATGGCGTCTTCATGGTTACCATTCATTTTAAGCCTGTCAGCCTCTTTTAAGATATTATTCATTTGTGATTTGGCATTTATTTGCTAACTTTTTCTTAATCTAGATATTCTAGCAAAACTAAAGCTCCAAATCAAGCGACCTTAAATATGCTTTCAAAGCAGGCCCAAGATCAGGTCTTTTTAAAGCAAAATCAATTGTAGCCTCAAGAAAACCTATTTTTGAACCTGCATCGTACCTTTTACCTTCAACCTCTAAACCATAAATTTTATGTTCTTTCAAGAGGATCATCAACCCATCTATCAATCTAAGTTCACCATCTTTGGATTTTTTTGCCTTCTCAAGAGCATCAAAAATATCAGGCGTCAAAATATATTTTCCAATAATCGCGAGATTTGTAGGCGCTTTATCTGCATTCGGCTTTTCAACAAATCCTTTTGCCAAATGAATTTTTGAATCAAAATCATTAGTATCAAAAATACCATAATTCTTAGAATCTTCAGAATTTATTTGCGTAAGTGCAATTATTGGAGAATTAGTTTTTTGAAACGCGGTGCAAAGCTGAGCAGCGGCAGAGACTTCGTTATCGACAAGATCATCTCCAAATAAGACCAAAAATGGTTCATTCCCTATGAGCTGTCGCGCTTGCATTATCGCATCTCCATCTCCAAGAGGCATAGGCTGTCTAACGTAAGAAAATTTCGCAAGATTTTCTATAGATTCAACTTCTTTTAAAAGATCAGCTTTACCTGCTTCCACCAAATTATATTTAAGCTCAAATGAATGATCGAAATGATCCTCAATAGATCTTTTACCTCTACCTGTTACCAAAATGATTTCTTCAATGCCAGCAGAAACAGCTTCTTCAACCAAATATTGAATAACAGGTTTATCAACTATCGGGAGCATTTCTTTTGGCTGAGCTTTTGTAACAGGCAAAAATCTAGTCCCAAATCCTGCAACCGGAAATATTGCCTTTTTAATTTTCATTTTAATTTATCTCAATGACCTTCATTTTTGCTTTTTCAATAATGGGTATACTGATAATAAGGAGTCCACTGTCAAAATTTGCTTTCAAAGCATTTGTGTCTATATCTTCAGGCAAAACAATTCTTCTGCGAAACTCACCCCAGTTGCACTCCTTTGCAAGCGCCACAAAAGGTCCTTCACCAAGAGGAAAATATTGTCTACCTTCAATAAGCAAAACATCATAATTTAAAGTAAGTTTGACATGCTCTTTTCTTACGCCAGCGATCTGACAAATAATATATAAATATTCAGCATCCCTATATACATCCAATTTTAATTCTCCACATGAAGGTTTAACTTTGCTATCACCATTACTAAAATCATTTAATTTGGATATTTTGAAATCATGTTCACGTTTAAGCTCAGAAATAATTTCATTTTTCTTTTTTATACCGCTAATTTCTTTTATACCAATAGTCACTTTTCAAGTTTTAAACCAGAGTGGGCAGCCTTCGGCTTTTTAAATTCTTTTTTTGGACAAAATAGGCTAAAAATTCTTCCCTGCTTATTGCTTCTTTTTTTATCAAATCTTCGGCTATAACAATAAGTGTATTTTTGTTTTTTATCAAAAGCTCTTTTGTCCTCTTATATGCAGTTTCCAAAATTATTTTTACATATTTATCTATATTTTCAGCTGATTTTTCGGAATAATTTTTTACACTACCAAAATCTTTACCCAAAAACACTTCATGATCCTTGCCATTGAATATCGTCAACCCAAGTTCACTCATTCCATATTTTGTGACCATATCACGTGCTATATCTGTTGCGCGCTTAAGATCGTTAGATGGACCTGTTGTAGGCTCTTGAAACATCATTTCTTCAGCTATATAGCCTCCAAGAAGAGAACATATTTCATCTTGATACTTAGATTTTGCATGCAAAACTTGATCTTTTTCCGGCAAAAACCAAGTTATTCCAAGTGCGCTTCCTCTTGAAATAATAGAAATTTTCTGAACAGGATCGCAGCCCGGCAACAAGTGTCCAACAATAGCGTGTCCAACTTCATGATAAGCAACAATCTTTTTTTCTTCGTCAGACAAAATCAGCGATCTTCGTTCAGCGCCAGCCATAACTTTTTCAATGGATCTTTCTATATCTATTTGCGCAATTTTCTTGTTTTCTTTTTTTGCAGTGACAATGGCCGCCTCATTCATCACATTTTCCAAGTCAGCTCCGGAAAATCCAGGCGTATGTCTGGCAATTATTGTCAGATCAACTTCTTCTCCAAGAGGTTTGTTGCGAGCATGAACTTCTAATATTTCTTTTCTTTCTTCCAATACTGGTAAATTCACTGTGACCCGGCGATCAAATCTTCCCGGACGTAAAAGAGCAGGATCCAAAACGTCAGGACGATTAGTGGCTGCAACAACAATTACATTATCACTAACTTCGAAGCCATCCATCTCAGTCAAAATCTGGTTCAGAGTTTGCTCTCTTTCGTCATGACCTCCTCCCATTCCGGCTCCTCTATGCCTTCCCACAGCATCAATCTCATCAATAAAAATGATACATGGAGCATTTCGTTTAGCTTTTTTGAATAAATCACGCACTCTGCTTGCTCCAACACCAACAAACATCTCTACAAATTCAGATCCTGAAATAGAGAAAAAAGGCACATTCGCCTCGCCTGCAACCGCTCTTGCAAGCAAAGTCTTACCTGTACCGGGATGACCAACAAGCAAAACTCCCCTTGGTATTTTTGCCCCTATTGCTGTGTATTTTGCCGGACTTTTGAGGAAATCCACTATCTCTTCAAGCTCTTCTTTGGCTTCTTTTGCGCCGGCAACATCTTTGAAAGTAGTTTTTTTCGGGTTTGTCTTGTCATATATACGAGCAAGACTTTGTCCAAAACTCATGGCTTGACTATTCACGCCCTGTGCATGTCTCATCAAAAAAATCAAAAAGCCAATCACCAATATAAATGGGAATATGCTTATCAATATATCCATCCACATATTTCTACTTTTTGTATCAACAATCTCTATATTTATAGTCTGTCTATTTTGAGCTGGGATATCCGCCAGAATTTCCTGAGCATTGCTAGCAGGCTCTTTTGTTGTATACTGCAATTCACCGCTCTTTAGAAGTATATCTATCTTGTTATCATAAAAAGTCAAAGTGTCTATCTGATCACCTTTTGCTTCAGTTAAGAAAGTAGAATAATTCACTTTTGTATTTAATTCTGTTTTTGTAGTAAACATCATGTAAATACTGCTCAACAAAAAAGCGCCTATAACTAAATATATGAGACTTAATTGAGAAGATTTTTTCTTCTTATTGTTGTTGTCTTGTGAATTTTTATCGTTTTTGGCAGCCATAAATTCTAAGCACCTTTTTAAAAAGTACAACCGGGTCTACATTTTACATAACTAAATTAGTTGTATCAAGCAAAAACAATCAAGCCTTTATCTATTTTTATAAAAATTTTAGGTCCAAATTCTTTTTTTACGTTTCCTTTTCCACTATTTAAGATTTTAAGAATTTGATCTATATGTGAGGACTGAAGATTGTATGTAGATTTGTGAATTTTTTTATAAATATGTATCAAAATTTGTTTTTGTAGAACTTTATCTAAAAGGCGAAACTCTTTCACTGGGAATTTATCCCTGCCATTGATCCAATTTACA
Source organism: uncultured Candidatus Peribacteria bacterium (assembly GCA_964511025.1). GTDB lineage: Bacteria > Patescibacteriota > Gracilibacteria > UBA1369 > GWF2-33-10 > CAZEDK01. The sequence continues at coordinate 8,532 of CAZEDK010000039.1, read as the reverse complement.
ACATAATTTTCAAAAAAATCGAAAAGATCTCTCAAATTTGCAAGATTCGTCTCAAATGTCTTATATAAATTCTCATTAATTTTTAGCAACTCTGGTAAAACTTTTAACCTTATTCGATTTCTTGCAAAAGTTTCATCCTGATTTGTCATATCTTCACGAAACTTAAGTTTGTTTTTTTTACAGTAATTCAGTATTTCTGCTTTTGTGAGATTTAAAAATGGCCTCAAAATATCATTTTCCAAAAAATTCATTCCTTTGAGTCCATTAAGACCAGCTCCTCTTGTAAAATTGAGTAAAAAAGTTTCCAGATTGTCATTCAAATGATGGGCAGTCAGAATATATTTTGCTTTATATTTTTTTTTCAAAGTATTTAGAAATTCATATCTCTTTTGACGGCATTTTGCTTCAAGATTTGCTTTATTTTTTGCATCCCAATGCAATTTCAAAGATTCGAATTTGAGTCCAAATTTCTTTGCGTAACTTTTGACTAATTTTTCATCCTCATCTGAATCTTTGCCTCTCAAAGCATGATTTAGGTGAGCAATAATAATATTGGATAAATCGAAGTTTTGATCTTTGTAAAAATTATAAATAACATTTAACAAAGCTACAGAATCAGCACCTCCAGATACTGCGACGATCAAAGGATATGCTTTCTTCAACATATATATTTGGATAAAAAGGTATTTTCCGTCATTTTACAACTATTTTCAACAAAATTGAAAACAGAATTTTTAAATTGTAAATTTGCTTGTCATGTTATTTAAAACAAATTTAAAACAAATTAAACTTAAGGTGAACTAATATTGAAAAATGATTGCTATTTCTACTGAGGAAATTAATTATTATAAATCTTTAATTCAAAGAAATCATCATCCTTCGCCATTTTATTTCTCATGATTTTTCCACATTTTAAGCATTCATGTATCAATATATATCCTTTTTTACCGTTATAATCCAATCCAGCTACCTTCATCAAAGCTTTGCACGAACTTAGGCGATCCCCTGGAATTTCGAAATCAAGATGCAAACTAAAAAGACAATTTTTACAGTGATTTCTTAGCCCTCCTTTGAGTGCTAAATTTTCAACAGAGCAATTCAAACATTTAAAAGCTGTGTTTTTTCCTTTTGCTATAAAATTTCTTTTGCTCTTCATTAGAATTAAGTGTATAATGATAAGATTTTCGTTAACAAAAAAAATATAACAACAATTTCATAATATATAAATATGGAAAACAAAGACCGAATTTACGGTCAGGGCTTGAACTTGATCACTATATTACTTATCGGAATATTTATTCTAAGCATTCTTTTTGGAATTTATAGTTATATAAGCAAAACTCGTTTAATTTCTGAAAAAACCGGAAAAGAAAACAGCGTCATAGCAATGAAAAATCAAATAAAAAGCATGGAAGAGAAAAGTTTACCACAGCTTGTAAGCGCAAATGAACTCAAAAAAAGGCTTGATTCTGAAATTAAATGGTCCGAAGCAATAAAAAAAATTAGTTCGATTACTCCAAAAGAAGTATTCTACAGGTCATATTCCGCAAACAAATCAGGAAATATTAGTTTGGCGGCCCTGACATCTGGAGTTGATAAAATCACAACATTAATAGACACAATGACAAAAACAAATTATTTAAGCGATGTTTTTATTCCAACAATCTCAAAAGGTACAAACTCAAGCGGACAAACAGAGTATAGCTTCAGCTTAGAACTGAATTATGACGAGAGCACAGAAATTAAAAATGAAAAAAACTAAACACTGATCATTCACAACTAATCACTAAATATATGAATTCAAAATCAAATTTAATCTCAGGAATAATACTCATAATTTTGATAGCCGGCTATACGTTTGGCATCAATCCAATTAGACAAGAAAATAAACAACTAAAAGCCGAAATTGAAGCTATCAATATTGAAGAAGAAGCGTTAAAAGCAAATTTGGACAACCTCAATAAGCTAGATGATGATCTGCCTACAGACGAAGTTAATAGAAAAAAACTTGAAGCACTTGCTCCAGTTGGTCTTAACCAGTCAGAGCTTTTGAGCAGTTTAAATGATATAGCTAACAAAAATGGTATCACGCTACATGCTGTCAATTTTGACAGACAAGGAGAAGATGAAACTATAAAAGGTCTGCAAAAGGCATCAATATCAGCTAATTTTACGGGTGTTTATAGTGATTTATTGAATTTTTTAAATGGCATTGAATTAAGTCAAAGGGCATTTTCTGTAAAAGCCATTAACCTACAAAGAAATCAAGACTCTATAATATTCAGTCTGCATATTGAAGCTTATTATCAATAATAATTAAAGAAATATTTAAATTTTCAAATATGGGAAAAAATTTGCTTGAAAATCTAAATTTAGATATCCAACAAGAAGATAAAGAAATTATTTATGGAGTATATGACAATAGAGAAAAAAATCTTTTTGTCAGACTTAATGACTTTTTTATTGATCATGGCAAGGTATCAATAAAAGACAGGTCATATTTTTTCTATTTACTTGCTGTCATGGTAGATGCTGGCATCCCTATAATCCAAGCTTTAAAAATCCTAGTCAGCCGCACACAAAATCTACATTTCAGACGAGTTATCAACACAATGGAATATGGCATGGAACACAAAGGCGAGCCTCTGCACAAGGCCATGCAAAAATTTCCTGCGGTTTTTGGCGATAGCGAAATAGGACTTGTCAAATCCGGCGAAACAACAGGTAAACTTGATGAAATGCTATTTAGACTGGCAAAACAATTGGAACAAAGTTATGAACTTAATCTCAAACTGAAAAGCGCCCTTATATATCCAGCTACAATAATATCAGCGTTAATTATAGCGGCATTTATAGTCGTAATTTTTGTAATACCAAAATTAAAAAGCTTTTTTGTTGAAAATCATGTAAGCCTTCCGATGCCAACACAAATTTTGTTATCAATTAGTAATTTTATGGGCAATTATTGGTGGTTAATAATATTTACAACAATTGGAGCTATTTTGATTGGAAATTTTTATGTCAACACTGAGCAAGGTAAATTCAAATGGCATTATTATTTACTCAAAACTCCACTTATCGGTGAGATGCTAGTCAAAATCTCAATTATTAGGTTCGTACGTCTTCTTGGAGTATTAGTCGAATCTGGTATCCCTATTACACAATCTTTAAAAACGTGCGCTGATAGCATTGGTAATGAGGTGTATAGAAAAAAGCTTTTATTAACTGCCGATAATATAGCAAAAGGTGAAAAAATTTCTGATAATTTGGATGGGGCAAGTTTGATCTTTCCAAAAACACTTGTTGAAATGATTCGTATAGGTGAAAATTCCGCATCTCTTGATAGATCTGCAGAAAAAATGGCAAACCACTTCGAAAGGGAAATTGAACATGATCTAAAAAATACAATGGCAATCCTTGAACCTGCATTGATTATACTTATAGGCTTGGTCGTAGTTGCAATGGCTTTTGCGATCATGAGCCCGATTTTCAATCTAAGCAATCTCGTATAACATGAAAAAAGCTTTTACTTTGGCGGAATTGTTGATAGTCATCACAATCATTGGTATTTTAACAACTGTATTTATCGGCAATTATCAAGGCGCGATACAGCATTCCCGAGTAAACGCTTCAGCAAACGAAATAAAAAGTATTTTAAAATCACAGCAATCAAAAGCAAGCAATGGCATATTACAAAGCAATTCAAATCAAGAAAAAACTATAGTTTGTACAGGCGTATATTTTGACAAAACTGCAACTGTTTCAATTCAGACTTTTTTATCACCTTTTGACAGCGAATCTCAAACCTGCATAAATGATCAGTCTCAATGGACGTACAAAGTAGAGGTTGTAGTATATGAAGATGTAAAAATTAGCAAATTAATCAATGACGAAATAGAAGATTTAACCATATATTTTGCTCCACCTCGAGCACAAATGTCCATTTGGCACTCACAAAACTCCACGAAGTATGACAAAGAATTTCAAATTATTTTAAATAACAGTAATTACAAGCAATTTACAAAAGAAATATCAATTAATAGCGCAAGCGGTAAAATCGAATAAAAACAAAAGAGTTGATATATAAATAAATTTAAATTATTCTTATGAATGTTGATATATCCCTAATTTAAGAAATAAATGATTACTGTTATACAAAAACCAACATCTAGGGGACAAATTACAATTCCCAAGGAATGGATGTCTAAATTTGATACAAATAACTATGCGCTTGAAATTGAAGAAATGCGAATAACTATAACACCCATAGATATTAAAGATATTATTCAAATCAGCAAAATCGATACAGATAAATCAAAAACGAAAAAATTAGAAAAAGAAGAATTCAGATTTCTAACTCAAGAAATAACGAAAAAAGTAATAGCAAAATATAAAAATAAAAAAATCCCATCAATTGAAAAACAACTAGCACATATATAAATGTACAAAATCATCTTATTGCCAAATTTTGATAAAGAAATAACAAAACTTTGTAAAAAATATAGGTCCCTTAAATCAGAAGTCATTAATAATTTAAAAAATTTTGACAAAAGACTACATCAGAATTTAGGAAATAATACATATAAACTGCGTATTACATGTAAGGAATTAAACAAAGGTAAGAATAAATCTTTTCGTCTAATAGTTCTAATTATTGATGCCGGTAATTTTTTGATACCAATAACTATATATTTCAAAGGCGACAAAACAAACATTACTCAATCTCAATTAAATAAATGTTTAGCAAGAACAAACCAAGAATTCAATAGACTGACTGCACAATAATTGAAGGTTGAGTATCTTATTTTTTTATTCAAGATGCAAAATCTGATATAGAGGTCCGCCATATCTTTTTAAAAAATCTCTTTTCCCCATCTTTGGGGCTACAACTTTGTGCTCTATGTCCAAAGCTTTTTCCGCTTTTGTGAATTCAAAACCTTCTATTTGCAAGGTGCTGCCTGAAAAAATTTTTCTATTTTTTAAAAAAATCATTCTCGCATAAAACACATCACCGACTTGAAAGAATTTGGATCCGTTGACTTCTGAGATGAAATGCGCCTCATGTGTAAATATATCTCGCACTGCCAAACCTCTATTTTTGACAATGCCAATAATCTCAAAACAAGATCTGTAACTTTTTTGCATACCAATCAAATAGTCGGTTTCATTTTTTGTTAATCTTTCCTCACGTTCAACAATATACGTCTCCAAAATCGTTTTATTCTCAAGCAAAGGCACGTCATACCAAAGCCATTCCCAAAAAAATTCTTCCTGATCAGTATTCAAATATTCATCAGACATCTGCGATTCAGAAACGCCAAAAAATTCATCAAGATAGTCTTCAATGTCCATTTCATCTGTTATCGGATAAGCAAATTCCGCTAATTTGGCAAGTAATGACCTATACGCCAAGATCGGTAGTTGTACATCAGTTTTGAACATCAATTATTTTTTAAAAAATCTTTTTTCTTTTGCCATCTGCAAATATCACAGAGTGGACATTCGTAACATTTTGGCTTGCGAGCAGTACATATTTGCCTGCCGTGAAATATTAACTGAAGATGAAGCGTATTCCAATACTTTTTATTAATTTTTGCAGATACTTGCTTCTCAACTTCAAAAGCTGTTTTTGCATTAGCAAGACCTAATCTATTTGTAACTCGAAACACGTGAGTATCGACAGGGACAGCAGGCAGATGAAAAGCTTGCGACAAAATTACAGAAGCAGTCTTGCGTCCAACTCCAGGAAGAGAAGTTAAATCCTCCATAGTTCTAGGAACTTCTTTTGCATATTTTTCAATCAAAATTTTTGATAATTCAATAATATTTTTAGCTTTTACGTTAAAAAATCCGCATGGTTTGATAACTTTTTTAAGATTATCTTCACCAAAATCCAACAATTTATCAGGACTGTCATATTTCGGAAAAAGTAATGGAGTCGTCTTATTGACACGCTCATCTGTACATTGAGCCGACAATATGACAGCCACCAAAAACGTAAAATTATTGGAAAAGTTAAGTGAAGGTTTTGGATCTGGGTATTTTTGACTGAAATATTGAATTAATTTTTCAATTTTTGCCTTTTGCATAAATATCACATAAATTAGAGGAAAGAATACATTCTAATTAAAACATGGAAATTTTAATAATAGCATTCGAAGTTATATTAATATTGATTATTTTAATATTTATTATTACCGGAATAACCAATATTATCACACTGGTCCCCTACGTTCCAAGCAAAGAAAAATACCTTGATGAAATTTTTAAAAATATAAAAAAAACCAAAAAAACAGGCACGGTATTTGATCTGGGATCTGGAGACGGAAGGACTCTGTTTATCGCGGAGTCACATGGATTTCGCTCTATTGGTTATGAAAATTCTCTTTTGCCATATTTAATGAGTACGTTTAAGAAGTTTTGTAAAAAATCAAAATGCGAAATACATTTTGGCAGTTTATTTAAAGCAAACTTGCAAGAAGCAGACATAATATTCATTTACTTGTTGCCTCTTATATTAAAAAGAGTATCAAACAAAATCCTCAAAGAATGCAAAAAAGGCACGGTTATAATAAGCAGCGGTTTTGAAATGCCGAATTTAAAATTGATTAAGAACATTCCAAGAGATCAAGAAAAAAGATGGGCAAGTGTGAATTATTATGAGGTTTAAATCTTGACAAAAACATAAATCATTGTTTTAATTTTAACCTTAGATTGAAATTTTAATATTTTTATTTTTTTCAAAGATGGTAGCTGACAATGCGACAAAATTAGAAGTGTTAGATCGAACAAATACAGGTGTTACAAATCTACTTAAAGATACATCACTGCACACAAGAAGACAGAATGATAACTTAGAAATATTAGCTCGTGCGGCTAACACTGATGTATTAACAGGTCTTCTAAACAGAAGAAGTTTTACTGAAAGACTAGAAGAGGCTATAATTGATCAAAAACCAATTACCGTATTAATGCTTGACCTTGATGGGTTCAAATCTCTTAACGATGCATCGGGACATGCTGCGGGAGATGAAGTTCTCAAAGAAACAGCAAAAAGACTACAAGGAGCAATGAGAGAAAATGATATAGTAGCTAGATTTGGAGGAGATGAATTCGTAATAATGGTAGAATGCGATGATGTACAGATTTTAACTGATATATCAAATAGAATCATCAAAGCAATTGGGGAATCATATACTATAAATTTGCCAAACAGGTTATTAAGATTCAATCAACCAAGTTCTCAAGACATCGGAATTAGTATCGGCATCGCCATAAAAACAGATGGTGAAAACGCAGAAAAGTTGCTTGAAATAGCAGACGGAGCAGTACGTCAAGCAAAAAATGCAGGTAAAAACCGCGCAGAATTTGCAAACAAGCTGGAATTTGAGCGTTTGCAAGAAGTAAGAAAAAAATTAAATCATCTTCTCCGTACACCAAAAGGTCACTCTCGCAAATCTGCCGGAAAAATTCCAATGCATTGCGAACAAATATACGACTTATCAGGTCAGCCTGTCCCAGCCAACATGATGGAAATATTGATGCGTTTACGATTTGCTGACAGTCAACTGATCGCTCCTGAAACAATTATTAGCACAGCATCAAGCATGGGCGATATGGAACAAGTTGGAAGACTTGTATTGTCAAGCGCGGCAAAAGAAATATTGACATGGCAAGAAGATCCAAAACATCCAAATACAAGAGGACATATTAATCTTTCATCAGCAGAATGCACGCCAAAACTAGCTGACAGATTAAAAAAAATCTTGCAACAAACTCGTTTATCTGCAAACAGTATTGGTTTAGAAATCAGTGTAGATACATTCACTAGCAATATGAAACAAACAGTTGCTACATTGGAAGAGTTACAAAGACAATTTGGTACAGATGTAGCAGTCTGGATAGATCAAATGGGCATTCCTCAACAAGTTGGCAGATCAGGAGAAGGAATTGTTTTACCAATATTTCCTAATTTTCATATTCCTGACATCATTAGTGGTTTTAAAATATCACGTCAAGCAATTGCAAATATTGATATTAATGTCGAAAAAAGAAAATATCTCACAGCTTTTTTACGTCTACTAGAAGCATTTGAGCTCCCAGTGATAGGTGTAGGATTAGAAACAAAAGATCAAATTAAAATAATACAGGATTTAGGAGTTAAGTATGGTCAGGGATATGCTTTTGATCAAAAGTAACGGAAAATTCGAAACACCACATTCCTCTATCTTGTCAAGATATATATATTGACTGATATTTGAGCTTTTGATATATTAACATGATACGAAAAAGACGAGCGAGGAAAAATAAAAGTTCATTTACAAATCGGCTACAAATTTGATTTCGCAAAAGCAGCAATGTCCTAGAGTTCTTCTTTTCAAAAGAAAAGAATCTTCTCCCCCAACTACAAAACTATAGAGAGCGTTAGCCATAAACTCGTGGGTTTATCTACATCTCTAAACAATAGACTTACTGCACAATAATATTTCTACTGCAATTTCCATATTTTGGCTACGGCTTTGTAAAAATTTT
>CAZEDK010000038.1:0-14643 GCA_964511025.1 uncultured Candidatus Peribacteria bacterium | reverse complement strand
ATTAAAAACCCAGCCATAAAATTATAAACCTTATTATTTCATTTTATCTGCAGTCATCTTAAATTTTTACCAAATTCTTTGTTGTATTTTTAGTTATTCAAACCAAAAATCGATTGATCCAAAAAAACACTGCGACTAGACTCTCAGATCAACGAATTGAAAAATAAATCATACCGAAAAACAAGACATAAAAATTTGTAAGAAAAAACTTTTCAATGCTAAATTTAAATAAATCTAATCTATCAATTCCAAAATGAACTACATCAAAATTTTTGACACAACTCTTCGCGACGGTGAACAAGCACCCGGATTTTCAATGAACACAGAAGAAAAAATAAGACTTGCGTTACAGCTCGAAAAACTTGGCGTTGATGTCATTGAAGCAGGTTTCCCAATTGCCTCTCCTGATGATTTTATAGCCGTTCAAGAAATATCATCCATAATAAACAATGTAGAAATCTGTGGACTTGCTCGTTGTCTTGAAAAAGATATAAAGACTGCTGCAGATGCCTTAAAACACGCGAAATTTCCTAGAATTCATACTTTTCTTGCAACTAGCGACATTCATCTTGAACATAAATTAAAAATGAGTCGCAAAGAAGCTTTGAAACAAATCAAAGAAATGGTTTCTTATGCAAAAAGCTTATGTAGTCGAATTGATTTTTCACCTGAAGATGCATGTAGAACGGATAGCTCATTTTTATACGAAGCAATTGAAGTTGCCATCAATGCCGGAGCAGATACTATTAATATACCGGACACAGTTGGATATATTACACCTTATGAATTTGGAGAAATAATAAAAGAAGTTACAAAAAACGTTTCAAATATAAAAGGAATCATAATTTCGACACATTGTCACAATGATTTAGGCTTGGCTGTTGCCAATTCGCTTGCAGGAATTACAAATGGTGCAAGACAAGTTGAATGTACAATGAACGGAATCGGAGAAAGAGCCGGCAATGCTGCACTTGAAGAAATTGTCATGGCACTCAAAACAAGACCAAAATATTTTGCAGTAAAAACTAAGATCAACACAAAACAAATTTTCAAAACAAGCAAACTTCTCAGTCAAATAACAGGAATTTCAGTGCAACCAAACAAAGCAATAGTTGGAGCAAATGCATTTGCACACGAAGCTGGAATTCATCAAGATGGAATTTTAAAAAAAAGATCAACTTATGAAATCATGAAAGCTTCAGATATTGGAATCAAAGAAAACAAACTTGTACTAGGGAAACATTCTGGAAGACATGCTTTTTCTAACAAATTAAAAGAACTGGGATATGAATTACGAGAAAAGGAGCTAAATAAAGCTTTCGATGAGTTTAAAAAACTTGCAGACAAGAAAAAAGAAGTTTTTGATGAAGATTTAGAAGTTATTGCAAACACAGAAAGTTCCGGATTCAAAGATCTTTGGGAGCTAGATCAAGTAACGGTAGCCTGTGGCAACAAAGCAATTCCAACCGCTACAGTTCAACTTAAAAATATCAAATCACAAGAACTGATTAGAGAAGCCGGATTTGGAACATGACCTGTTGATGCAATTTACGGTGCCATAGAAAAAATGGTTGCTTCGACTCTTGCTTATCTAAATGCCTTAAACAGGGCGCTCATATTAAAAGACAAAGTTGTGATTGAAAGGATTTAAACTTGCTTTACTTTAGATGACAAAAAATATAGAATGAATATATAGTAAAAATATTTTTAATATATATTAACATGCCAATACTTAAATCAAAACCAGTCCTTTTCACTCTTGATCCAAAAGTTTTTAGTGATTTGAAAACAAAGGTTCCTTCTAAAAAAAGAAGTGCTATTGTTAATAATCTTTTAAAAGATTACCTAAAAAAAGAATTTTGTACGCAGGACATCTGGGATAAATTAAATAAAATAAACGGAGAGAAACATGTAAACGAGGATCCTGTCAAAACAGCAAAAATAGGTTTAAATTTTATAATAGAAAAATATGTTACTAATAGACACTAATATAATTTGTTCTGCTTTTTTAGGTCAACAGGATTTTATTACAAGTCAAAAAATATTAAAATTGCCAGAAACAACTAACTTAAAGATATTTATAACTAATTTTGCAATACACTCATTTGCAATATTATGTGTGAAACTAAATAAAATTAATTACTTTGATGATTTTTTGAAGCTAGTCAGTAAGAAAATATTAATTCCAATTGAACTTCCTTATGAAGAAATTCCAGAAATTTTTCTGATTATGCAAGAAATCAAACTTGATTTTGACGATGCCTTCCAATTGTATATATCAAAAAAACATAAACTCCAATTTATAACTCTCGATAAAGATTTTAAAAAAAACGGAATTAAATCATTTACACCAAAAGAATTTTTGAAAAAATATTCAAAATAAATACTTGTTTAAAATCACAAACGAATTTATACTATATATAGTAATACTATATTTATAATAAATAATATGAATACTACAGTTGTAAGCATGTATGGGCAAGGACAGATCACGCTTCCAAAAGCATGGAGAGATAAATTTGACACCAAACATTTTGTAATTGAAATAAATAAAAATGAACTCACTATAAGACCTATTATTGAAAAATTATCTAAAAAAGGCAAAAAATTAGACCCTGATCTTGCAGATTTTTATGAGGCACTGGAAGATATTAGAAAAGGAAACGTAACTACATATAATTCTCTAGAAGAATTCGAAGAATCTTTTCAATAATTAATGAATTTAAAATTTCAAAAATTTCAAAAAACCGGAAAATTTGATAAGGAATTACGACGTTTATCACCAATAATGCGGAAAAAATTCTTTAAAAATTTGAAATTATTACTTTTAAACCCGCAGCATCCATCTTTAAATTTTGAAAAAATACAAGAACCTTTACATTCGATTCGGATCAATAAAAATTTTCGAGCTATTTTTTACTATCCTCAAAAAGACATAATTTCCTTTACACATATCTCAAATCACGATATTTATAAAAAACTAAAAAATTTATGAAAACCCTTTTCGAAAAAATCTGGAATACTCATGTAGTTCATCAAGAGTCAAATAGTCCTGCAATTCTATATATTGATAGACAACTACTTCATGAAGTTACTTCACCTGAAGCTTTTAATAATATTAGGAAAAAAGGATTAAAAGTTCGGAAGCCTGAACGAAACACAGCTACTTTTGATCATAGTAGCCCAACGCTTCCTGAACTTTATGGCAAACGAGGAGCTGACGAGATTGCGACTAAACAATTAAACACATTAGTCAAAAACTGCAAAGATCATGAAATTACTTGTTATGATTGGAATACCGAAAAACAAGGAATCGTACATGTAATCGGACCTGAACTTGGACTGACTCAGCCTGGAATGACAATAGTTTGCGGAGACAGCCATACCTCTACACATGGGGCTTTTGGAGCACTTGCATTTGGAATTGGCACAAGTGAAGTTGAACACGTACTTGCAACTCAATGCTTACTTCAAAATAAAGCAAAAACACTTGAAATTAATATTGAAGGCAAGCTTGGAAAAGGAGTGACTGCAAAAGATATAATTCTAACAATAATAAATAAAATCGGTTTTGACGGTGGAACAGGTTATGTAATTGAATTTACAGGAACTGCAATTAGAAATTTATCAATGGAGGGACGTATGACAATTTGCAATATGTCAATAGAAGCCGGCGCAAGAGCAGGAATGATCGCTGCTGACGAAACAACTTTTGAATATCTTATAGGTAGAGAATTTGCTCCAAAAGGTGAAGACTTGAAAAAAGCTATCGAATATTGGAACACTCTTAAGACTGATGAAGGAGCTATTTATGACAAAGTAATCAAAATAAATGCTGATGAAATTGAACCAATGGTAACTTATGGCACAAACCCAGGACAAGGAATCAAAATTTCAGGAAACGTTCCAACTCAAGATGAAATGCCTGATGAAATTTCAAAAAAAGCGCTAGAAAAATCTCTAGCATACATGGGACTTCAAGCAGGACAAAAAATGGAAGGACAAAAAATTGACGTCGTATTCATAGGTTCATGTACAAACGGAAGGATTGAAGACTTGAGAGCGGCAGCAGGAATCGTAAAAGGACGAAAAAAAGCTGAGAACGTAAGAGCATTAGTTGTACCCGGATCAAGACAAGTTGAAAGACAAGCAATTTCTGAAGGACTTGATCAAATTTTCAAAAATGCAAACTTCGAATGGAGAAGGCCTGGTTGCAGTATGTGTCTTGCCATGAATGGTGATATGCTTAGTCCGGATCAATATTGCGCTTCAACTAGCAATAGAAACTTCGAAGGAAGACAGGGACCGAAAGGAAGGACATTCTTGATGAGCCCGATAATGGCTGCAGTGGCAGGGATTGAGGGGAGGGTGGTGGATGTGAGGAAGTACATTTAGTACATGGTACTTAGGTACTTAGTACTTGGTATAAAATATTTAAAATAATAACATGCAAGTAAATTCATTCAAAGAGTTGATAGTCTGGCAGGAAGCACATAAATTAGTTTTGATGATTTATGAAATAACAAAAAAATTTCCTAAAGATGAAATATTTGGACTATCAAGCCAAATTAAAAGAGCTGCAATTTCAATAACATCCAACATTGCAGAAGGTTTTATAAGATCAGGTAAAAAGGAAAAGATGCAATTCAACTTATACTCAAAAGGTTCTTTAATCGAAGTCGAAAATCAAATCATAACTGCGAAAGATGTAGGATATATCTCTCAAGATGAATTTAATAAAATAGATTCACAAATTACTAGAGTTCATAAATTACTTAATGCTTATATTAATGGTATCAAATAATACGAAGTACCAAGTACCCTGCCCGAATACAGTCAGGCGGGCAAGTACCAAGTACTTTCTCCAATCCTCCGCCGTCCCACTCAAAATCAACGATATCGACACAGATCAAATAATCCCAGCTCGTTATCTCAAAGCCGTAAACAGATCTGATGTCAAAGAAGGATTATTCCGTGACTGGAAATATAATGCCGATGGAAGCCTCAAAGAAGATTTCGCTTTAAACAAAGCTGAATATAAAGATGCAAAAATCATAATTGCACAACACAATTTCGGATGCGGTTCATCTCGAGAACATGCTCCATGGACAATTTATGATAATGGCTTTCGAGCAATAATTGCAATTTCTTTTGCTGATATTTTTCGAAACAACTGCATGAAAAATGGAATTCTACCAATCACATTTGATGAAAAAACTGTAATGCAAATCATCAAGCTAGTTGAAAAAAATCCTAATACTGAAATTCAAATCGACCTCAAAAATCAAAAAGTGATCGTTTCAAACTTAGGCGAATTTAATTTTGAAATAGATCCTTTCCGTAAAACCTGCATTTTGAAAAATACTGATGAGATTGGCTACACATTAGGATTTATTGATAAAATTGAGGGCTATGAAAGAAGTATGAAAAGCTAAATACTAGACTTACTGCGCAATAATTTTCACTTAAAATCCTCCAGCCTAATAATATGTCCAGCTTTTTTTGCTTTGATAAAATATTTGATATCCGCTGTAATCAAAGTCGCGCCTTCTTGAATTGCTAATGCATGATAATATGCATCGTAAAAAGTTACTGCATATTTGGAACAAAGTTCAAAAACTTTTTCTGTGTTCAAAACATTTAATTCTTTAAATTTAAGTGATTGTAAACTTTTTAAAGCTGTTATTTTCTCTTCATCATTCCAAGCAGGTTTTACATTTAAAATTGCATTCCCAGCTTCATATAACCACAAAGAAGGTAATATAATTTCAATATTACCATTAAAACGTTTACTCAAAACATCCAGCGCTAATTCATGATCTTCTTCACGTTCACGTAAAGCTTTGATCAAAACAGAGTTATCTACAATATAGATCTTAGACATGATTTGATAATTAATGACTCCTTCTATCTTTACGCATAAATGTTACTATATCCCATTTAACTTTAGACTTACTTTTAGAATCTTTTTTGCCAAGCTGTTTAGACACAGAAACGAAATTGTCAAAAGCTTTTTTCATTTCTTTTTCTTGTTTTTCTGCATTAATTTTATCCAAATAATCATTTACTAATTTTTTATAAAAATCACTTCTTGAGATATCATCATCTTTTAATATCTTATCAACTGCAATAATCAAATCTTCAGGCATAGAAATTGATTGCACTTTACATATACTTTGTTTTGAAGCAGTAGTCATATTAGAATAATTAACAACATTCTTATTATAAAGCTTAATAAGATGTTTATCAAGAAAAAAACTACAAATCATCATCATTTTATGCTATCATATAATGATTAGCTTATTTCACAGTACATGGACATCACAAATAAAGTCGCTCTGATAACTGGTGCTTCACGAGGCATTGGACGTGCCATTGCACTGCTTTTTGCAAAAGAAGGAGCTGATATTGCGTTGCATTGTCATATTCACGATAAAGAAGAAGACGATCTTGTGGCTGAAATCAAGAAAAAATACAAAAGAAAAGTAATCATATTTGAAGCTGATATAACGAAAGTTAATGAAATCAAGAAAATGGTAAATGAAGTGCAAAAAACTTTTGGGAAAATCGATATTCTTGTAAATAATTCCGGTCATTACCCTGAAAATTCTTTCTGGCAATCAACAGAAGCAATCTGGGATAATATCATAAATACAAACCTCAAAAGCACATATTTCTGCTCGCAATTCGTCGCTAAACTCATGCTCAAACAAAAAAGTGGAAATATTATAAATATAGCATCGGTCGCAGGGATTTATCCACGAAAAAATAGTTTCGAATATGCAATCAGCAAAGCCGGAATGATACATTTCAGCAAATCACTAGCATTGATAGTAGCCCCACATATACGAGTAAATGTAGTAGCACCAAGCTACACATGGACAGACTTCATGTCATTCATGAAAAACCCAAAAATAGTAAAACAAAAAATGAAGCTCATACCTCTTAAGCAATTCAACGAAGCTGAAGATGTAGCACAGGCAACACTCTTCCTGGTCTCAGAAAAATCCAAAAATATAACAGGACAAGTGTTGATATTAGATGGCGGAAGAGGAGCGAATGTTTAGAATTTGATCAAATAATATTCCAAGCTGTCTTTTAGAGCTTCCCATGAAGCATGAATAATATTTTGTGAAACTCCAACTGTTGACCATTTTTCCTTATTATCACCACTTTCAATCCACACTCTAACAACTGAATCAGTGGCTTCAATATTTTTTACTGGCAAGACTCTAACCTTATAATCCAAAAGTTTGACGTTGTTCAATTCAGGATAGAATCTAGCCAAAGCTTTTCGCAAAGCATTATCCAACGCATTAACCGGTCCAGATCCAAGCGCGGCAGTATGCTCTTCAAGAAATTGTACTTGGTACTTAGTACTTGGTACTTTTGTTTTTCCATTCTCCATTCTCCATTCTCTATTCTCTATTCTTATCCTGATCGTCGCTTCACTTTTAGGTTTCTTATCACTTGGATCAATTGAATCTGTAACGTTAAAACTCAAAAGTTCAAAAAAGGGCTTATATTTACCTGTAAGCTTTTTTATCAAAATTTCAAAAGAAGCTTCAGCATCTTCAAAAGCGTATCCTTGATATTCTAAAATTTTCAACTGCTCAAGAATCTTAGCAAGCTTAGGATCTTTTTTATTTAGCTTAACTCCAAAAGCTTCAGCTTTTTCTAAAACGTTACTTTTTCCAGCTTGATCAGACACAAGAATTTTTCTAATATTACCAACCAAAAATGGATCTATGTGTTCATATGTTGAACTATTTTTTTGTACAGCGCTAACATGCATTCCACCTTTATGAGCAAAAGAATTACTGCCAACATAAGGTCTTCTTTTGAAAGTCCCTATATTTGCGATTTCAGATACAAAATTTGATACTTCTTTAAGTTTTTTAAGTTTTCCTTTTGGTAAAATTTGATAGCCCATTTTCAATTCAAGATTTGCAACGATTGCTACCAAATCAGCATTGCCACACCTTTCACCAATTCCATTTATTGTGCCTTGAATTTGCTTAACTCCTTTTTCTGCTCCAAGTAAACAACTCGCAACTGCCGTATCGCTATCATTGTGAAGATGCAAACCAAGATCTGACTTAACAGATTGTTTCAATTCATCTAATATCTTTCCAATTTCAAAAGGAAGCGTCCCTCCATTTGTATCACAAAGCACAAGACAATCAGCTCCAGCAGTACTTGCCACTTCCAAGGCTTTCAATGCATATTCGGGATTTGCCTTATATCCATCAAAAAAATGCTCAGCATCAAAAAAAACTTCTTCAAAATGTTTTTTTAAAAACTTAATAGAATCAAAAATCATATCAAGATTTTCTTGAAGCGATATTTTCAAAGCATCATTGACATGCAAATCCCAAGCTTTACCAAAAATAGTACAACAATCCGCTTTAGATTTGATTAAATTTTTGAGCAAAGCATCATCCTGAGCTTTCATTCCAATTCTTCTTGTAGACCCAAAACAAACAAGCTTACTTTTGCAAATACTACTGGCTAATTGCTTACTTTTATAAACTTTCTCAAAAAACTCCTCATCTTTTGGATTAGCTCCGGGCCAACCACCTTCGATATAATCTATCCCAAAATCACAAAGTCTGTCATAAATCATTAATTTATCATCAACAGAAAAATGCACATCACTGCATTGAGCTCCATCGCGAAGACTTGTATCGTATATTTTTATTTTTTTCATACAAAAATTTAAACAGAAAAAAAATATTTAAACAATACACTTTACAAAACCTTATGAGCCTTACACATTCCATCTAATACCCGTAAGCAATATCGTTCGGATCTATTATATTTGAAAATTTCCTGCATTAAGTCGTAAATATATTGGATTTGTTGCAATTTAGGATCTTTTGTTTTTTCTTTTGTTTTTAAAAAATCTTTAAATGATTTCGTTGAGGTGCCTTTAAAACCCTTAAATTCTCCAACAATTATTCCAAAATTCTCTAACAAATCCCATTTTATATTTTTTAAAGTTTCCGTAGTTGCTATACTAGCAGCTTCTTCAGTCTTGGTTCTTTGCAAATCTTTTTGATGTAAAACATTCGCAACTGTGAATATATTATTCTTAGGATCATTCAAACTATTCAAATTAGCCTGTCTTTTAATTAAACTCCAGTCTTTCGGCATAATTTGACATAAACCAATGGCTCCATGCGCATTCGATTTTCTATCAAAATCAGTTAATGAAGGTCGTGGCGTTGTTGCCATTCCTAACTGGATAAGTCCTTTCAAGTTTTCTCTGGCTTTTTCACGTTTGAATTCAATTCTTTCTTGCTCTTTTTCGCGCGCTTCTCCTGTTAGATTTGAATCTATTTCTGGCAAAGCGATAACTTGCAACAACAACACTATAAAAGGATTGTCTGTTAAGTCTCTTGAACTAAAATCGCTTTCTTCTGTAATAATGCTATACACTAATTCCGGAGCAACTTGTCCTTTCACTTTTTGATACTCTGTCTTATATTGATTGAAATTTGCTCTCGCTTGAGCTGTATCAAATTTGACTGAATAATCAGTATTTTCTTTCTTTTTACGATTTGATGGAGGCGTTGCATATTCTTCAAGAACATCAAGGATCTCTTTTTTAATAGTTCTTTTACTTTCATCTAATTCTCCTAATAAGCTGTAAAAATAAGCTCTTTCTGTTGGATTTTCATTAAAAGATTCCAAAAATTGATCCAAATTCGTCTTACAAGAAGGATCAATTGATGTTGCAGTGCTTATCATCTCCAAATCTCTCCATGGCTTATTTTTTAAAGTTGTTAATTTTTGTTTATATTGATCGATGGTTAATGACGGTTTCATGTCTTCACCAGATCCAATTCTATCTAAATTTTGTATCATTTGTTTTATATCCTGTTTATTAACTCGATGTCTAAATTTAACAGAAGGAAAATTTCGAGAATATAAAACACTTGGCTCGATAAAATATTGATACGTCATCACATTGTAACCTATACTTAAATTGGTTTGGCCATTTTTCCACACCTCAAATCCAACACTATAACCTCCTATATATTTATAATTTCTCAACTCATATCCTGATGTGCCACTTAAAAAGTCACCAAAAACTTTCACTGGATCAATCTTTATGCCTGATCCACGTATTTGTTTTTCTCTATCAATTTCACGTTGTTTGAAAAACTGTAATTGTTCAGCAATAGTCTTTGTTTCTACGACATCTGGCACTTGTTCTTTTTGAGCTGCTGGCTTTGTTGGCTTTTGTGCATTGTTTTTTTCATCATCTGATATAGGAACAATTAATGCTTCTCTATCAACATGTCCTTTTTTCACAAAATCCTTTTTCCACCTATTTAACAAAAACACCAAAACTGCATTTTTATTTTGCTGACTTATTGTTATATTAAGATCTGCAAACACCTTAGTTATATCTATTTGTGTTGGCTTATTTCCATTTTTGATAGGCAATTCTAATTTAATTTTCCCTTCTTCATATATAGAAGCAAATGACATCATTTGTTCAAGGTTTTGTTCATTATGCATTATTAAATGATCAAATATTCTAGCAATAATGGAATCTTTATATTTATTAAAGGATTCAATTTTACTCAGCTTCCCATCAACATAAATAAAATTATTTCTCATAGATGCTGATATTTCTTGCTGCATTCCTTCTCCTTTTGTATCCTTTACCCAAACAGATTTTAAATTTGGAAACTTAGATAAATCTACAAAAGCAGTTGCCTGTAAGACCTCTACACTTGATAACTGCGTTGGTATTGATAAAGCCTTGCCAGCATATAAGTGTGTAAGATTATTTGAGAAATTATCTTTTAAAACATCCAAATTAACATTACCCAAACTTAATCCTAATCGTTTAATTTTCTTAAGAAAACTTATGTCATTTGCGGTAAAAGTAACGTCACCATCCAAAAATATTACACTATTTATATCCACTGGCTTCACCGGATTTTCTTTATTCTGGTCTTCTGTTTTATCTACAGCTTTCAAAACGGCTGCCTGCAAATCTGGAGAAAGTGCTGTAAATTCAAGATACGCATTAAGGTCTTCTAAAACTTTTTTTATTTTTATAATATCAATCCAATTAGCCGTATCATCTTTTTTATTTAGATGTTTTTCCGCCACTTTTGCGCCAAAACTTTTAACATCAAATATAAAATATTTGTCAGATCCAGAATCATCAGGATCATAACCTATTTTCAAAACATCTACATTGCCATTGTTTATAAGGAATAACGGGTGAGGTGTGCTATTTGTACTCATTTCTGTGAATCTTGCAGTAAATCCTGTTGGCAATAAATTCATGATTTCTTTTGGCAATAACGGGTCTGGTTTTTGAACTTCTATATTTGCTGTTGGAGTTGGAGTTGGAGTTGGAGTTGGAGGTGGAGTTGGAGTTGGAGTTGGAGTTGGAGTTGGAGTTGGAGTTGGAGTTGGAGGTGGAGTTGGAGTTGGAGGTGGTCTTTCTGGTAATACTTGTGGGACTACAGGTTTAACAGCTCCAGTGTTTCCCTCTACCTTAGCTTTAATATCATCTTTTCTGCTATTCAAGAAATCAACAAATTGTTCAACTGTATCGAAACCGAATCTTATTTTAATTGAATAACTCAAGTCATCATTTACGAAAGTTACAATAAATCCTTGATCACTATCACCACTGACTTCAAAAACGCTTTCATCTGGAATATTATTATCAATTGTATTTATATAAATATCAGTATTTTGATTTATATCAAAAACATCATCCCTATCCCAATCAATCAATAATTTACGACGAACGATATCCTCCGCTAATTCATCTATAGTTCTATCCTCAATAGATTCTAAAACTAGATTTAAATCATCCAAAATTTTTGCTACATCAGTAACACTACAATCTAAGTTTTCATATTTTTTTGCAACTTCCACCTTAGATGTATACACATCATAAATATGATATTTTTTAGTATTTTTACTATATTTAATATTCAAAACATTTATACCATTTTTTGTTATTATCAAAAAACCACTAGTATCAGATAAACGATTATAAGTATATTGAAATCCTTTAACTGCAATCAAATCACTCATCGCTCTTGGCAATGAAGGAGCTTCTTTCAAGTCTTCTGTTTTCGCCACTGCTGGCTCTAACTTGGTCTTTAATACTGGAGGCTCTTTTGGCTGAACTACTTGCACAACCGGTGATGGTGGCGGAACTTTATCTTGTACAGAAACAACAACAGGAGGTAATGATTCTGATAAGGATGATGATGCCACTGCACTCCATGGAAGCAAATTAAGACTAAAAAGTGCGCTATCATCTCTTGTCAAAGTAAGAACTCCATTTTCAACCTTCATTTTATCTCCAGGTTTGACCCAATTCATACTCACTCCTTCTGGCAAATATTCATTCACATACGCCAAACTATATAACCACAATTTCTTGTTAGCCTTTCCTTGGAAAGGTCCTAATTCTCTTAACTTTTTTGAAATACTGTCACCTGGAGAAATAGTATATTCTGCCAAATTAAACTCAGCTTTCTTTGGGAAATTTTTTCCAATTTCAGCAGCCAGTCCTTTTAATTTTATCATGACCTCTTTTGCATAATTACTATCCTCACATGTTTGTGCTTCAGGCTCGCCTTCACATTTTAACCACGATGATTCAGCGCTTTTTTCAAAAACACAACGATGATTAAAGATAGAGGGATTCAAAATATTCAATAATTTATATATCTTTTCATTATAGCACACAACTATTTCAGCTACCAAGCCCTCATTTCTTTTTTGTAATTAAATGATTTATAAATTGCTATAATTAGACCAAATACAGATATAAATAAATAAATAGGCATATACGCCATTGAAAATGGTATTACGAGTAGAATTTTGAAAATATGCGAAACAGATGACACGCTTGAAAATGCATAAGGAATCATAAAGAGACTAAATATGATTTTTAAAGATAAACTCTTGATTACAAGATCGCCATAAATAAACCACATTAATTTGATAGCAATCGATAATTGCATAACACTACGAATATAATCAAAAA
Organism: uncultured Candidatus Peribacteria bacterium; assembly: GCA_964511025.1. Lineage (GTDB taxonomy): Bacteria > Patescibacteriota > Gracilibacteria > UBA1369 > GWF2-33-10 > CAZEDK01. Next base: position 1,601 of record CAZEDK010000038.1, on the reverse strand, counting down.
ATCCAAACACGTTATCCAAAAAGATTATATTTTTTAATAACGAATAAATAAAAAAGAAAGTCAGATACAAATAAACAGTCAAAAACAATAAATGAATCGGGTTTTTCATCCAGATCATAGGATAACGAAAATTTGCCTGTATAGCGCCGGAAGTCCATCTTATTTTTTGCTTAATAAGGCCTTTCAAAGTATCAGGCACATAAGTAAAAACTTTTACAAAACTTTGCTCTACTTTGTAACCAAGTTTGTTTAGCTTATATGCCAAATCGACATCTTCGGAGATGGCATTTATAGAAAACTTAGCTGCCTTACAAAAAGCTTCTTTTTTGACTGCCAAAAATCCTCCCCACATCGCAAAAGTTGAAATAACATTATAAGAACCTTTTATGTATGCTGTCATATTGTACTCAATGCCTTGCATAAAAGCTAAAAATCCTTTGTTTTTTGGTTTATATGGACAACTAACGGCCGCTACTAATTGATTCGAACTCAACCTCAAAATAACATCTTTAATATTTGCATCAGTTACGATCACATCCGCATCTACAAAGATCAAGGTCTCATACTTTGCATAACTTGATACGCTGTTCAAGGAACTTGATTTACCTAAATTTATTTTATTATTAAATAGTTTAAAACTATATTTTTCTTTCAAATTTTCTAAAATTTCAAAACTATTATCAGTGCTTTTATCATTGACAACAATTAATTCAAATTGATTTTTACATGAACTATATATGCTTTGTATTGTTTCAGTCACCGTCTCAGCATCATTATAACAAGGAATTATGAAAGAAATTGGCAAATTCACATCACCTATCCTTCTTTTCTTTTTGTCCAAATGGACTAAGAAAAAAATTAACAAGCTAAGAAAAACAAGTGTGTATATCAGAAAAAACATTTATCACAAAAAATTAGTCTAATTTCCGTGGCTAGTCTAGCTCAGAAACCTCTCAAATATCAATATATTCTACAAAAGACCATTATCCACAAAAAGATTGACAGGACTGGAATATAATAAATTTTCAAGATATAAATATTGAATGATTAGCAAAATTGGCATATTTTGAGCTTAGATAATTTTCAAAATGAAAAAAATTCTCTTACTCGAAGACGAAGAAGCACTTGGCAAAATTTACAAGAAAAGACTTGAGATGTCAGGCTATGAAACAGTTTGGACAAAAACCGCAGAAGAGACCGAAGAAGTTGCAAAAAATTTCGCAGCAGACATTATATTGATAGATCAAGCTATAAAAGGCAGAGAAAAATCCGGTCTGGATATAGCTCCAAAACTCAGGCAAATTTTACCAAAATCAAAATTAATCGTATTATCAAATTACGATCAATTTCAACTTGAACAAGAAGGGACAAACGAACAGATTGATAAATATTTATTAAAAATAGATTATCCGCCCAGTAAATTAGTTGCGTTCCTTGAAGCTATGTGATTAATTGATTTTTTAAGTCTTATACAAAATTGAGCACCACCCAAAGTGGAATGATCAACCCAAATTGCACCTCTATGCAACTCAATAATCTTTTTTGATATATACTAAAAACAAAATGGATTTCGGTATTTAAGAGTAATGAGGGGAAAATGA
>CAZEDK010000037.1:10559-15711 GCA_964511025.1 uncultured Candidatus Peribacteria bacterium | reverse complement strand
GGCATATGAGAGAGGTGTGTTGTATATTTTGCAAACCAGACCGATTACAGTCTAAAAATCTATAGCAGACTAGACCTGTACTTTTTTTAAAATTTACATTATATTTCTGTAGCGAAAAGTTTTCACTCTTTCATGATCAAAAAACTTATTATAAATTTGATAGTTAGCATAATTGCTCTGTATATAGTTACCAAGTTAATTGCTGGAGTGACTTATACTGGAGGAATTACGTTTTTTATAATCGCTGGGATTGTCATTGGTGGCTTGAATAGCATTTTGAAGCCTATTCTGAAAATTATTTCACTGCCTTTTATATTTTTTACCGCAGGACTTTTTCTGGTTCTTATCAATGGATTTATATTTTTTGCTCTTGATAAAATTTTAGCTGTTATTGATCTAGCAGATATAGATTTGATTGTTGTCGGTAAATTTGATTATGTGTTAGCTGCAATAGTTTTTGGTGTGGCAAATTGGATGGAGCGTTTTGTTATAAGAATTTAAACTTTAAACTTTAAAAAATGCAAATTTTATACGTTATACAAATTGTAAGTGGAGTCCTGTTGACAATATTTATTTTGGCTCAACAAAGAGGTTCCGGTCTTGGTTCGATAGGTGGATCTTCCAGTGGTGGAGAAATGTTTTCAAGCAGAAGAGGGGTTGAAAAAATTATTTTTAATGTAACTGTTGTATTGATGATTGCCTTTGTTGCCAGTTCAATAATAAATTATATATCTTAAACTTTTTGTTTGAGATTTGTTCATTTGTATGCAAATAAAAGAATTTTTTCGGATTTTTAAACTAATTTTGCAAGCATTAACCACAAAAGAGAGATATGCAGTTTTATTTTTTACAATTGTTATTTTAGCTATTTTTTTAAATTTAATATTTAGCTATTCGCAATCTAAATCTATTAATACAGATCTTAAGGGAACAGTTTATGTGGAAGGTTTGGTAGGTAATGTAAGTATTTTCAATCCCCTTTATAGCCAGTTAAATCCCATTGATAGTGACATTACAAGTCTCATTTATGAAGGATTAAGTAAATATGATCCGTTGCATAGTGAGGTTGTTGATAATAAAGCTATTGCTAGTCACAGTCTGAGTGTTGACCAGAAAGAATATACTTTTTACATCAATCCAAAAGCAAAGTGGCATGATGGGGAGCCATTAACGGCAGACGATGTTGTATTCACATACAAAGATTTTATACAAAATCCTGATTTTTCTAATACAATTTTAAAAAGTTCTTTTGAAAATATTGTAATTGAAAAAATTGATGATAAAACTGTTGTGTTTAAGTTGCCTCAAAAAAATTCATTTTTTTTCACAACAACCCAAATTGGGATACTGCCAAAACATATTTGGCAAGATGTGAATGTAAAAGATATTAATTCGAGTACTTTAAACAATACTCCAATAGGCAATGGACCATATAAATTTTCATCTTTGCGTCAAAATGATGGCACGACAAGAGTAAATTTAGTTGTATTTGAAGATTATTTAGGTGATAAATCTTTTATCAATGGATTTAGTTTTGTAATTTTTCCAACTTTGCAGGATTTGAAAGCGAATATTGATATAGTTCATGGAGTTGCAAGACTTGCACCGTCAGAGCTTCAAGATATTGATATTGAAAGGTTTAGTCTTTATAAATATACACTTCCAAGATATGTGGCTTTGTTTATAAATACTGATTCCAAGTTGTTAAAAAGCAAAAAAATGAGAATAGGGCTGCAAAAAGCTTTGGATAAAAAAAAGATCATTGCAAAAATAGCTTATGACTTCATAGTTGACACTCCGCTACTTGAATTGCAAAGTGGTGATTGGATATTCCAGTCTAATAGAGACGAAGCGCAAGGTGCATTTTTTGATGAAGGATGGAAGCTAAATCCAAAAACAGGTATTCGTGAAAAAGCTGAAAATGAGACTTTGACTTTGAGATTGCTTACTCGTAGATATGAAGAGGGTAGCCAGCAGCAAATTATGAATACAAAGCTTACAGATGAAATCGCAGCTGAATTCAAAGAAGTTGGTGTAGAAATTGTTGTGGAAGCTTATCCTTTTAATTTTTTGCAATATCAAATATTGGATCGTGATTATGATTTACTTTTGTATGGTCAAAGTCTTGAGTATAATTTAGATTTATACCCTTATCTGCATTCAGGTCAAGCAAAAGCACGAGGATTGAATTTTTCAAATTACAGAAATATAAGAGTGGATCAATTGATTGAGGATATTAGAGGGACTTTTGATTCTGCTGTTAAGCAAGAGAAATTGAAGGCGATTGGTGATATCTTAACTAGCGATATCCCTGCGATATACCTGTATACTCCGACATATTATTATTTAGTCGATAAAAAATATAATATAGAAAACTTGGGATATCTTGCCACCCCAATTGATAGGTTTGCAAATATAAGCAAATGGACAAAAGGTGAATAGTTTTTCAAGTTTAAATTACTAAATAAAAAGGTATAAAGTATAAAATTTTACCGTTGATTTGTCGTTTTTCTAATTGATTTTTAGTTATCACAATACCGTAATCCAAGTTTTTAATTTGAAGAAAATCCACGAGAAAATCTAAATCATTGATGTGAATATTTCTTGTAAATTTTACTTCAATTGGAAGACAATTTTTTAGGTCGGAAACTAAAAAATCTATTTCTTTTTCCTGTTTGCGCAAAAAGCTTAAGTTGTTATTTAGTTTTGAATGGTTATATTTATCGCTTAATATATTAAATATTATATTTTCTATTACTTTGCCGAACACTTCAGGTACTTCTTCAAAATGATCTTTTTTATATTGATTTAGCGCACAATAAAAATTGGTAGAACTTGCATATAATTTTTTTAATGTTCTGCCGCGTTTAATTAAACTTTTGTTATATCTGAATAAAGTTTGAAAAAGATAACTTTTCTCAAAATATTCAAAATATTTTTCTAAGGTAATTCTTGATAAAGCAATCTCTCTTCCAATATTTTGCAGTTCAAAAATACTGCTTACATTATTTAATAACTGATAAAATGTCATTTTAAATTCATTAACTTTATCAATTTTATGAATTTTTATACAATCCTCCAAAACTTTTCCAAATATTGACTGTGTAATATATTCATATTTTTGCTCTTCTTCAAGAAATTGGCATTCAGGAAATTGCCCATACAAAATATATCCTTTTGATAACTCATAAAGTTTTTGTCCATATTCAATATTATAATTTGTTAAATCAAAAAAATGCTTATCTAAATCAAATAAATTTAGATTTTGAAATGCTTTAATTCTGTGATTGCTTATCATCAAAAATTCACTGAAAGAAAGGGGAGGCAAATAATAATCAAAAATTCTTCCAGCCAAACTTTCTTTTGATTTTTCTTTTAAAAGAAGACTTTGAGAGCCTGTAATGATAAATTTAATTTTCTTATTAGAAAGATCGTAATATCTTTTTAATATAGATTGCCAGTTGTCAATGTATTGAATTTCATCTAACAAAATATATATTTTTTCTTTTATAGTTGCATATCTAGTTTTAAGGATTTCTTGTAAATAAATAGATAAAATTTCGTCTAAAAATTCAGGACTTTGTATCTGATTTGGATAATCAAATAAAAAATAAAATATATTGTGTGGATTGATTTTATTTTCAAGTAAAGTATTAATAATTTGTTTTAAAATAGTACTTTTACCTGTTCTGCGTAATCCAACAATATTTAAAGCTAATGAATGTTTTAAGTTTTTTTGCAAAATAAAAAACAAATCTCTTTTATGCCATTTATTTTCAGGTGATTTATAATTTTTATTTAGCCACCATTCGTTTTGTGCTTGCAGATTAGCTAATTTTAGCATTTGCTTTAAATTAAATTGTATCTAAACCGCACTATAGATAAAATCTATTTTAAGTATAGTACGATTATAGTATATATTTCCTCTAATTCTGCTTGACAGGGAGAGAGAGATGTTATCATGTATATGTTTATTTTCTTCGTAACTTTGACCACACATCATTAATTTTTCCTTAATTATTCTTTCATATATCTTTGCTTGGTTTGATAGAAAACTTTTTTATAGTCATTTAGCCATTGTTGTTCTGTAGCATCTTCAAGAAATGGTTTGAGATCTTTTATAATTTGATTGATATCAACTTTTTCAATTCTACTTTCAATTGCATCAAATACATCCTGTTTATTTCTAAATATCAAATTGCGTTTAGATTGTTTTGAGGCATTATTTAAATATTCCAAACTTATATCTGTTTTTTTATTCAAATACCAAATAAGATCATAAAAATCTCTTCCTTTTGTGTATGCTCGATTCAAAATAGCAGAAATTTTGCCAGCAAACATTACAGGATCGGTATGTTTCAGAATTGGAAATATCTCGTTAAATTTTGAAATCCAAAGCAAAATCCAAATCTTCAGAAAATCTTTTGATATCATCACAAATTCTCAGAGCTGTGCCGCCTAGAAACGATAACGATTTTCTGTAATAAATTTAAGTTAATTGGGCGATATTTTTTATATTTACCTTGACAGAGAGGAAAAAATATTATTGCGCGTACGATATTCGATAAGTTTTTCAAATGACCTTGTGATAAGTATCATTTGTATGTTAAAAATACTAGGCTTTAAAGTAACATTAAATATATGATTGAAATAGTTTTAAAAAATGACGTTTCTAAACTTGGATTTAGAGGTGATATACTAAAAGTTAAATCCGGTTATTTTCATAACTATCTTTTTCCGAGAAATTTAGCTGTCAAAGCTGATGCGAATGCAAAAAAAGAAGCATTAACGCTTCAAAAGAAACAAGTAATGAAAAAAGAACAAGTTGCCGCTAATGCAAAAGCAATTGCATCTCAGCTTGCAAATGTAGTTTTGCAATTTAATGAGCCAACAACAGAAAAAGGTCATTTATATGGATCAGTTGATGAAAAAGCAATTGTTGAAGCTTTGAAAATGCAAGCTAAGGTTGATATCGATAAGTCGCATATAAAAATGGAATCTCATATTAAAGAGCTTGGTGATTATGAAGTTTCGGTTGTGCTTAATGAAGAGACAGAAGCATTGATCAAGTTAAAAATTGAAGCGAAAAACTAGGAATTTTTTCAAAAACATGAATCTTGGACAAAAGGGTAAAGTGCTTGCTATAGATTAT
>CAZEDK010000037.1:0-10457 GCA_964511025.1 uncultured Candidatus Peribacteria bacterium | reverse complement strand
ATATGAGAGAAAGTTTTTTTACTCAAAAAGTAAAAGAGTTTGGATCCATGTTAAAAGATTTCATAAATATTCCTATAGATTATATGGATGAGACATTAAGTAGTTTTGAAGCTGACGAAATATTATCAGGCTTTAATAAAAAAAAGCTCAAGAAAAATCCTCTCAGAGATGAAATTAGTGCAAAATTAATTCTTGACAGATGGCTCGATTCTTAATTTTTTTGAATTTTAGTTTTTTTGTGCTATAATTCTCAGATTTAAATATTTTTTACAATTATATGGGTGACGATTCAGCGGTTTCTATACTTCCAATCCTGAAACAAATACCACTATTTTCACAATTAAATGAAACAGAAAATAAAGATGTGATTTCAAAAATTGAACTTCAGTATTTTCCGGCAAATTATGAAATATTTCATGAGGGTGATATTGCAAACGCTTTATATATTATCAAAAAAGGTTTAGTGCAAATTTCAAAAGGTGAACAAGAAGCAAATCATGCTTTTGCGGCATTAGGTGAAGGGGATTTTTTTGGTGAAATGGCGCTTATGTCTGACGCTCCGAGAAGCGCGACAATATCAACAATAGAAGAAAGCGAAATTTTTGTACTAAAAAAAGAAGATTTTTTCAATCTTGTATCTAAGAGTCCTGAAATGGCTTTTCACTTAAGCGATGAATGTTTGAGGCGTATTAAGGAAAATGAAAACACTAAGGTCTAGTTTTTAGTCTTTAGTTATTAGTTCTTAGAATAAAACTAACAACTAATAACTAACAACTCATAACTATTAATGCTATACGCATATCTCATACTTGGACATTTGATTGGCGATTTCGCTTTGCAATCAAACAAGCTTATTCAATGGAAAAATAGAAGCTGTCTTGGGACGATGGTGCATGTGTTGATTTTGCTTGTGATTAGTTTTGTATTTGTTATGCCGTATTTGTATAGCAAAGTTTTTATAATTGGATTGTTGGTGGTTTATTTCTCACATTTGATTGAAGATATACTAAAAATTGAGTTTACAAAAAGATTTCCACAATATGAATTCACGGCTTTTATTTGGGATCAGTGTTTCCACTTTTCAGTTTTATTTGTATTTTATGATTATTTTAAGAATTTAGAGGCTCGATTCTTTGAACCTTTTTCAAATTTTATTTACTCGGATTTCAGAATTTCTATTTTGTTGATTTTGTTAATTGTTGTGACTTATACATGGGATATCTTTGGATTTCAAATCGCTCTATTAAAAGGGCAGAAGATTGCTTACAAAAGAAATTATATTGCAATGTTAAAAAGAGCCGCTTTGTTTACTGCGATCTATATATTGTTGATTTTTGCCTTTACATGAGAATGATGGTTACGATATAATACATTCGTAATAATTATTGTTTTCATATGGCAGTGGCAAGATCAACAATTTCGTTTACCGTCAACAATTGGCAGAAAGTAAAAGAGGTCAAAAACAGAAGTGCTTTTGTTAATAAGGCTCTAAACTATTATTTAGATGCGAATGAGTTTTTGCAAAGAAAGGAAGAAGAATTTATCTTAAATGAATTTCATCATTATTTGGATACAGGTGAGAGTTATAGCTTTGAAGACACTTTTAATTAACAATGGAAATAGTATTTTTAAGGCAGGCACATAAATTTATTAAAAATTCTGACACTCAGCTCAAAGTTAAATTACGAGAGGAAATTTTGAAAATTCAAAAAAATCCTTATAAAAATTCTCAATTGTCAGGTAAATTAAATGATATGTTTTCTCATCATTTTTCTTTTAAATCAGTGCAATATAGAATAGCTTACAAAATTATTAATAGTATTATTGTTATTGCTATTGGTAGTAGAGAGAATTTTTATAGGAATTTGTGACATCTTAATCATAAGAAATATTTTCACCTAAAAAAAGAGCTAAATTATCAAGGATCTTATCATGCGGATTGATCAATTCATAATTAAACCAAAAGTAGCTATTTATACGCAATTTTTTTATAATTGCTCCTAAATTGTCTATATAACTATCTTTTAAATATAAATTTGCAGCACCTCCAGGATTATCAAGGAATTTATGTTTATGTGCTACTGACTGATGACGAATTTTATGAAATTTGTTTTGTTCAAATTCTTTTTTTATTGTTTCTAAATCATTTAAACCTGACTGTCTTTTTACGCTACGTATGTCCCTTAAGATATCACCAATAAGCCTTTTATCATTATTTGAAAGCAAAGTGCATAAAGAATAATTCTTGTATGGATAATCTTCAGATATTTTTTTGACAAAATTATCAATTTTTTTATCTTCAATCGAAATGCTAGTAGATTTTTCTTCGTTGATAATTTTTTCAAGAAGAGGTTTTATGGTTAATTCTTTTTTGTCAATTGAGAATAAAAGGGTATGTAAAATCCCTATTGTTTCGTTGAAGGCATTGTTTGCTGACAGTAAAAGAAATTTATTGGCTTTTGTTCTATCTCTTGGTAATGATTTGTAAATTTTTTGACAAATCAAAAAATTAATGTCTGCCAAATAGATTAGATCTTGAGTTGCTCTTAAATATTTGTAAATTGGGATAGTTTTCATAATTTTTTTTCAAAAAGATAAATTTTCTAATTTTGCAAACTCGATAAACTTTTTCGTAACGACATTATGGGATTTATTCTAGTGATTATGTATATTCAGTGATTAAATTCTTAATAATTTTTATCATTACTTCCTTATCTTTCGGATCGCTTTCCGCAATCAAAAGTGCTAGTGCAGTCAAAGCATTATCATTAATTTTCCTTTCACCTGATTTTTTAAAAAGGTAATTGGTTTTATCTAAGAAATACACAAATAAAAATGCTGCTGAGCGCTTGTTACCATCGGAAAATGGATGATCTTTGATAATGAAGTAGAGTAGATGAGAAGCTTTGTCTTCAATTGTTGGGTAGAGTTCTTTTTTGTCGAAGGTTTGATACAGCCCTTTGATCATTCCTTTAAAGCTTCCGTCTCTTTCTCGCCCAAACAAATTGCCGGTTTCTTTTTTGAAAGTTAATTCTTTTTTGAGTTCAGTGATAATCTTTTGGCAAGCTTCATATTTCAAAATAAACTTAGTTTTTGCTCCTTTTTGTTCGCAAAGCCTTCCTTCATCATATTTTTCTAGCAAAGAAAGAGTTTTTGAATAATTTGCAAGTAAATTCAAAATTTCGATTTCCTGTCCTTTTAATAATTCTCTTTTGGACTGTTCTTGTAGAAAAAAAATTATTTCTTGAAGTTCGTGAAATTTGTTTTTTTCTTCTAATAAGCATTTTTCATTGATGGTATATCCTTTGACCAGATATTTGTTCAAAATCTTTGTCGCCCAAATACGAAATTGTGTTGCTATTTGAGAGTTGACTCTATAGCCAACCGAAATAATTGCATCCAAATTATAAAATTTGACATTTTGTGTTTGTGTTTTTCCTTTGATAGCTCCGTGTTTAGTGGTATGTGCAAAAAATGCACATACCATATCTTCGTGTAGCTCACCTTCTTTGAAAATATTACGCAAGTGTTTTGTAATAACACTTCTTTCTGAGTCAAAAATAGATGCAATCTGAGTTTGGGTAAGCCAAATTGTTTCTTCTTTTAATGCTACTTTTAATTCCACTTTGTTCCCATATGTTTTATAAATTACTATCTTGCCATTTTTAAAATCTTGTTTTTTCATAATTTATTTACAAACAAATATATGTTAATTAGCAGTTACTTATTGCTATCCTGTAGACCCAAAACCACCTCTGTCTTCTTTCCTGATTTCTGAAACCTCCTCAAAATCAAAACAGTCCACTCTCACAAAGATACCTTGAGCTATTCTTTCGCCTTTTTCAATTTTCACAAATTTGTCTGTAAAATTATAAACTTGAATTTTTAACTCATCATTTGGTCCACAGTAATCTTGGTCAATAATACCAACTCCATGAGGTTTCAATAGACCTTTTTTTCGAGGAGTGGAAGATCTTGAGACTGCCATGAGCATATATCCTTTTGGCACTTCCACTATAAGACCTGTTGAAATTAATTTAATTTCCTCTGGTCTAATTTCACAGTTTTCATTTGCAGCTATATCAAAACCTACGGAGCCTGAAGTCTCATATTTTGGCGTAGAAATACTTGGATCGAGTTTTTTGATTTTGATTTTGTTGATTTTGTTGAGCATTTGTATAAATAGTATTAACTTTGTTATAATAAACGTAGATTAAAATTAATTCAAATGGCAAAAATTTTGAGAAAAAAAAATCAGTTTCCGATTATTGTAGAAAAAGATGAAGATGGATATTACATTGTAGAATGTCCTATTTTTGATGGATGTTATTCACAGGGTGAAACACTTGATGAAGCTTTAAAGAATATTCAAGAAGTGATACAAATCTGTTTAGAAGAAAAAAATGCCAAAGAAATAATGATAAATTACAATCCTCAGTCTATCACTTTTAGTACTGTGTCAATTTAAATGGTCAAATTAATTGCTATAACATCTAAAGAAGTATTACGAAAAGTTAAAAAACTTGGTTATATCGAAATTCGACAAACCGGTAGTCATATTCGCCTTAATCACTGTTCGAATAGTTTTAAAAAGCCAATCACAATTCCTTTTCATAATAAAGATCTTGGCAGAGGACTTCTTCGTAAAATAATTAGAGATTTAGAGATTTCTATTGATACATTTAATCATTTATAATGTTAGCTTGTATGAGTACCGATAAGTAATACTTTGATCATGTTAAAATTCTATTTCAGTGTTGCAATTGAAATTTACTCTTTTATTTTTAATCTTTAAACCTTGAATTTTATTCTTTAAATGTTAAATTAAAGATCGAGAATCCAAAATTCAAAATCTAAAATTTTAATATATGGTGTTTGATATAGATATGATCAAGGAAGTTTACAGTAAATTCCCAAAAAGAATTGAAAGAGCTAGGCAAATTTTGGCTCGTCCATTAACTTTTACAGAGAAGATTTTGTATACGCATCTTTATAATTTTGAAAATATTCAAAATTACGAAAGAGCTAATTCTTATGTTGAATTTAAAGTTGATAGGTTAGCTATGCAGGACGCGACAGCTCAGATGGCTTTGTTGCAGTTTATGCATGCAGGGAAGCAAAAAGTTGCAGTACCTTCAACAGTTCATTGTGATCACCTTATTCAGGCAAAAGTTGGAGCAAATGAAGATTTACAAGAAGCAAAAATGACAAATCAAGAAGTTTATGATTTTTTATCTTCTGTTTCGAATAAGTATGGCATTGGTTTTTGGAAACCTGGTGCTGGTATTATTCATCAAGTGGTGTTGGAAAATTATGCTTTTCCTGGTGGCATGATGATTGGTACTGATTCACATACGCCAAACGCAGGTGGCTTGTCAATGATTGCTATTGGTGTTGGCGGTGCTGATGCTTGTGATGTGATGGCTGGTATGGAGTGGGAGCTTAAAATGCCAAAAATTATAGGTGTGAAATTAACAGGAAAAATGAGTGGTTGGACATGCGCAAAAGATCTAATTTTGGCTCTTGCAGGTCAGCTTACAGTAAAAGGCGGGACAGATTGTGTCATTGAATATTTTGGGGAAGGGACTCAAAGTATTTCTGCAACTGGTAAAGCAACTATTTGCAATATGGGTGCTGAAGTAGGCGCGACTTGTTCAATATTTCCGTATGATACTAAAAATTCAGAATATTTGAAAGCTACAGGTAGAGCTGATCTAGCAACTTTAGCTGATCAAAACATTTCTCATTTGCAAGCTGATAAAGAAGTTTGTGAGAATCCAGCAAAATATTTTGATAAAGTTGTAGAGATTAATTTATCAGATTTGGAGCCTTATATTAATGGTCCATTTACTCCGGATTTGGCATGGCCACTTTCCAAATTCAAAGCTGCAGTCAAAGAGCAAGGTTGGCCGGTAACATTGTCGGTTGGATTGATTGGATCTTGTACAAACTCATCTTATGAAGATATTAGTCGTTGTGTTTCTATTGTCAAAGATGCAGGCTCGAAAAAATTGAAATTTAAATCTGAATTTACAGTAACTCCAGGTTCTGAAATTATTAGATATACAATTGAAAGAGATGGACTTCTTGATATTCTTAGAAATGCAGGTGCAAAAGTTTTAGCTAATGCTTGTGGTCCATGTATTGGTATGTGGAATAGATCCGGAAGTGAATTAAAGGAAAAAAATTCTATAATGACTTCTTTTAATAGGAATTTTGTTGCTAGAAATGATGGGAATCCTAACACTCACGCTTTTGTAGCATCACCTGAAATCACTACAGCTTTTTCTTTGGCTGGTAGTCTTGATTTTAATCCGATGACTGATTCTTTGGTTAATGAAAATGGACAAACTGTGAAGCTTGCAACGCCAAATGGTCACGAATTGCCATCTGCTGGTTTTTCAGTTGAAGATAGTGGATATCAAGCTCCAGTAGAAGATGGATCTAGCGTTTTTATAAATGTTTTAGCTGATTCTGCTAGGCTTGCGTTGCTTGATAGGTTTGAACCTTGGGATTTGCATGATTTGACAGGATTAAAACTTCTTATAAAAATAAAAGGCAAATGTACAACTGATCACATTTCGCCAGCTGGTAAATGGCTTAATCTTCGAGGTCATCTTGATAATATTTCAAATAATATGTTCACAGGAGCTATGAATGCATTTACTGGCGAAGTCAACAAAGTAAAAAATCAATTAACCGGTGAATATCTTGAAATACCAATGGTAGCAAGAGCATATAAGAACGCAGGTTTTGGATCTGTTGTGTTTGGTGAAGAAAATTATGGTGAAGGATCAAGTCGTGAACATGCCGCAATGGAACCAAGACATATGTATGTCAAAGCTATTATTGTAAAATCTTTTGCACGTATTCATGAAAGTAATTTGAAGAAACAGGGCGTACTTGCTTTGACTTTTGTGAATAAAGAAGATTACGAAAAAGTTAGAGAAGATGACAATATTGACATAGTTGGGCTTGAAAATTTTGAACTTGGGAAAAATTTTAAAGTTATACTCACTCACAATGATGGTACAGAAGATCAGTTTGAAGTGAAACAAAGTTACAACGAAAATCAATTTTCATGGTTCAAGGCAGGTTCTGCACTTAACGTCATTGCAAAAAATCTTTAGCCGAAATTTTATATTTCTGATATAATAAAGTGATATAATCACAAAAAAATGGAAATATTTGATTTGGTTTTTGAAAAAGCGGCTTATATTATTGGGTTAATAGGCATGGCAACAATTGTCTTTGGTGCTTTTTCTGCTGTATATGAAATTTTGACAATGTTAATAAAGAAAGGGTGCAAAGAATTTCAACTTGATTCAGTAAGGCAACATCTGATGGCATATATGGCGCTTTCATTGGATTTTTCTATTGGCAAGGATGTGATTGAAACATTTTTGGGGACAGATATGGAACGCTTGTTACAGTTAGGTTTGATAGTCATAATACGAGTAGTTCTTGGATATTTCTTAGATCTTGAGATTAGAAATTTAAAAAAAGAACATGAAAAAAGAAAATAATATATCCGAAGAAGAGCTCCATTTAATGATTACTGATATTAATGAGGATTTGATAGGGGATTGTATATTGGAATATTTTGAAGCACCATCCCTTACCGCAAAAGAATCCGATATTAGTTCGGTGCGGATAAAATATTCACATTCCTTCGATTATTTAAATGAAGAAATTACTCATCAAATTATGCAGTTGATTGCAAGGAAGCTTTGCAAAAAATCTACAAAATATCAAAAATTATTTACGCAAATATTTATAGGTGAAAATGCTTCTCATGATGGTTTTGATACGCCCTACGATGTACTTTCTGGTCGTATAGGATCAAAAGTAATGAGTCTCTATATGCATGTTTTTTCTTAAATTTTCGAAATTCCAGGTTTTGTTAATCTTTTTGGATCTAGGACTTTTTCCAGCTGTTTCTCTGTCAAAATGCTCTTTTCCAAAATGATTTCTTTGATAGATTTTCCATTTTTGATAAATTCTTTTACTACTTCTGCTGTTTTTGCGTAACCTATAATTGGATTTAGTGCAGTGAGAATACTTGGGCTTTTTATAGCATAGTTTTCACATTTTTCTTTGTCAGCTGTTATTCCTGTTATACATTTTTCATTCATTATATTGATTGTATTTTTGAAAATCTCAAGAGAGTTTAGCGTTTCATAAATCATCAAAGGCATATATACATTTAGTTCCATCTGTCCACTGGCGACTGCGAGTGAAACAGTATGATCAGATCCAATTATTTTCAGACATACCATGTTTACGCATTCTAGAATTGACGGATTAATTTTGCCGGGCATGATTGAAGAGCCTGGCTGTACTGCTGGTAGTAATATTTCTGCAAATCCTGTATTTGGACCTGAGGCAAGAAGTCTCAAATCAGATGCTATTCGATAAATTTCAATTGCCAAATTTTTTATCGCGCTTGATATAAAATTTAACTCTTTTTGGCTTTGCATGCTTTCTATCAAGTTTGCACTGTTTGTAAATTTGATTTTAGTCTCTTTGTGAAGGTATTTAACTACTAATTTTCTATATTGAGGATGGGTATTAATTCCAGTACCCGCGGCCGTGCCTCCAATGCCAAGTTCTTTTAAGTATTCACTATTTCTTTGGATATTTTTTAGGCATTTTTCAATAGTTAGACCGTAAGCTGTGAATTCTTGACCAAGCCTTATTGGGACAGCGTCTTGCAAGTGCGTTCTTCCTGATTTAATTATATGATCAAATTCTTTTCCTTTTTTAAGCAAACTTTTTGCCAAATTATTAATCGCTATTTCAAAATCTTGCAGTTTCATCAAAATAGCAATTCGCATCGCAGTTGGAAAAGTGTCATTTGTAGATTGAGCCATATTGACATCATCATTTGGATTGATGATTTTGTATTCTCCTTTTTTGCCTTTTAGTATTTCTTCGGCTCTATTTGCGATAACTTCATTCATATTCATATTAAAAGAAGTCCCAGCGCCAGCCTGGAAAACATCTACTGGAAATTCATTATCAAATTTGCCATTAATAATTTCATCGCAAGCTTTTTTTATCGCAGATGCTTTTTTGTTCGGCAGTAGTTTGAGTTCTTCATTCGCAAGACAGCATGCTTTTTTTAATATTACATACGATTTGATAAATATTTTATCAGCTTTAATTCCGGAAATTGGAAAATTTTCTATAGCTCTTATGGTTTGAATACCATAGTAAGCTATTTTTGGAACTTTTTTCTCGCCAAGTGAATCTTTTTCTATACGCATTTATTTTTTCAGAAAACTAGTCAATTTATATCATAGTTTTTTGAATCTGGAAATCACATTTATTGTAATCAGTAAAAAAAATTAAGAACTTAAAACAAGTCATAATGCCCCATCTTTTCACCAGCCCGAAAGATTTCATTCTGGCGGGGGAAGAGAGGGGGATCAAGGGGGTGAGTTGACTAGCCAGCAATAATCTTAAAAAATTGTTTCAAGCTGAAAGTACAAACAAGTTTACCCTACTGGATTCCAGATCAGGTCTGGAATGACACAAAGAAAAAGCAGTGAGCAGTTACCATTTATTTTTAAAATATATAATGATATAATGAATTCAAGATCTATTAAAATAATATTTATGGCAGTTTTAGAAGCAACAACGCAAGGTCAAATAACTATTCCTATCGCATGGCGCAAAGAGTTAGGTTATGTATATCAAGCAAAAAGATCTGGTAGAAACATAATCCTTGAGCCTATGTACACTGAAGAGGATTTTTTTGACGAATTGGATAAACGTCTTGAGGACTGTAAAAATGGGGATTCTATACCTCTTGAGAAAGTTAAAGAACTCATTAATATTAAGTCCAATTGCATTTCAAATAATCTCTTGTTAAAATCTCGTAGCAAATAGTTCTTGGTCTTTAGTTGTTAGTTTTTAGAGTAGGTCAAACTTAGAATTAGTTACAAAAAATCAAAAACTAATATCTAACAACTAAGAAAGCCTGGGTAGCTCAGTGGTAGAGCGAAGGACTGAAAATCCTTGCGTCGGTGGTTCAATTCCGCCCCTAGGCACCATTAAGGTCGTTCAAAGGTCCTTTTTTTATGTTCTGATGCGGTTCTGCGGTTCTATCTGCTACTAATCTGTTGGCAAACTTCTGAGGGTTGAACTGAAAGAATATATCTGCCCAAACTTTCCACTTCTTCTCTTCTTTTTTTTCTATACATTTCTACTCTTTCTACAAAAAGATTAACTAATACTTTCTTTTGGTCAAAATCGAGTTTATCCAATTCATATTTAATTTGCATTGAAGCTTCTTTAAGCTTTTTGATCTCAATATCTATAGAACTAATAAATTTTAACTGATCCTCAATCTCTTGTATCTTACTTTCAATTGCAGCAATTTCATTATTTTTTTTGACAATTACTCCATCCTCTTGCCAGCAAATGAGCTTCAAAAGCTTTCGACGTAAAGT
>CAZEDK010000036.1:0-18337 GCA_964511025.1 uncultured Candidatus Peribacteria bacterium | reverse complement strand
TATAGTCACCAAGGACCAATCTATGAAATTTCTGAAAATATTAAAGATGTTAAAGATGATATTTGTAATGCAATTTTAAAATGTGAAATAACAGGAAAACTTTACAAAATAATTCCACAAGAACTGAAATTTTATCGAGAAATGAATCTTCCGATTCCAAAAAGATGCCCTGACCAGAGGCACAAAGATCGCATGGCTCTTCGAAATCCAAGAAAACTTTTTGATAGAAATTGTATGAAATGTAATGCGGAGATTAAAACTACTTATGCGAAAGAACGACCTGAAATTGTCTATTGTGAGAAATGTTATTTGGAAAGTGTATATTAATTTCTCAAAACAATTAAACCAAAATATTTTTCTTTCTTTATTCTAGTCAAAAAATCTTTTAAAAGTTTTACTTTCAAATTTGGATTCTGATCTATTAAACTAAAAATTATGCAATTCAATTTATATTTATCTAAATTCAAGTACATAAAATCTTTGTCACTGCTCAAAATACAAAGTTTGTGTTTTTCAGCATATTTTATCAAATCCATATCGGACATTTCTGAATTTAAATCTTTGATTAAAACAATTTCAAAACCATCATTTTTCAAAAAATTCCATACTGGAGATGGAATATTATTATCTATCAGAAATTTAAGCATGTGCAGTTTTAAAAAATGGCGTAACTATCTTTATAGAAGAAACCAAATCATTAGCATAATCAATACAGGCTTTAATATCTCTTTCCTTAAGCTCCGGATGGAATTGAATTATTTCCTTAAAACTATAACCTTGGCTCAAATAAGCCAATACCTGTTGAACACTAATTCTAGTGCCATTTACCCTAGGTTTACCAAAAATAATTTCTTTAGAGCTTACTATAATATTTGAATAATTCATATATTCAACTTTATTTTACGCAATTATTATAACATATCATGATAAAAACTTGCAAAAATTGTCAACAAAAAAAACTTTGAAATCACAACAGATGACATGAGTTTCTATGACAAGATATCACCAATTTTTAACAATAAAAAATATCAAATACCACCTCCAACACTTTGTCCAGAGTGCAGACAACAAAGAAGACTGGCTTTCAGAAATGAAAGAAATCTATATTACAGAGAATGTGATTTTAGCAGGAAAAAAATAATATCAATGTATAGCAAAGATGAAATTTACAAAGTTTATGCGCAAGATATATGGTGGAGCGATAAGTTTGACGGATTGGATTATGGAATGAATTTTGATTTTGATAAAAATTTTTTCGAACAATTTCAAGAATTAAGTAATCCCCCCAGCCCCCTTTAACAAGGGGGAGTTCAGAAAGTCCCCTTGTTAAAGGGGATTTAGGGGATTTGTATCCCGAATGGGGCGAATTTTTCCCAATTTCAATCTTTCCTTTTGGATACAACGAGACTGCCGCTATGGATTATTTTCCTTTAACAAAAGAAGACGTTCAAATGGTGCGATTTCGAAAATCCTTTACCAGTGGTAGAAAAAACAATTCCAGCAAATCTTTTACCAGATAATATTTCAGATATTCCCAACGACATCTTAAATTGGGCGATTTTACCGGTAGAGACAAATTGCAATTTGTCTCTACGGGATCGTCATTTACAAAATCGCCCATTTCAAATTACAAAACCTGAACTGGATTTTTACCGTAAAATGAACCTGCCAATTCCAAGAAAACATCCTGACGAAAGACATTTGAACAGAGTATCTCTTCGTAATTCACCAAAGTTATGTAAAAGAAATTGTACAGCATGTAACAGCCAAATAGAAACAACATACTCAGCAGATCGAAAAGAAAGAATTTACTGCGAAAAATGTTATATATCACTATTGACTTAACAGTAAAAAAACTTATTATCTGCATAGAATTGTAGAATCAACATTTCATCCTTTACAAATACATTCAAAGAAAGTAAAAAGACTATTTTGGACAGAAATAAGACATATAAGAATGATAGATTAAAATTCTATGTACTAACAGCTCACGATTTTGTAGAATATCAAAAATTGAATTATTCAGATGACAGAATCTCAACCAACATCAAAAAACATAAAAGATTACTGTATTTGCACAATAGCAAGCCACAGTTGTTTACAGATCCTGAAAGGCGCAAAAGATGAAGGTTTTCACACAATAGCAATTGCAATGCGTGGACAAAGCAAACCTTACAAAAGCTACAAAGTTGCAGATGAAATAATAGAGATAGATTCTTTTGAAGAATTTTTCAAAGTAGAAAAACAATTGATGAAAAAAAATGCAATTGTAATACCACACGGATCATTCGTGAGTTATATAGGACCAGAAAGAATAAAAAACATAAAAATGATGCATTACGGCAACAAAGAAATTCTCGAATACGAATCAGATAGAACAAAAGAAAGAATGTGGCTGGAAAAAGCAGGCTTAAAAATGCCAAAAGTTTTTACAAATCCTGAAGAAATAGATCGAGCTGTAATAGTAAAATTTCATGGCGCAAGAGGTGGCGAAGGCTATTTTATCGCAAATAATCCAGATGAATTTTATGAAAGAATGAAAGAATATCCTCAACATAAAAAAGATTACGCAATACAAGAATATATAGTTGGCGCTCCTATTTACTGTCATTATTTCCACTCAAATATTCACAATGAATTAGAGATAATGAGTTTTGATAAACGTTATGAATCAAATGCTGATTCGATTGGTCGCATTACAGCAAAAGACCAACTCGCTTCAAATATCAAAACAAGCTACACAATCATGGGGAACATTCCTGTAGTTATTAGAGAATCTATGCTAAGTAGCTATTTTGAGATGGGGGAAACTGTAGTCAAAGAAGCTACACGCTATACAAAAAAAGGTTTATTTGGACCATTTTGTCTAGAATCAATTATTACAAAAGATCTAGAAATTTATGTTTTTGAAATATCAGCAAGAATAGTCGCAGGAACAAATCCATATATAGAGGGCTCTCCATACACATGGCTTCGATACAACGAGCCAATGTCAACAGGTAGAAGAATTGCCAGAGAGATAAAAGAAGCAATTGAGGGAGGAAAATTGGAAACTATATTAGGATAAGGGTCTTGGTAAAAAATAAGATACCTAAATTGTGCTAGATTTTGTTTTAGATTCTTTTGTTCAAATACAGGAGTTTATCGAGATAAATGACTGGATTTGCAACAAAGAAAATAAAGCTAAAGATAGTGCAAGGTAGGTGTTTTATTTTTTGCCAAGACCCTAAGGAGTCGTAACTATTATTGACTGCTACTCCATAATAGTTTAGACTTTTATTGACCACTACTCCATAAAAGTTTTTCATGAAATACAGATTTTCATTTCAAAAAATCCTCAAAGGGAATAAAAGCAAAAAAATCTCAATACTAATCGGTCCAAGACAAGTAGGCAAAACAACTATTTTAAAAGAACTAAACAAAGTGCTTGGAGGACTTTATTTAGATTTGGATATTTTTAGTAATTTTGAAAAAGTTTCAACCTATGAAAATTTTATCAACACTCTAAGGCTTGAAGGATTTAAAGAAAAACAAAAAAAATTCTTTTATATATTTTTAGATGAATTTCAAAATTACAAAGATTTAACAAAAGTAATGAAAAACATATATGACAATTTTAACAATATAAAAATTTATGCCTCAGGATCATCTTCCTTAACAATAAAAAACAAAATTCAGGAAAGTTTATCTGGAAGAAAACATATAACGCACATTTATCCATTGTCTTTCAACGAATTTCTCATTTTCAAAGAAAAAGAAAATTTAATAAAAAAAATAAATAATTTAAATAAAATAAATATAAATAATTATTTTTCTTTGATACCAGAGCTCAAAGCATTATTAAATGAATTTCTGATATACGGAGCTTATCCTGCAGTAGTACTTGAAAAAAATAAAAAAATAAAAATTGAAATTCTAAATGACATTTTTGATTTATATATCAAAAAAGATTTAATAGACTACTTGAATATATCAAAAATAAGCAATTTTAAAACATTAATTCAATATTTAAGTATCAACAATGGCGGACTGACAAATTTCTCAGAAATTGCCCAAATTGCATCTATAGATACAAAAACAGCAATTGATTACAGTGAAATTCTAAAAGAAACTTTTCTTATAGAGAAGCTGAAACCTTTTTTTAAAAGAAAAAATAAAGAAATTTCAAAAATGCCAAAAATATATTTTCTAGACAATGGTGTTAGAAATTTCTTTTGCAATAATTTTAACGAAATAGATTTAAGAAAAGATGCGGGAATATTATTTGAAGCATTTTGCATTTCAGAAATTATTAAAAACGGAGAAAATAGTGAAAATTTGAAATATTACAGATCGAAAAGCGGTATCAAAGTAGATATTATAATTGATAGAATTTCTGAAGTAATACCTATCGAAGTAAAATATAAAAATAATTTAATAAATTCAGATACTGCAAATTTACAAAACTTTATTTCACAATACAAAACGACAAAAAATTATTTAATAAATAGATCTGAAATAAACAAAAAAGGAGAGATTAAAAAAATCTCTCCTTTCAATTTAGTTTTTAAATGAAATAAAAAATGTCAAGTTTTATTTTTACAAAATTTAATGTAAAATTAATTTTTCAATGATTTATTTTTGTCTATGCTTGAAGAAGATATTGTTAAAATTCTTAAGAAACATGATGTAGTCAAAGCTGCTTTATTTGGATCATATGCGAAAGGAGAACAAACAAAAAAAAGCGACATTGATATTTTAATTAAATTCAAAGGGAATAAATCATTATTTGATTTAATTGACCTTAAATTTGATTTAGAAGAAAATTTAGGTAAAAAATAGACCTTCTAACCTACAATAGCATAAGTCCATTTTTAAAAGATATAATCTTAAAAGAACAAAAAATACTTTATGAATAAACGAGATATTTTTTATTTAAGACATATTCTTGATAGCGCTCAGGTTATTAATGATTTTACATTTGGCAAGTAATAACTGAAAAAATTACTGATTTAGAAAGAAAAATTGCAACAGTGATACGAAATATATCTTAGCTCTCAACAGCTCTATCTTCATTTGCTACTCTCAAGGCATCTTTTGCTGCAATTCTTACTTCATATTTATCTAAATCAACACTTAATTTTTCTAAAACTTTCATTAATTTAGATCTTGATTCTTGATTCACCGCTTCTAAGTTTGTAGCGTCTTCAAATACAAATACTAATTTACCTTTTTGTTCTTTTCTATCAGACGTTTGAAATGCATATTTATAACAGCTAGCATCAACTAAACTTAAATGCTTCAAGCCTTCTCGATCTAATTGAGCTTGTAGTTCGTCAAGAGTACAACCACATTCAGGTTCTTTAGAAGTTGCACAATATAAAACAAATTCTGGGATAGAACATCCTTGTTTTTGCATAAAAATATTTTTCAAAATAAATACATATACACGATAACATCTCTCTCTCTCTGTCAAGTTTTATTTAGCTTATTTTTTAAAAAACAATGATAATGTTTAATAGCTTTTAAAAAAATGTATATGCAAATTAAGTATAATTTTACAATTATTATAGAAAAAGATAGTGATGGTTATTTTGTTTACTGTCCACAACTTCAAGGTTGCTATAGTCAAGGAAAAACGTATGAAGAAGCTTTAACCAATATAGAAGATGCAATCAAACTTCACATCGAAGATAAGCAAGAAGAACTTAAAACTTGGAAACAGCCGCAATTTATAAACGTAACATCACTTGAATTAGCAATATAATCATGCCAAAGCTTCCAAGATTAACAGCAAAAGATTTAATCAAGGTTCTTGAAAAGAATGGCTTCATTTTAGTAAGACAAAGTGGAAGTCATATGATTTATAAAAATAAAGAAAATATAAGAGCAACTGTACCTTTTCATGGAAATAAAATAATACATCCAAAAATTATAAAACAGATATTGATAGATTTGAAATTGGATATTTTCTAAATCCGATTGTTTTCTTACAAAACTACAAAAAATTATTTAATAAATAGATCTGAAATAAACAAAAAAGGAGAGATTAAAAAAATCTCTCCTTTCAATCTGCTTTTCAAATGAAACTTATTGAGGCATTTGAGGCAAAGCTTCTCTTGTGGCAACAATTGCTTCAAATGACGGTCCATCACAATCGTTGTCAGGAGACTTCACTACCTTCACTACTGAACCTTTAATTGATGGTCCATCACAATCGTTGTCAAGATAACTAAGTGTATTCATAAAATATAAATTAGAAAATAAATACATATACACGATAACACTTCTCTCTCTCTGTCAAGTTTTTTATTTCTCATATCTTTATCCTTTATCCTTTATCCTTTATCTTAATTTATGATTAATAAATATTAATTTGAAGAATTTTGCTTATATTGACGGACAGAACCTTTATCTAGGAACGTTAGAAGCTAATTGGAGTGTCGATTATAAAAAATTTAGAATATACTTGAGAGACAAATATCATGTTGAAGAAGCTTATTATTTTTTGGGATACATATCCGAAGAACAACAAGATCTTTATAATAATTTACAGCGTGCAGGTTTTATTGTTATTTTTAAAGAACATAAAGAATCATTTATTGGACAGAAAAAAGGAAATGTAGATACTGACATTGTATTTGAAATGTTGAAAACTGTGATAGATAAAGATTTCGATAAAATCATATTAGTATCTGGAGATGGTGATTATAAAAAAGTTGTTGATTACTTAATTAAGAAAGAAAAATTTGAAAAAATCCTTTTTCCGAATCAAAAATTTGCTTCTTCATTATATAAGAAACTTGGTACGGAATATTATGATTATCTCGCCAGTAGCGGAATAAAAAAGAAAATAGCATATATAAAGAAAAAGACTCCTTAGGCACTAACACCGTTTGGATTCTTTTTCATATTGATACAATCATATTATATATTGATATTTGATTAAAAATCAACAACAATTTAATAATTAATTTAATAATTAACAATCCAACCAATGCGTACCGATATTGCAAAAATCCTCTCAAAATATAATAAAGAAGCCATAACAATAGGTGTACTCGGTGGCCATTCAGGCTTAGACGTCTGCCATGGAGCAAAGCAAATGGGATTTCGAACTGTAGCTGTATGTCAAAAAGGTAGAGACTTAACTTATTCGAAATATTTCAAAACAAGAGAAAGAGCTGAATATGAAATTGGCTGTGTAGACCACATTATAAGCTTGGACAAGTTTTCTGACATTACGAAAAAAGAAGTTGTAGAAGAATTGCAAGCATTAAACACAATCTTCATTCATAACAGATATTTTTGGGTTTATTGCAACTTCGAAGAGATTGAAAATGATTTTGCTGTGCCGATTCACGGGTCAAGATCAATGGTAAAACTTGAAGAACGAGATATAGAAAAAAATCAATATTATCTATTAAAACAAGCAGGAATAAGGATTCCCCATATTTACAAAGATCCAAAAAATATAGATAAGTTAGTTATTGTAAAAACAAACGAAGCACTCAGAGGATACGAACGAGCATTTTTTTTGGCAAATTCATATAACGACTTTCAAAAAAAATCCGGAGAAATGATAAAAGAAGGCAAAATTACTGAAAAAAGTCTTCACGATGCGGTAATTGAAGAATACATTATAGGCGCGCATGTAAATTTTAATTATTTCTACTCCAGTTTAAACAAAGAACTTGAATTAATGGGAACGGATACAAGAAGACAAACTAATCTTGATGGAGTTTTGAGATTGCCTGCAACGGAACAATTAGAAGTTTTGAAATATATGAAACCTACAATGATTGAAACCGGACATTATAATGTAACTACAAAAGAATCAATAATTGAGAAAATTTTTGATATGGGTGAGAAATTTGTCAAAGTTACACAAAAAGAATTCTCACCGGGAATCATTGGTGCATTTGCGCTTCAAGGAGCTGTAACTTCAGAAAATGGACGAGAAGAATTAGTAATTTTTGATGTAAGTATGAGAATACCTGGGTCTCCAGGAACACGCTTCACACCACAAAGCGGATATCTATATGGGAAATCAATAAGTTACGGAGAAAGAATTGCAATGGAAATCAAGCAAGCTACTAAAGAAAATAAATTAAATGAAATTTGCACTTAGAAGTATACAATAATATACTTAACAAGTACTCTTATAACTCGTTATGATAAAAAAATTACAAAATATAATATGGCATGAGGGAAAATTTTACGTTGCACAGTGCTTAAATGTTGACATATCAAGTTTTGGAGAATCAAAAGAAGAAGCTATAAGAAATTTAAATGAGGCATTAGAATTATATTTTGCAAACGAAACACCAAAAGAGATATTAAAAATCGATAAAATAGAAATAATTGAATCAGATTTTCAATATGCCTAAATTATATTCATCGAAATATATTATTAAAATATTGGAAATTAATGGATTTTCATTTATTTCACAAAAAGGTAGCCATTGTAAATTTAGAAAAAATTCTTTAACAGTCATCGTACCTCATCCTAAAAAAGAAATTCCTGCAGGAACACTGAAATCTATATTAAGACAATCAAATCTTAAACAAGAACATTTTGAATAATTTTAAATTTGCTTCAATATTTACAGAGCAAAATGCAAAAACACCACTATATCTCAGGGTAAAAGCAATTCCATCTTCAGCAAAAAATGAAGTGCTTGAAA
Source organism: uncultured Candidatus Peribacteria bacterium (assembly GCA_964511025.1). GTDB lineage: Bacteria > Patescibacteriota > Gracilibacteria > UBA1369 > GWF2-33-10 > CAZEDK01. The sequence goes on along the minus strand of CAZEDK010000036.1, from coordinate 9,671 downwards.
TATTAGAAATGGAAGAAGGACCAACTTACAAAATTCGTATAAAAGCTCCACCGCAAAAAGGCAAAGCAAACCAAGAATTAATAAAATTTCTTGCAAAAGAATTAGAAATTTCTAAACAAAATATATCTATAATTAGCGGACATACTGAGCAAATTAAACTCATACGAATCAACTAGAAATCAATTTTTAAATATGTCCATATCTTGTCATATTTTCCAGTTGTTTTATCTGATTTGAACTTATAGAATCAACGCACTTTAAATATTTATTTTTTAACTTTTCTAAAATGAAAAAGTTTATAGCATTGTTAAACTTAACAATGATTAGCAGTTTATTCGTTAGCAACATTGCTCTTGCAGGCACTTGGTCTATTCATTCTGATTTATGGGAACAGTATACATGTGATCATCCGGGAAGTGCATACTGGACAGACCATTCAGAACTACATTATGAAGAAGTTTGTAAATAGTTGATAAAATTAATAAAAAATTTACTGATCAAGCATAATTTTTGGGCGCAAAAAAAACTTGGGCAAAACTTTTTGATTGACAGTACTGTTTTGCAAAAAATAGTGGAAGCCGGAGAACTTACAAAAAATGACACCATAATAGAAATAGGACCAGGTCTTGGAGTGTTAACGCATGAACTGTGCAAAAATGCAGGCAATGTTATTGCAATTGAAAGAGACATTAACCTAATACCAATTCTAAAAGAAACAACTGCTCAATTTGATAATTTAAAAGTTTTAAATGAAGACGCTCTTAAATTTGAGATCTCAGTTCTAAATTACAAAGTAATAGCGAATATTCCATATTACATCACATCTCCACTTTTAAACAAATTTTTACGCAATGAATTCAGACCAAAAATCATTGTATTTCTAACTCAAAGAGAAGTAGCTGAAAAAATTTGCAAACTAAAAGAACACAAAAATAAACATTCAGTTCTGAGTATAAATGTACATATTTTTGGACAACCGGAAATTATAGACATTGTTCCAAGTAATTCTTTTTATCCGGAACCAAAAGTTAAGTCAGCAATTTTAAAAATAACAGTTTACGAAAAACCATTAATCTCAAAAGACACAGAGGAAAAAATTGACAAATTCTTTGCTTTCATAGTAAGAGTTTTCAAAAACCCAAGGAAAAAACTTAACAACTGTCTAGCTGCCGCAGGCATTTCAAAAGAAAAAGTTTTAGAGCTTATCAATACAACAAAAATAGACCCTAATTTAAGACCCGAAAATCTTGAAATATCAGATTTTGAAAATCTGTTCAGAATATTAGAAAATCCTATTGTATCCCAACACTATTCATATCTTTCTTCATAAGAACAACAGCCTCCCTAGCTACTTGTGCATAATTTTCAGGTTTATATTTTTTATCATTTTCGTATGCAAAAGTAATTCCACGAGAAGAATTAACAACAGCACCAAGTCCATCTGTATTATAGCAATACTTTATATCCATTGCCGTAGCGCCTTGAGCTCCATAACCGGGCACAAGAAAAATTGTATTTGGCAAAATCGTACGCAAGGCCTTCGCTTGTTCAGGATAAGTAGCACCAACAACAGCTCCCACACTTGAATATCCGCTATCGCCAACTTCATCACTCCCCCAACTGTCAACCAGATTTGCAAGCATTTCATAGAGTGGACTATAATTATCAACATGCCTATCTTGCAAATCTCCTGAAGAAGGATTTGAAGTTTTTACCAAAATAAAGATGCCTTTACCTGTCCCATTACATTCATCAATAAAAGGTTTAACACCATCAAAGCCAAGATAAGGCGTCACAGTCATAGCATCGCAATTTATAATTTCCATCTGTTGCCCAAAAACATCAACTTTTCCCAAAAACGCTTTTGCATAAGCACTGGCTGTTGAGCCAATATCATTACGCTTAGCATCTGCAATAACTATCAATCCTTTTTCTTTTGCATAAGCACACGTCTCTTGAAACGCCCAAAACCCAGGAAATCCAAACATTTCATAAAAAGCTATTTGAGGTTTCACACACGGCACAAGATCAACAACTGCATCTATAATGCCTTTATTAAACTCAACAATCGCTTCAGTTGCTGCCTTAAGAGTAGATCCTTCCTTTTCTATATATTTTTGGATGATAAAACCAGGTATCTGTTCAAGCCTTGGATCAAGACCAACACAAATTGAAGATCCTTTTTTTTCTATCTGTTTGATAAGCCTATCTGCAAAATGAGTCATACATTTAAGGATAAAGAATAAAGAATAAAGAATAAAGATCCTAAACAGTCCAATTTTCAGGATTTTTATTCCATTCACAAGCAAGCTGATAGTCTTGCTCATTCAAAGCTCCACTATCTTTGGCAACCGACATAAGAGTTTCAAAATCAGTAAGAACTTGTACATTGACAACAGCATCTTGAAAATTCGCAATAGCCTTAGGCATGTTATAAGTCATTATCGCAAGCACTCCCAATACGCTTGATTTGCCTTCATTTCTAATGGCATTTGCTGAATTAATTGAACTGCCACCTGTAGAAATTAAATCTTCAATAATAAGCACTTTTGATCCTTCTGTTAAAACGCCTTCTATCTGTTTCCCGGCTCCGTGTCCTTTTGGTTCAGGTCTAATATAAACCATAGCTAATTTTAATTTTTCAGCCAAAAAAGCCGCCCAAGGTATGGCTGCAGTCGCTGTGCCACCAAGAACATCGGGCTGAACAGGCATATTCTTTATTATGGAAATGAATCCTTCCAAAATTCTCTCTCTTTCCACAACAAAAGAAATCAATTTTCTATTATCACAATAAATAGGTGATTTAATACCTGAAGTATAGGTAAAAGGAGGATTCGTCGATAATTTTACTGACTTTGTATCAAGTAAGATACGTGCTATTTCTTGCGAAATCATATATTTAAATTAAGCAAAACAACTTTACTTAAAAAATTTGACTCTTACAAACATTTTTCTGTAAAATATCTCCGTTACCCATAATCCTTAAGAAAATACAAACACAAGATCAAAAACTCGATCTCATATTACAGATCCTTCAGGTTCACACTGAAAATTTTGAAATTATCAAACAACAATTCTTTTCAGTAGATAATAGATTTGAAGAGATTGATGGCAGATTCGAACAGATAGATTCCAGGTTCGAACTGATAGATTCTAGGTTTGACAAAATAGAAGGAGAAATTAAAGATATGAAAATTGAAATACACGATACAAAAATAGAACTTAGAGATACTAGAATCGAATTAAAAGATGAAATAAAAGACCTCAAAATTGAAATACGTAGTGATCAAAAAAAATTACAAGAAATCTACGAAGCGAGAAACAATGTAACTGTGAACTTTACAAGAGCTTGGATGTTTGCTTCTATATGTATTGCTTTTTTATCAGGAACAATAGTTGTCATGATCGATAAGTCTTTTTAATTGAATTCGACCTCCTTACCTAAACTTTCTCGAACAATTTCACCATCTTTCATCATAACTTCTCCTGACCTAATTGTCATAATAGGCCATCCTTTCACATTTTTTCCAATATAAGGCGACCATCCACATTTTGACCAAATATCATTCGGTAAAATTTCTTTTTGCAAATCCAAATCGATCATAACTAAATCCGCATCATGTCCAACTTTTATTTCAGCTTTATTTTTGATTCCAAAAATTCTTGCAGGATTATATGACATAAGTCTTACAATATCAGTTAAATCAAGTCTTTTGTTATTTATCTCATTAAGCATAAGAGGCAAACTAAATTCGACTCCAGGCACGCCAAATGCAGGATTCTCTTGTTCTTTTTCCTCTCTAGTGTGAGGCGCATGATCTGTTGCAATAATATCAATCGTTTCATCTTTCAAAGCTTTCCAAAGTTCTTCCTGATCAGTACTATCCGCAAGTTCAGGCTTCATACAACAGAAACTTCCATGCTTAATCCTATCTTGTTTTGTCATAAGTAAATAATGAGGACATACTTCCATAAAAATTCTTTTATTTCCTTTTGCTTTTAATTTTCTTACTGTTTCAACTTCGTGTTTAAGGCTTGCATGGCATAAATAAATTTCATTTTCAGTCGGCAACAAATATTTCAATGCCAAATCAAAAGTCTCACCTTCAGCATGAAGAGCGTATCTTGCAGGTACTTTAAATAATTTCTCCAAAACTTCCGGATCAGTAATTTTCAAATTTCCTGTAGTTACATTCATATAGACTTTCACTCCTGCAACATTCTTAATTTTCTTAATTTCATCCAAATTCACACCATCAGTTCCAAAATAAAATCCATAATTACAAAGCGACATCTTGCTTATAATTGCACGTTTTTTTTCCAAAAGCTCAGCAGTAAAAACAGGTGGTACATTATTTGGCATATCCAAAACGGTTGTAACTCCTCCGATCAAAGCGGCAACTGAACCGGTACAAAAATCTTCTTTGTATTCTTGACCCGGTGTTCTGAAATGCACATGACAATCAATAATGCCAGGCAGTAAATATTTCCCCTTTGCGTCAATAATCTGCAAACTTTTTCCTTTATCCTTTATCGTTTTTTCTATCCTCACAATTTTCCCATTATGAATCAAAACATCCTGAATGTCAGAAATACTTTCATGACTGACAATTTTTACATTTTTAATTAAAAGCATGATTCCAATTTATAAATTATTCATAAACATCTCTCCTGTGTGCGACTTTAATTATCAACAAAATTATAATTTCACCATTTTCTTGTTTTGTAAAAATTATTCTATAGTCTCCAACTTTAAATCTATATTTATTTTCTGAACCAACTAACTTCTTTGCATACAAAAATGGATCTTTTGAGTTAGCAAAAAAATGAAGTTTCGTCATTACCCTCTTTTGCATTATTTTATTCAAAGATGCAAAATATTGATCTCCAACATCTGAGAATTTAATTTGATATATTTTATTCATCATCTTATAAGTCATATTTTTTTGCTATTTCCTCCAAACTATAACTTATTCCGGTCTTTTTCCAATCCTCAACTAAAAAATCAAGCTCAGCAAAAAATTCTTCCCTTGTTTGCAAAGGTCTCAATCTAAGTTCTCCATTTTCTAAATCATAAGTTAAATTATTAGTCCCAAAAGCATCCCTGATTTCTTTTGGAATAGTTATCTGACCTCTAGACGAAATTTGAATTATATTTTGAGCCATACGGAAAATATGAATTACTGAATTACATACTTATTGTAATACAGTAAGCAAAGAAAGTAAATAAAAAACACCAAATTCGGATCACGCAATTTTTGGTTTGAATAAACTTATTAACTTCGAAGACAACCCACCCCTGCCCGAATTAGGTCAGGCGGGCTAAATCCCTCCCTTCAAATGGAGGGACTTTAAATATAACAATTATAAACAATCATATAACTTTCCAATAACATTTTTAGGTTTTTTAATAATATCTTCATTTTTAAATCTTAAAATTCTATAACCTAAATTATTCAATATATATGTTCTTAAATCATCGTATTCTTTTTGATTATCATGAACTCTTCCATCAATTTCTATTATTAATTTTAATTCATGACAATAAAAATCAGCTATAAAAAATCTTTTCTTTCTCCCTCCATTTCAAGGGAGGGTTGGGGTGGGTTGTATTTATTCAAACTAAAAATCGTTTGATCCCCAAATTCGTCAATTTGTTAAAAATTTGTTAAAAAATCTTTGACAAACGTAAAAATATACGTATAATTCTCTCGCTTTCTTTTTTGTTTACCTTTTTGATTTTGACGAATTAACCAAAAAATGGTAACATAACAAGATTGCGTTAAAAATAATTTAGAATTTATGGCAGATAGACAAATCATTCCAGAGGATAAAGAAGCTTTAAAGGCAATTTTAGAAAATCCAGAATTAACAACTCAAGAACAAGAGCCCGTGTTGCGAATACTTGTAGATAGCCTAGCTATAGATTCTAGATTAGCCATTTTTCAATGTTTATCTCCAGCGCGATATAAATTAGCCGAAGCTGACACATCGAGTTCAGAGCGTCTAACTCAGGCAGTAGTTCAATTGCTTCAAGCACAAAGTAGCACATTTTCTTCTCGAATCAGAGCTTTACTTGGAACAGATGGCTTGCCTACCGCAACGCAATCACATAATAGCAATGAAGCACTATCACCAAAAGACAACATGCTCACATCTATACTAGCAAAACTTCCTGATAATAATAGTACGGGATGCTTAATGGTAATCGACTCATTTAACAAAGAAGAATGTATTTATGTACTATCCAGATTAGCTCCTGATAAGCTTACAGATAACATTTTCACATTAAAAACAGCTATCAGGTTACTAGTCTCAAGACTGAATACAAAATTCCAACTAAACGGGTTCAAAGATGCCTTAAAAAACCCATCAAACAAATCCGGTCCAATCACAGTTAAACCTTCTCTTTTTGGCACATCTGCACGACAACCAATAGGACCACAAATGATCACTCCAAATTGGCAATCTAACGCTCCAACATCAGTCAATATAGGTGACGGTTTTGGTCTGTAATATATTTCAATTCACCATCAACTTCAGAAGCGCCATTCTCACAACAACGCCATTCTTAATTTGTTCAAAATATTTCGCTCTTGGATCGCTATCAACCTCTTCAAGCAATTCACCAAATCTAGGCAACGGAGCAATCACTATCATATTTTGTTTCGCTTTTGTCATCATTTTGTTATCAATCTGATAATAAGTTCTATATTTTTCAAATTCCTCCTTACTTTCAAATCTTTCTTGTTGAATTCTTGTATCAGACAAAACATCAAACTGACCAATCACATTTTCCAAATTTTCAGTTTCGATAAACTCACAGTCATTTTCTGTCATCATATTTTTATATTTCTGCGGTAATTTCAAAGCGTTAGGAGCAACAAGAACAAATGTAGATCCAAAATATTTCAAAATTTCTATCTGTGAATGAGCCACTCTACTATTTTTCAAATCCCCTACTATTCCAATAGTTAAATTTCCAAAAGCACTTTTGAAATCCACATATTTTCTCCATTTCCATATCGTATAAACATCAAGAAGCGCCTGAGTTGGATGATCTCCAGCTCCATCACCAGCATTAATGACAGGCACATCAGAACCAATTGCAAATTCTGCAACTGATCCTTGCTGAGGATGTCTCATCACTATTATATCAGCGAAACTGGAAATCATTTTCGCAGTATCATAGAGTGTTTCACCTTTTGTAACTGAAGAAGTTTCCCCCATCATGTAATTTGAAATTACTTTCCCTTCGAGTTTCATCATCGCAGTTTCAAAGCTAAATCTAGTACGAGTAGAAGGCTCAAAAAAAAGCGTCGCCAAAATCTTCTTATCAAAAACATTCCCAACCCTAACGTCATCCTGAACTTGTTTCATGATCTCTTGTTCTTCAATCGACTTTGCTAGATCAAAAATACTCTTCAAAATCTCTGGACTAATTTGTCCCGCAGTAAGAAGATGCTTAAATGGAAGTTTCATATACTATTTTTAGCTAACCTATTTTTACCTATATCTGGGTATTTTAGCAATTAATTATTAATGAATTTATCAAAGCCCCTTGATGAAAAACTTATTCATACATAGAATAAAACAGAACTTTATCCATTATCCATTATCCTTTTTCCTTTATCCTAAAAATATGTACCTAATCCTAAAAGACGGAACAGAGCTGAAAGGAGAAAGCTTCGGCGCGGAAAATGATACAAACGGAGAACTTGTCTTCACAACAGGAATGGTTGGATATCCTGAATGTTTTACTGATCCATCTTTTCATGGGCAGATATTGGTCATGACTTATCCACTCATCGGCAATTATGGAGTGCCTGATGACGAACTGAGAAATAACGATACCGGATTAAAAGAATTTTTTGAACACAGCCGTCCATGGATAAAAGGACTTATCGTCAGCGAATATTCAGAAAATTATTCACACTGGCAAGCCAAGGATTCTCTTTCAAATTGGCTCAAAAAATATAATATCCCTGCGCTACAAGGAATCGACACAAGACAGCTTACACAGTATCTTCGTGAGAAGGGCACAACATTAGGTAAAATTGTTCAATCGAAAAAAAGTAAAATAGCATTTGAAGATCCTAACGAAAGAAATTTGGTAGCAGAAATTTCAATCAAAGAACCAAAATTTTACAAAAGAGGCAAAAAACATATAGTTTTTATAGACACAGGCGCAAAGAATAATATTATTAGAAATTTTTTGAAAAGAAATATAAGCGTGACACAAGTACCTTGGAATTATGATATTTTTCAAGATAAAACAAAATACGATGGCGTTTTCATAGCTAATGGACCTGGAGATCCTGAAACTATACATGAGACTCATCAAATAATAAAAAAAGCTTTTGAAAAAAAAATACCGACTTTTGGCATTTGCCTTGGAAACCAAGTAATAGCAATCGCAGCAGGAGCAAAAACATACAAAATGAAATATGGACACAGGGGACAGAATCAACCTTGTATCGATCTGGAAACAGAGCGTTGTTACTTAACAGTCCAAAATCATGGATTTACAATAGACGATAAAACTTTACCAAAAGATTGGAAAATTTGGTTCAAAAATGCAAATGACGGAACGGTTGAAGGAATCAAACATAAAAATTTACCATTCATGTCAGTTCAATTCCATCCGGAAAGTTCTCCAGGACCAAAAGATACAGAATATTTATTTGATGAATTCATCAAAATGATTTGAAATGGATTTTTTTTAAAATTATGTCTAAACAATTAAGTTTATTTGCAGAAAATAATACGAAAAGAACTTTCATAGCTCTTGATATTGAAGCAACGGGTCTTAATGCGGAAACTGAAAAAATAATTGAAATAGCTATAGTCAAATTTGATGACAGTGGAGTGATAGATAAATATCAAACCCTTATAAATCCACATAAAGAGATACCGTATGAGATTATTCATTTAACAGGCATAAACCAAAGCGAAGTAGACAAAGCGCCTGATTTAGAAAATATCAAAGAAGATATTATAAAATTCATAGGAGATCTGCCAATCGTAGGTCATTTCATTGAATTTGATTTAAATTTTCTCAAAACACATGGGGTTGAAATAAAAAACAAAAAATTAGATAGCTGCGAACTTGCAAGAGTATTACTACCAACTGAAGAATCTTATAATTTAGAAATACTCGGAAAAAAATTTGGCATAGAGCACGAAAATGCACACAGAGCACTTGATGATACATTGGCTTGCATAGAATTATTGAAAGTTTTGCAAAAAAAAATCCAAGAAATTCCAAAAGAAATTTTTGCAACAATTAAAAATATTTTTGAAAAAGGAGATTTTTCATGGATTGAAGAATTTGTATTTTGGGGAAAAGATATTAAGGAAACTGCAAATGTTTTTTCTTTTGATGTTCAGAAAAACACAACAAAAATAATAAATTATAACTTTGAAAATATAAAATGCATCCCAGCATTTCAATCATCTAAAAATACAGTTTTTGCTCCATCAAAATACCTCGATTTAGAAAAATTGAATGATTTTATAAAAAAAGATTTTTTCTCTTATAATGAGAGTGCTTTTCTTATAAAAATAATAATTTGGCTGAATTCAATCAAAGAAGATTTGCAAGATGAAATTCCTTCAAGAACAAATTTGAAACTTAATGAAAAAGAAAAAATATTTGGAATAAGATTGGA